>NZ_LMFX01000012.1:0-420784 GCF_001426985.1 Caulobacter sp. Root1472 | reverse complement strand
GGACACGCTGGAGTAACCCCCTCCAGCCCAGTCCCGCTCGATCGCCCCCCGCCGCCGCATCGGTCGCTGGCCATGCGCCCTTTCCCTGCGACGAGGTGAGGTCAGGATAAAGGCGGTCTGGAGGGGTGAGGGGCATAAAGATTTAGCGTTGGGATTTCAGCGGCTTGGCCGCCGCAATGATGGGGACACGTCGCAAGGGCGTGTCCCCGCGGCGTACAAGGCCACGCTGGCCCAAACCTTGCTCCCACACGGGAAAGGAGCTTCGCCGCATGTCCCAGACCGTCTCCACGTCCCAGAACGGCCCAGGCCTGTCCCGTGGCGGCGCCCTGGACCTGCTGCGGTTCGTCGCGGCCCTGTTCATCGTGCTCTACCACGTGGCGGAGCGGGCCCCCGTGTCGCTGTTCGCCCTGCATCCGGCCCTGGGCCGCGGCTATCTGGCCACCGATTTCTTCCTGATGCTGTCGGGCTATGTGCTGGCCCGCACCTATGGACCGCGTCTCCTGGGCCAGGACGTCACCACCGGCGAGTTCCTCAAGCGCCGCATCCTGCGCATCTGGCCGGCCCACCTGGTGATGCTGGTGCTGTTCGTGGCCTTCGTCCTGGGGACCGGCGCCGTCGGCCTGGCGCCGCAGAACCCGCAGTGGTTCCAGTGGAATCAGCTGCTGCCGCAGGTCTTCCTGATGCAGGCCTGGTTCGTGCCCGGCCCGTCGGGCTGGAACATGCCGACCTGGACCCTGTCGGCCCTGATCGTCTGCTATGCCGGCTTCCCTGCCGCCTGGCGGGCCACCGCCAGGATCCGCTCGCCCTGGACCACCCTGCTGATCGGCGTGGCGATCTTCCTGGCCGTGGACTACGCCGCCAAGGCGGTGACCGGCATTCCCGGTCACCAGCTGCCGCTGCGGTTCGGCCTGGTGCGCGGAATCCCGCTGTTCATCCTCGGCATGCTGCTCGCCCGCCTGCCGACGGCGATTTCGTCCCGTTGGGCCGACGGCTTGGCCATCGCGGCGGGCGTCGGCGTCGTCGCCCTGCAGGTCTTCGGCCGCTTCGACCATGCCAGCCTAGCCCTGCTGGGCCTGCTGATCTACGCCGCCGGCGCTTCGGGCGCCAAGGGCTGGGGCTGGGCCGGCCTGGCCGGACGCCTGTCGTTCTCGCTGTTCCTGACCAACCAGCTGGTCGCCGTGGTCTGGTTCGGCCTGCTGCGCGCCGTGGCCGGCAAGCTGGGCCTGGAGGGTCCGCTGCTGTGGGCCGCCTGGGCCATGGCCCTGCCCGCCTGCGTCGTCGCCGCCTGGCTGTTCGAACGCTTCGTCGACACGCCGCTGCAGGCCTGGATCAAGGGCTGGTCGCGCAAGGACGTGGCGCCCAAGGCCGAGCCGGCGCTGGCCTAGCCGCCCTGCATCCTTCGAGGCTCGCCCGTGGCTCGCACCTCGGGATGAGGACCACTTTTGCACTGAATTCCTCATCCTGAGGCGCCCGCGCAGCGGGCCTCGAAGGATGCAGGGCCTCAGCCGATCAGCGCCTTGGCTGCGGCGCGGGCGGCCTCGGTGACCTCGGCGCCGGACAGCATGCGGGCGATCTCTTCCTGGCGTTCGGCGGCCGACAGCGGCTCGACGCGGGTGCGGGTCGAGGTGTCGTCGCCGGACTTGGAAATCCGCCAATGGGCGTCGGCCCGCGCGGCGACCTGGGCCGAGTGGGTGACGACCAGGACCTGGGCCCCCTGCCCGTTCGAGCCATGGGCCAGGCGCTTGAGCCGCAGGCCCACCGCATCGGCCACGGCGCCGCCGACGCCCTGGTCGACCTCGTCGAAGATCATCAGCGGCTGGGGCCCCTCACCGCGCCCAGCCAGGGCGGCCTTCAGGGCCAGGGCGAAGCGGGCCAGTTCGCCGCCCGAGGCGATGGCCTCCATCGGCCCGAACGGCGCGCCGGGATTGGTCGAGATCTCGAAGGCCACGCGGTCGATCCCGGTGGGGCCGGCGCGGTCCTCGTCCAGCGGCTCGACGGCCACGCGGAAGCGGGCCTTTTCCAGCTTCAGCGGCGCCAGCTCGGCCTCGACGGCGGCGGCCAGCCGGTCGCCGGCGGCGCGGCGCTCGGCCGACAGGGCCTGGGCGGCGTAGAGATAGGCGTCACGGGCGTCGGCCGCGTCGCGCTCGGCGGCGGTCAGCGCCTCGGCCGAGGACTCGATGGCCTGCAGCTGGGCGGCGAATTCGGCGCGCTTGCCGGGCAGCAGCTCGACGGCGACGTTCAGCTTGCGGGCCATGCCGCGCAGGGCGAACAATCGCTCCTCGGCCTTTTCCAGCCGGTCGGGCTCGAACTCGAAGCCCTCGGCGGCGGCGTCGATGGCGGCGGCGGCCTCCTGGGCCTCGACCAGGGCGCGGTCGACCGCCTCGCAGGCGGCGGCCAGCTTGGTGACGGCCGGGCCATCGGCGGGCGCGCCGGCCTGGATGGCCCGCTCGCGGGCGCGTTCCAGGGCGCGGAAGGCGCTGGCCAGCTTGCCCGACAGGGCGTCGCCGCCCAGGGCCTCGCTGGCCGCGGCGATATCGGCCAGGGCCTTCTCGGCCGAGCCCAGCAGGGCCCGCTCCTCGGCCAGGGCCGTCTCCTCGCCCTCGCGCGGGTCCAGCCGGTCCAGCTCCGACAGCCGCAGGGTCAGTTCCTCGGTCTCAGCGGCGGCGCGGTCGGCCAGGTCGCGCAGGGCGGCGGCCTTTTCGCGGGCGGCGCGCCAGGCGCTCCAGGCCGAGGCCACGGTCGCGACACGAACCTGCCCGAAGGCGTCCAACAGATTGCGGTGGGTGCGCACGTCCAGCAGGCCGACCGTCTCGTGCTGGCCGTGGACCTCCAGCAGCAGGGCGCCCAGGTCCTTGAGCACGCCGACGCTGGTGGCCTGGTCGTTGACGAAGGCGCGGCTGCGGCCGTCGGGCGACAGCTGGCGGCGCAGGACCAGGTCCTCGTCGCGGGCGTAGTCCAGGCCCTTGTCGTCGAGATAGGCGAAGGCCGCATGGTCGGCCGGCAGGGCGAAGATGGCGGTGGCGCTGGCGTGGCCCGCAGCCCCCCGACGAACGAGGCCGGCGTCGGCCCGGGCGCCCGTGGCCAGGCCCAGGGCGTCCAGGATGATCGACTTGCCCGCCCCGGTCTCGCCGGTCAGGGCGGTCAGGCCCGGACCGATGGCCAGGTCCAGGCTCTCGATGAGCACGACGTCGCGGATGGAGAGACCGATCAGCATGAGCCCTAGGATCGCCGGGAATCACGGTTTTTCATAGTGGGCTTGTTCTCGTGGCGTTCTCGTCGCCCGCCAAGGCCTTCCGGAAACGAAAAACGGGCCGATCCTTCAAGGACCGGCCCGCTGTTTTCTACATGCCCAGGACGCCCATCAGGCCGCCCTTTTTCTTCTTGGCTTCGCCCGGCGGGGCCAGGGTGGTGTCCTTGTCGTGGATCAGTCGATCGATGAGGTTCTTCTTGTTGCCGGCCTTCAGCGGCTCGACGGCGGGCTTGAGGCCGTTGTTGGTCAGCAGCTTGTAGGCCTCGGCGTACCAGGGATCGCCCGGGAAGTTGTAGCCCAGCACCGCGCCGTTGCGCTTGGCTTCGTCCAGCAGGCCCAGGGTCAAGTAGCTCTCGACCAGGCGATAGAGGGCCTCGGGGGTGTGCGAGGTGGTCTGGTGGCGGTCGATCACGGTGCGGAACCGGCCGATGGCGGCCAGGGTCTGGCCGTTGCGCAGGTAGTAGCGGCCGATGGTCATTTCCTTGCCGGCCAACTGGTCGCTGACCATGTCTATCTTCAGGCGGGCGTCCTGGGCGTATTCCGAGTTGGGATAGCGCTGGACCACGTCGCGCAGGGAGGCCATGGCCTGCTCGGTGGCGGCCTGGTCGCGGTTGACGTCGACGATCTGCTCGAAATAGCAGACGGCCTTCAGATAGTAGGCGTATGAGGCCGACGGGTTGCCCGGATACAGGCCAATGAAGCGGTCGGCGTCGGAGATCGCCTCGTTGTACTGGTTGCCCATGTAGTGGGCGTAGCCGGTCATCAGGATCGAGCGGCGCGACCATTCCGAATAGGGGTGCTGGCGCTCGACCTCGCGGAAATAGTCGACGGCCTCGTTCCAGCTGCCGCGGTCCAGGCGGTTGGCGCCGGTCGAATACAGCAGCTCCACCGGACGCTCTTCGTAAGCCAGGGTGGGCTTCTTGCGCTTGCCGGCGCAGGCGGAGACCGACAGGGCGACCAGCACGGCGGTCGCGACCATGGCCACCTTGCGTCCCGAGAAATTACGAAGCACGGACTTTATCACCCTCGAAGCAAACGTGCGCCCCTGCGCCGCCGTGCAAGGCTTCTACACCACGCCGATGCGGGCGCAAATGGAAGCCGAGCCGTGACGAGGATACGCCCCAAGACGCATCCCCCGGGGAATCCGCCCAAACGCTACAGACATCGGCTTTTTGACCAAATCAGGTCGAAGCGCGACGCCTGCGTATCAGTTTGTCAGACAGCCTCGGCCAATTCCACCGAATGGGCGCGCATCCGCCAGGCGGAAGGGTTGGCCATCAGGGCGCGGACGATGGCGTTGTTCAGGCCGTGGCCGGCCAGCACGCCCTCGAAGCGGCCGATGATCGGCGCGCCCAGCACATAGAGGTCGCCCACCGCGTCCAGCGCCTTGTGGCGCACGAACTCGTCGGGACGGCGCAGGCCTTCGGGGTTCAGCACCCGGTCGCCGTCGATGACCACGGCGTTCTCCATCGTGCCGCCGCGGGCCAGGCCGATGGCGCGCAGGGCCTCGACGTCGCGGAGGAAGCCGAAGGTGCGGCAGTCGGACAGCTCGGCGCGGAACGAGTCCTCGTCCACCACCAGGTCGACGCGCTGGCGGCCGATGGCCTTGCTGGCGAAGGCGATCTCGAAGGCCACCTCGAAGCGGTCGCTCGGCGAGAGGCTGGCGCGCTTGTCGCCGTCCTCGACCGCTACCGTCTTGAGGATCTCGATGTAGCGACGAGCGGCTTCCTGCTTGCGACGGCCCGCGCGGTCGAGGATCTGGACGAAGGGCTCGGACGAGCCGTCCATGATCGGCACTTCCGGACCGTCCAGCTCGACGACGCAGTTGTCGATGGCCAGGGCCGCCAGGGCGGCCATCAGGTGCTCGATGGTCGAGACGCGCACGTCGGCGGCGTTGTTGATCACCGTGCCCAGCTGGGTCTGGCAGACGGCGTCCGGCTTGACCGGCACGCGGTTGTCGCGATCGTGTATATCGGTGCGTACGAAGACGACGCCGGCGTCGACCGGCGCGGGGCGCACGGCGACGCGCACGTGCGAGCCGGTGTGCAGGCCCACCCCGGCGAAGATGACCGGTCCGGCGACCGTATGCTGAAAATATGCCGAAGCCGACACGTGAGACCCTTACCTTGACCAGCGGGGCGGTTCATCGACCGCCTTCTCGCCCCGCCTAACATCTAGGGAAAATGCTGCGTCGCGGCAAAGCAAGTCCTGTTTCCGATTGTTACCTCTGTAGGCAATTGTTTTTCATGGCTTTTTCGGACGATCAGCGGTCATATTTTCGTCGCATTGCGAAGCTTGCAGCCTGGGAGGACGATCTTGCGCCCCTCCCCTGGCTTCGCTGGCATGTCCTCGCTAGGCTTGCGGCTCTTTCCGGCGCCAACGCCTCCTGGATACCGCTTCCATGACCAAGACCTTGCGCACAGCCGCTTCCGTCCTCGCCCTGTCCATGGGGGCCTTGTCGATCGCCGCCTTGGCCCCGGCGCCCGCCGCTTTCGCGGACGGCCGCGGTTTCACCGCCAAGGACATGGTGCAGCTGGAGCGGATCAGCGATCCGCGCGTGTCGCCCGACGGCCGCTTCGTCGTCTACAGCGTGCGGACGATGGACTACGCGGCTAACAAGGCCTCGATGTCGCTGTGGATCGCCGACCTGAAGGCCAGGATGGCCCCGCGCCGGCTGGCGGTGTCCGACGGCGGGGCCAGCAGCCCCCGCTGGTCGCCCGACGGCAAGGCCCTGTACTTCGTCTCGGGACGGACCGGCGGCCTGGACCAGGTCTATCGCACCGACGCGGCCGGCGAGACCGCCGTCCAGGTGACCAAGGCTCCGTTCGACGTCGGCGCCTTCAAGATCGCGCCCGACGGCAAGACCATCGTCATCGCCCAGGCCGTGTTCCCCGACTGCGACACGCTGGAGTGCACCAAGGACAGGCTGGCGGCCAAGGGCGGGCAGAAGACCACCGGGGTGGTCTACGACAAGCTGTTCATCCGCCACTGGGACACCTGGGCGGACGGGACGCAGAATCACCTCTACGCCCTGAAGCTGGACGAGGCGGGCATCGCCACGGGCGCGCCGGTGGCGCTGATGAACGGCTTCAACGGCGACGCGCCGACCAAGCCGTTCGGCGGCGACGAGGACTTCGCGATCACGCCGGACGGCAAGACCGTGGTGTTCTCGGCCAAGCCGGCCGACCGCGAGGAATCGTGGAGCACCAACTACGACCTGTGGCGCGCGCCCTTGGATGGCTCAGCCAAGCCCGAGAACACGACGGAGGCCAACAAGGCCTGGGACGCCCAGCCCAGCGTCTCGCCCGATGGCAAGGTCCAGGCCTGGCTGGCCATGAAGCGCCCCGGCTTCGAGGCCGACCGCTTCGCCATCATGGTCCGCGAGGGCGACAAGATCCGCGAGCTCTCGCCCGCCTGGGACCGCTCGGCCCAGTCGATCGCCTGGAGCGCCGACGGCAAGACCATCTACACGACCGCCGAGGACGTGGGCCAGACCAAGCTGTTCGCCGTCGACGTCAAGACCGGCAAGGTCACCGCCCTGACCGGCGAGGGCCATGTCAGCGGCTTCAGCGTCGGCCCGCAGTCGATCGTCTACGCCCAGGACAACCTGAAGGGCCCGGCCCAGCTCTACGCCCTGTCGACGATCAAGAAGGGCGAGGCGCCCATCAAGCTGACCAACAACAACGCCGAGGCGCTGGCCGGCGTGGCCATGGGCGAGCCCGAGCAGTTCAGCTTCCCCGGCTGGAACGGCGAGACCGTGCACGGCTACCTGGTCAAGCCGGCCAATTTCGACCCGGCCAAGAAATACCCGGTCGCCTTCCTGATCCATGGCGGCCCGCAAGGCAGCTTCGGCAACCTGTTCCACTATCGTTGGAACGCCCAGACCTACACCGGGGCCGGCTATGCGGTGGTGATGATCGATTTCCACGGCTCGACCGGCTACGGCCAGGCCTTCACCGACGCGATCAGCCAGCACTGGGGCGATCGCCCGCTGGAAGACCTGCAGAAGGGCTGGGCCTTCGCAACCGGCAAGTACGGCTTCCTCGACAAGGACCGCGCCTGCGCCCTGGGCGGTTCGTACGGCGGCTTCATGATCAACTGGATCGCCAGCCAGTGGAAGGAACCCTGGAAGTGCCTGGTCGACCACGACGGCATCTTCGACAGCCGGTTCATGGGCTATTCGACCGAGGAGCTGTGGTTCAGCGAATGGGAGAACGGCGGCCCGCCCTATCAGGCCGGCACGACCTATTCCAAGTTCAACCCCGCCGACCATGTGGACCAGTGGAGCGTGCCCGAGATGGTGGTCCAGGGCGGCCAGGACTTCCGCGTGCCGCTCGAGGAAGGCATCGGCACGTTCACCGCCCTGCAGCGCAAGGGCGTCCCCAGCAAGCTGCTGTATTTCCCCAACGAGAACCACTGGGTGCTGAAGGCCCAGAACTCGATGCAGTGGCACGACGAGGTGCTGAAATGGCTCGACCAGTGGACGAAGGGCGAGCAGGTCAAGTAATACGCTTATAAATTGCAGATCAGCGCCCCTTCCGTTAGTTTGGAGACGGAAGGGGCGATCATGTTCCAGCTGTTCCGCGCGATCTCGAACCGCATCACGCTGCAATCTCGATTGGGCGGACGCTATGCCGAGGCCCGGGTGCTGGCCGCCGAGCTGGACCTGGACCTGACCGAGATCGCCCTGCGCCACGGCAGCCAGGGCCATGCCGAGGGCGGCACGACCGCCGACAACAGCCAGGCCGAGCGCGAAGAGAAGTTCAAGCGCCTGACCGAGGGCTTCAACAGCCCCTACCCCAGCGAACAGATCGCCGCGGCCGTCGACCTGCGCAAATGGATGGTGCGCGACTACGGCCTGGAGCGGCTGAGGTGGTTCGTGCCGCAGCTGCGCGAACGGTACATCCACGCGATCGGACCCAAGGCCGCCAAGCTGGAGCCGATCGTCTTCGCCCCCGAGGACGCCAACCGCGCCGAGCTGGAGGCCGAGGCCCTGAGCCTGCTGGAGCGCCTGAAGCTGCTCTACACCCTCAGCAGCGAGCGCGAGGTGCTGACGGGCCGAATGCGGCGCTGGGCCCTGGGCCTGCTGTGCTGGCTGTTCCTGGCGCTGATGATCACCCGCCTGCTGCCCAACATCAGCCCGCCCGGCGCCATTCGCGAGTCGGTGACGGTGATCGCCAACTTCTCGCTGATCGCCTTCGTTGGCGCGGCCGGAGCCATGGTCTCGGTCCTGAGGCGCACCGAGTCGGCCATGGCCTCGGCCTCGTCCGACATCGACCCCGTGCGCCAGGTCAGCGCGCTGAGCCAGGGCCTGACGGCCGTGTTCATCGCCGCCTTCGTGGGCATGTCGGTGTCGTTCGTGCTGGTGGCCTTCTTCGCCAGCGGGCTGGTGCGCGAGGGCGCGATCGTCGGGTCGGGGGCCGCGACGCTGTTCCCGCAGATCGTGCCCTGCCGCTACGACTGCCCGATCACCCTGGTCAATCGCGGCCTGATGTTCCCGGCCGCCGTCGACGCCGCCAAGATGATGGTCTGGGCCTTCATCGGCGGCTTTTCCGAACAGCTGGTGCCCGACGTGCTGGACCGTCTGACCAAGGCCGCTCGGCAGACGAAGAAACCGTCGGAGGCGGCGTAGGCCGGGGACATGCCCTTGCGGCGTGTCCCCAGTTTCAGGCGCCGCGCTTGCCGATGGGGACATGCCACAAGGGCATGTCCCCAGCTTAGATCCGCCCCGTCGCCACCGCCCAGGTCAGCCGCAGGCGCTTCTCCAGCTCGCCCAGCTCCCGCGCGCCCAACTGCGCCATCGCCAGGGCCGCCGGAGCCGCGGCCGGAAAGGCGGCGATCGGCAAGGCCTTGAGCGCCACATTGGCCTTGGCGCGCGCCTCCCCCACCCGGCGGCGGACGTCGCCCTGCGTCCAGTCGGCCGGCAGGCGCTGGACCCCCGCCCGCTTCAGCCGCCACAGTCCCGCCAGGCCATAGGCCCGGGCGGCGTCCTGCACGGCGTGGGGATCGGCCTTGGGGTCCAGCCGCCAGGCGGCCAGCATCGCCGTCGCCCCGGCCGTGGCGTCGACATAGGCCAGGACCTGGCCCTCCGTCTCGAATGGCGTAGCGTCGAGATCGGCCATCCGGGCCTCGGTCATCTCGGCCAGGGCGCTCAGAGGATAGCCGGCGGCGGCCACGGCCTCGACCGTGGGGTGGCGGCGCGGCGGCTGGCCGGCGGCGATCTCCTCCATGGCCTCGCGCCACCAGGTCAGGCGGATCTCGCCCATCAGGGCGTTGCTAACCCCGCCGGCCACCCGGGCCAGCTCGTAGTTGAAGGCGTAGAGCGCGATCACGTCGGTCCGCGCCTTGGGATCAGCAATGAACCGGCTGGCCAGCCAACGGTCGGGATCGACCCGGCGCACCAGGGCGTCCAGATCGGTGTCCGGGGCGTCGTTGCGGTGGGCGATGTCCAGCGTGGTCTTCGGCGTCGTCATGGGCGCGGCTTATGCGCCGCCTAGCCCAAAAGAAAAAGGCCCACGGGTCCCGTGGGCCTTCCTCGTCCGTCCTGATCGGGCGATCAGTTGAACAGCGTCTGGTACATCGTCATCGTCGCCAGCATCGGGATGCTGAGCAGCGTGTTGATGCGCGAGAACAGCATGGCCATCTTGGCCGCCTTGGCCTTGGCGTCGGCGTCCACCTCGACGATGCCCAGGGCCCGCTTCTGGTTCGGCCAGATCACGCCCCAGACATTGATGAACATGATCGTCGCCAGCCACATGCCCAGGCCGATGAAGGTGAAGCCCATGTCGACGCCGCGCTCGTAGCCGCCCCACAGGCCGAAGGTCGCCGCCTCGGCCAGATAGCCGCGGCTGAACGCCAGGACCACGCCCATCACCCAGGTCGCCAGCGCCGCCCAGCGGAACCAGAACAGCGCCTCGGGGGCGATGTACTTGGACACCGCCGGCTTCAGCTCGGCCGGGATCTGCGGCATGACGCGGATCTGCACGAAGTTGAAATAGTACAGCAGCCCGATCCACAGGATGCCGAAGAACACGTGCAGCAGGCGGAACACCGCCTGGAAATAGGCCTCGTCGAAGCCGTGCGGGCTGTGGCCGAAGCCGAACGCGATCACCAGCGCCAGCAGGACGCTGACGATGATGGTGTTGCGGAAATTGGAAAGTAGTCCGGTCATGTCCAGGCCCCCTAATGCCCCTGTTGCAGGGTCAGGTATAGGGCGTCTGACGGAGTCGGCAAATAGACGCGATTGGCCGCCCTAGACGGCGATCAGGGCCGCCGCCAGCCGCCGGCCTTCGCTGGCCAGGACGTTGTAGGTGCGCGCGGCGGCCTCGGTGCTCATGAACTCCAGACCAAGCCCGGCCGCCTTCAGGGCGTCGCGCACCGGGCGCGGCGGCAGGGCGTTGACCAGGCCCACGCCCAGCAGCACGAACTCGACCGCCCCGCCCGCCGCGAAGACCTCGGCGAAGTCGTCCGGCGTCAAGGCGGCCAGGCTGGTGGCGCCCCAGGATCGCGGCTGGTCGTCGATGATCAGCAGCGAGCCTGGACGCCAGTCGCCGGAGACGCGGAATCCGCCGCCGCCCCAGGCGTCGATCGATGGCGGCTGGCGCAGCATCAGGGGCGGGTGCCGGCGCCGAGCTTGATCGGCGTGGCTTCCTCGTCGCCCCGCTTGACGCCCCAGACGAGGATCAGCGGCAGGGCGATGTAGACCGACGAATAGGTGCCGATCAGGATGCCGAAGGTCATGGTGAAGACCAGCGGGAACAGCACCGGGCCACCGAACACCATGGTGCCGCCCAGGGCCAGCAGGGCCGTCGAGCCGGTGATGATCGTCCGCGACAGACGCTCGTTCTCCGACAGGTCGATGATGTCGCGCAGCGGGGTGGTCTTGTACTTGCGCAGGTTCTCCTTGAGCCGGTCGAAGGTGATGACCTTCTCGTTCATGGAGTAGCCGATCACCGTCAGCAGGGCGGCGATCGAGGTCATCGAAAACTCGATCTGCAGCACCGACAACAGGCCCAGCGTCAGGATGATGTCGTGGAACACGGCCACCACGGCGCCGACGCCGAACTGCCACTGGAACCGGAACCAGATGTAGCCCAGCATCAGCACCAGGGCGATGCCCAGGGCCTTGAAGCCCGACCCCAGCAGCTCGCCCGAGACCTTGGCGCCGATCACCGACGGGGCCGGCATGGTCATGGTCGGGAAGTGGGCGACCAGCTTCTGCTTGATCTCGGCCGCCTCGGCGTTGGCGTTCTGGCCCGCCTCCGGCAGAAAACGGATCATGGCGGAGTTGGGCGAGCCGAAGCCTTGGACCTGGGCGTCGTGAACGCCGATCCGACCCAACTCGCCGCGAAGCTCGGCCAGCGGAACGGGCGTGGGCATGCGCGCTTCCATGGCGATGCCGCCCTTGAAGTCGATGCCCAGGTTCAGGCCCTGGGTGAAGAACGAGACGCACGAGCCGGCGATCAGCAGGGCGGAGATCGCCGCGGCGACCGGAGCCCACTTCACGAAGCGGAAGTGGGTCTGGCGGGGGATCAGGCGGATGAGGGGCCAAGCCATGATGGAAACCTAAGCGATCGGCAGCTTCTTCGGACGGGCGGTCTTGAACCACCAGCCGATGAGCACTTGAGTGATGATGATGGCGGTGAACACCGAGGTGAACACGCCGATCGACAGGGTCCAGGCGAAGCCCTTGATGGGGCCCGAGCCGAACCCGAACATGATCGCCGCGGAGATCAGGCTGGTGATGTTGGCGTCCATGATCGAGACCATGGCCCGGCGGAAGCCCGTGTCGGCCGCCGACATCGGCGATCGTCCCGCCGCGGCCTCGTCCCGCATCCGTTCGTAGATCAGCACGTTGGCGTCGACCGCCACCGCCAGGGTCAGGATCAGGCCGGCGATGCCGGGGAAGGTCAGGGTGGCCTGGGTCATCGACATGATGCCGACGATCAGCAGCACGTTGGCCACCAGGGCCAGGGCCGCGAACACCCCGAACAGGCCGTAGGCCAGGATGATGAACACGAACATCGCCGCCGCGCCGATGGCCAGGGAGATGGCCCCGGCCCGGACGGCGTCGGCGCCCAGCTCGGCTCCGACGGTGCGCTGCTCTTCCAGGTTCAGCTTGGCGGGCAAGGCGCCCGACCGCAGCAGCAGGGCCAGTTCGGCGGCGCTTTCCGGCGTGAAGTTGCCGGTGATGATGCCCGAACCGCCCGGCAGCGGCTGATTGATCCTGGGGGCCGAGATGTATTTGCCATCCAGCACGATGGCGAAGCGCTTGCCGACGTTGCGGGTGGTGGCGTCACCGAACTTGCGGGCGCCGGAACCGCCGAAGCGGAAACCGACCGCGGGCGCGCCGTTCTGGTCGAACTCCTGGTTGGCGTTAACCAGGTCCTCGCCGGTCACCAAGGCGCGCTTGGCCACTGGGATTGGCGGCTCGCCGGGCTGGGTGCCCGGGATGACCACCACGCCAGGCGGGATGCGGCCAGCGACCATGTCTTCCTGGGTGACCGTCTCGTCGACCATCTGGAAGGTCAGCTTGGCGGTCTGGCCGATCACGGCCTGCAGGCGGGCGGGGTCGCTTTCGCCGGCCGCCTGGATGACGATCCGGTTGCTGCCCTGGCGGGTGATCGTCGGTTCCTTGGTGCCCAGGGCGTCGATCCGGCGTCGGATCGTCTCGATCGACTGGGTCACGGCCTTGGCGGCGTCCGCCTTGGCCGCTTCCGGCACGAAGGCAAGTTCCAGCTGGCCATCGCCATTATTGGTCACGGTCGTATCGCGCCCGGTAACCGTGCCTTGCAGCTGGCCGCCGATCGAGCGGCGCAGCAGGCTGACCGCCTGGTCCACCTTGGCCGGATCGGTGATGCGCACCCGCACGACGCCGCCCGCCTCGCCCAGCTCGCCGAACTCGATCTGGTCGTTCCGCAGCGTGGTGCGCACGTCCTCGACCATGTTGGTCAGGCGTTCGGCCCGCAGCGCGTCGGTGTCGACCTCGTAGAGCAGGTACGAGCCGCCCTGCAGGTCGAGCCCCAGGTTGAGCTTCTGGTGGGGAACCCAGCCTGGAAGCGCGTCGAGCGTCTTCTGCGGCAGCACGTTGGGCAGGGAGAAGACGATGCCGAAGATCACCGACAGGATGACGGCGGTGACTTTCCAGCGGGAGAGGGTCAGCATGGATTACAGGCTCTGGACGACGCCCTTCGGCGTCAAGTTACGGGCGGCGCCTCGTGGTCGACGCGGAGTGGTGATCAGCTCTTGGGATCGTTGGCCGGGGCCGGTTCGCCCTTGGCGCGGATCTCGGCGATCATGCTCTTAACCACCTTGACGGTCACGCCCTGGGCGATCTCGACGCCGACCTCGGTCTCCTCGACCCGGACGACCTTGCCCAGCATGCCGTTCGACAGCACGACGTTGTCGCCGCGCTTGACGGCGGCGATGGCCGCGGCGTGCTGCTTGGCGCGCGTCTGCTGCGGGCGGATCAGCATGAAATAGAAGAGCACGACCATCAGGATGATGGGCGCGATCTGGATCAGTTGGGCTTGCAGTCCACCGGACATGTCGTCTCCAAGAAAGTCTGGTTAGCGTCCCCGCCCACATGGGGGGCCCGCCAAGTCGGCGGAAGCTATGCGTTCACCTCTCCTTTTGCAATGACAGCTGGGTGGGGCTAGGAGGCAACACATGAACGACGCCGCCCTGCCCCTGCTCGCCCGCATCGCCGACGCCCTGGAGCGCCTGGCCCCCGCGGCTCCCGCCGCGCCCGACTTCGGGGCCGGACGGCTGTTCCGGCACGAGCCGAAAGGCGACGGCTTCGTCCCCGCCCCCGACTACCCGATGCCGCTGGACCTGCTGATCGGCGTCGAGCGGCAGAAGGACCGGTTCGTCGAGAACCTCCGCCGCTTCGCCGTCGGCCTGCCCTGCAACCACGTGCTGCTGTGGGGCGTGCGCGGCACGGGCAAGAGTTCGCTGACCAAGGCCGCCTTCATGAAGCTGGCAGCGGAATACCCCGCCCTCAAGCTGGTCGAGGTCGATCGCGACGAGGTCGCGGCGTTGCCGCCGCTATTTGATGTGCTGCGGTCGTGCGCGGAGCGCTTCGTGGTGCTGTGCGACGACCTGTCGTTCGAGGACGGGGCGGCGGCGGCCAAGGCGCTGAAGTCCGCCCTGGAGGGCGGCGTGGCCGGCCCGCCGGAGAACGTGCTGTTCGTGGCCACCTCCAACCGCCGCCACCTGATGCCGCGCGACCATGTCGAGACGCAAGGCGCGATCGCCGCGGCCGAGAACGCCGAGGAAGAGATGAGCGTCTCCGACCGCTTCGGCCTGTGGATCGGCTTTCCGCCCATGGACCAGCCCACCTACCTGGCGGCGATCCACGGCTATGCCGAGCGCTTCGGGCTGCAGGTCGAGAACCTTGAGCGCCGGGCGCTGCAGTGGTCGCAGCTGCGCGGCGCCCGCTCGGGCCGGGTGGCCTACCAGTTCATCCGTGACCTGGCCGGGGAGCTGGGTGTAAACCTGCCCGCCTAAACCCCGCGGGAGGCCCGGATGGGCAAGCCTTGGTTTCGCGTGAAGCGCTACGGGTTCGGCGCCGGCCTGCCGTGCCGCTGGCAAGGCTGGGCGCTGCTGATCGGCTTCCTGGTCGTCATCGTCGCCAGCGGCGTGGTGTTCGCCGGACGAGACCCCATGCTCCACCTGGGCCTGGTGCTGGCCTCGACGGCGGTCGTGGTGATCGTCAGCTGGCGCAAGAGCGACGGCCCGTGGAAGTGGCGCTGGGGCGACGCGTAGCCGACGCCCGCGCTCCGCCCCCTATAGGGGCGGACAGACCGCGCAGCGGTCAGGTGGGGCAAGTTAGCGCCCCACCTCCCCGCCTTCTACTTCGGCAGCACCAGACCCGGATCCACCGGCCGCGCCTTGTCCTTGGGCGTGGGCGCGTAGCGGACCTCGAAGTGCAGCTTCGGCTCGCTGGCGCCGCCGGTCTGGCCGACCGAACCGAGCGTCGCCCCCTGGGCGACCTGCTGGCGCATCTTGACCTGGATGTCCGCGAGGTGGGCGTAGGCCGTCACCCAGCCGTCCGCATGCTTGACCAGCACCAGGTTGCCGAAGCCGGGCACCTGGTTGCCGGCATAGACCACCTCGCCCGCCGCGGCGGCGCGGACCGGCGTGCCGGCCGGCGCGCGGATATCGACGCCGTCGTTGCGCTGGCCAGCGCCCTTGGGGCCGAAGTCCGAGATCGTCTCGCCCTGCAGCGGCCACACGAAGCGGCCGCGACCGGCGGCGGTGATCTCGGCCTCGGTCGGCGGCGGGGTGCTGCCGATGATCTGGCCCGAGGACGGCGGCGGCGTCACCGGCTGGGCCGAGACAGGACCGGTGGGCGTGCGCGGATAGCTGGAACTGGGCGACGGCGTATAAGGGCGCGGTGACGACGGCAGCGAGGCCGGCGGCGTAGTGGCGGCCGGCGGGGTGTAGCTGGGGGTCGGCGTGACCGGGCGCGGGGTCGTGGGACGCGGCGCCGGCGGGGCGGTCGTTACCGTGGTCTTCAGCGGGCCCTTGTCGCGATAGCCGGACGGCAGGCGCAGCTTCTGGCCCTTCTTGATCGCCGCCGAGGTGCGCAGATTGTTCTCTTCGGCCAGGGCGGCCGGCTTGACATTGAAGCGCTTGGCGACATTGGCCAGGGTGTCGCCGGTCTGGACCACATAGGCCTTGGCGGTGGTTTCCGGGCCCTTCAGCTTCTGGCCGGGATTGATGCGATACGGCGCCTTGAGGTCGTTGTCCTTGGCCAGGTCGGCGCGGGTGGTGTCCAGGGTGCGGGCGATGGCGTCGATATTGTCGCCCCGCTTGACGGTGTAGGCGCGGCGCGGGCCGGCGACCTCGACCACGGGCCCCGTGACGCTGACCGTCGTGGTGGTGACCGGACGGCCGGCGGGGACCTCCTCCTCCTCGACGTCGCGGGACGGAGCCGGCGCGGTCGCGTGGCTGGACGGCGAACCGATCGGCGGCAGGTCGCCGGACGACGGCGCGCCGCTGGCCGGGCCCTGGGCGACCGGCTGCATCACGGTGGTGCGGCTGGGACCCTTGTCCCTGTAGCCTTCCGGCAGGCGCAGCTTCTGGCCCTTGCGGATCGCCGAGCCGGTGCTCAGCTCGTTCTCCTCGGCCAGGGCCGCGGCCGTGACCGAGAAGCGCTTGGCGATGGCGAACATCGTGTCGCCTGTCTGGACGACGTAGGCCTTGGCGTCCTTGGTCTCCGGCCCCTGCAGCACCAGGCCCGGATGGATCCGGTACGGCGACTTCAGGTCGTTGTCCTTGGCCAGCTGGGCGCGGGTGGTGCCCAGGGTGCGGGCGATGGCGTCGATATTGTCGCCCGACTTGACCTTGTAGCTCTTGGGCGGGCCGGCGATCGTCACCACGGGGCCGCCGACGGTGGTGACCACCACCGGACGCGCGGCCGGCGCCGGGGCCGGACGGGCTTCAGCGACGGGAGGGGGCGGCGGAGGCGGCAGCGGCTGGGTGGTCGTGGCCGGGGCCAGAGGCTGGCTGGAGACGCCGACGCTGCCGGCGGGCGCGGAGAAGGTGGGTTGCGGCTCGTCGGGCGGGGTCGAGGGCCCCTCGGGCTGCTGGTTGGCCGGCGGGGCCTGGACGATCGGGAAGTTCGGAGTCGGAGCCTGGCTCCGGGTGGGATACTGCGCGCCGCCCGTGCTCTCGCAGGCCGCGAGCGTTCCAGCCGTCAGGGCGATCACCGCCGCGCGCGTCCACAACTGCCTCATAGCCTCTCCTCTACCTTGCATAGGCTCCAGTCGCCGCCGCAAGGGTAAACCAACCATTAAACATCCCGCGTCGTCCCGAGAACCCTGCGCAAGCACCCACAGGGAAAACCCGGCGACGCCGGCCCGCTATTCGCGGGCGACGCCGTCCAGGATCGGGACGAAACGCACGTCGCACAGGACTTCGACCGTGAAGCCCCCCTTCCCGTCGCCGGCATAGCGGCGAAGGCTCTGCACCGGCCCCTTGCCCACGGGCGCGACGAGCACGCCCTGCGGCTTGAGCTGCGAAAGCAGAGTTTCGGGTTCATCCTGCGCCGCCGCCGTGACCAGAATGCGGTCAAACGGCGCCTGTTTGGGCCAGCCCTCCCATCCATCCCCAAATTTCGTGATGACATTGGTCAGGCCCAGCACCGCGAAGCGGGCCTCGGCCTCCTTCATCAGGGTCCGATAGCGCTCGATCGTATAGACCAGGCGCGAGACGCGGCTGAGGACGGCGGTCTGATAGCCCGAGCCGGTGCCGATCTCCAGCACCCGGCAGCGCGGCTCCAGGGTTAGGGCCTGGGTCATCAGGCCGACGATGAACGGCTGGCTGATGGTCTGGCCGCAGGCGATCGGCAGGGCCGAATCCTCCCACGACCGTTCCTTGAACAGGTCAGGCGTGAACAGGTCGCGCGGGGTCTTCTCGATGGCGTTCAACACGGCCGGGTCGGTGACCCCCTGGGCGCGCAGGGCCTTCATCAGCGCCTGCAGCCGGGCCTCGGGCGTGTCGGCCTTGGCTTGGGCCATCACGAAGCCGCCTCCAGCTTGGGAGGCGCGCCACCGAGCAGGCCCTTCAGCGCCGCCACGGTCGGGTTGTGGGTCAGGTCGATGTGCAGCGGCGTGACCGAGATCTTGCCTTCGTAGACGGCCTTCAGATCCGTACCCTCCGCCGGCTTGGACGGCTTGAGAACAAAGCCCGTCCAGTAATAGTCGCGACCGCGCAGGTCGGTCCGCTTTTCCATGCTCCGCATGTGCGAGTCGCGGAAGCCCTGGCGGGTGACTTCCACCTCGGTGACCGCTTCGGGGGCAAGGGCCGGGAAGTTGACGTTCATGATGACGTCCCTGGGCCAGCCGATCTCCAGCAGGCGGCGGACGACGCCCGGGCCGAAGTGCTCGGCCGTCTCCCAGTGGGCCACCACCTCGTCGTGGAAATAGGTCATGGCCTGCGACAGGGCGATCGACGGGATGCCCAGGGCCATGCCTTCGATGGCGCCGGCCACCGTGCCCGACAGGGTGACGTCCTCGGCCAGGTTCTGGCCGCGGTTGACGCCCGACAGCACCAGGTTCGGGGCTGGGCCCTCGATCAGCTGCTGCACGGCCATGGCCACGCAGTCTGTGGGCGTGCCCTCGACGGCGAAGCGGCGATCGTCGACCCGGCGCACGCGGATCGGGTCCGACAGGGTCAGGGCCCGGCCGGCCCCCGACTGCTCGTACTCCGGGGCGACGATCCAGATGTCGTCCGACAGCGTCCGGGCGATGCGCTCCAGGCTTTGCAGGCCCTCGGCGTGGATGCCGTCGTCGTTGGTCATGAGGATGCGCATCTAACGGGCGAGCCCCCTCCGCCCCTTCGGGCCACCTCCCCCAGAGGGGGAGAATCTGCACGGTGCGGCGGCCATTAGATGCTCCCCCTCTGGGGGAGCTGTCGCGGAGCGACTGAGGGGGTCACGCGGCGCCTCCGATATGCGTCACGCCGCCCATGTAGGGGACCAGCGCGGCGGGCACCGTGATCCGGCCGGTCTCGTCCTGGTAGTTCTCCAGCACGGCCACCAGGGTGCGGCCGACGGCCAGGCCCGAGCCGTTCAGGGTGTGGACGTAGTGCGTGCCCTTCTCGCCGGCCTTCTTGAAGCGGGCGTCCATGCGCCGGGCCTGGAAGTCGCCGCAGTTGGAGCACGAGCTGATCTCGCGATAGGTGTTCTGCGACGGCAGCCAGACTTCCAGGTCGTAGGTCTTGCGGGCGCCGAAGCCCATGTCGCCGGTGCACAGCAGCATGGTGCGGAACGGCAGCTCCAGGGCCTTCAGCACTGCCTCGGCGCACTGGACCATGCGCTCGTGCTCGGCCTCGGACTGGTCGGGGGTGGTGATCGAGACCAGCTCGACCTTGTAGAACTGGTGCTGGCGGATCATGCCGCGGGTGTCGCGGCCGCTGGCCCCGGCTTCCGAGCGGAACGACGGCGTCAGGGCGGTCATCCGCAACGGCAGCTCGGCCTCGTCGGTGATCTGCTCGCGCACGATGTTGGTCAGGGAGACTTCGGCGGTGGGGATGAGCCAGTGGTCGACCGTGGTCTTGAACAGGTCCTCGGCGAACTTCGGCAGCTGCCCGGTGCCGAACAGCGCCTCGTCCTTGACCAGCAGCGGCGGGCTGATCTCGACATAGCCGTTCTGGACAGTCTGCAGGTCCAACATGAACTGGCCCAGGGCCCGTTCCAGCCGCGCGATCTGGCCCTTCAGCACCACGAAGCGGGCGCCGGACATCTTCGCGGCGGCTTCGAAGTCCATGCCGCCCAGGGCCGCGCCCAGGTCGACGTGGTCCTTGGGATTGTTCAGCCGTCCGGCCGGCAGCTTGGACGGATCGCCCCAGCGGCGGACCTCGACATTGCCCGCCTCGTCCTCGCCCTTGGGTACTTCCGGCGCGGGGATGTTGGGCAGGCTGGCCAGCAGGTCCTTCAGCTCGCCGCCGAACCGGTCCTCATCGACCAGGGCGTGGGCCATGTCGCCTTTCAGCGCCTCGACCTCGGCCATCAAGCGTTGGGCCTCGGCCTCGTCCTTCTTGGCCTTGGCCTGGCCGATCAGCTTGGAGCTTTCGTTGCGCCTGGCCTGGGCCTCCTGCAGCGCCGTCTGGGCGGCGCGCAGCTGGGCGTCCAGCCTGACCGCCCCGGCGGCCGCGCCCGAGCGGCCCTTGGCCGACCAGGCGGCTTCGAAGGCTTCGGGATTGTCGCGGATGGCCTTGATGTCGTGCATCGGAACGCTCGGGAGAGAAGTCGTTAAGAAGCGACCTCTCTAAGGCGCGTCGGCGGGGGCGCCAAGCGTGGTGTCTCGCCCGGCCCTCCCCAAACGCCCGTCATCCCGGGCCTTGTGCCCGGGACCCCTTTATCCGCCGCACGTGCGCAGGGATGGCGCGCTGGCGCGCCACAGCGCTTCGCCGTCGGCTGAACCAGGGGTCCCGGGCACAAGGCCCGGGATGACGGTTAAAAAGGGGTGGGTTTACCCGCCGCTAAACCGCCACCACGTCCTTGGTCTGCTCGGCCTCGTCCTTGGCCTTGCGGCGTTCGATCAGCCACACGCACCAGATCGAGATCTCGTAGAGCAGGCACATCGGGATCGCCAGGGTCATCTGGCTGATCGGGTCGGGCGGGGTCAGGATGGCGGCGGCGATGAACACCCCGACGATGGCGTAGCGGCGGCCGTCGCGCAGCATCTTGGAGCTGATGATACCGGCCATGCCCAGCAGCGAGACCACCACCGGGAGCTGGAAGCACAGGCCGAAGGCCAGCAGCAGCGAGGTCACCAGGGTCAGATAGTCGCTGACCTTGGGCAGAAGCTCGACCGAGATGCCCTGCCCGAAGATCTGCTGGTTCAGCGAGAACCAGACGATGAACGGCAGCATGATGTAATAGACCAGCGCCGCGCCCATCGCGAACAGCACCGGCGAGGCGATCAGGAACGGCAGGAAGGCGTTGCGCTCGTTCTTGTACAGGCCCGGCGCGACGAAGCGGTAGAGCTGCCAGGCCAGGACGGGGAAGGTCACGACGACCGCGCCGAACGCTGACAGCTTCAGCTTGGTGAAAAACTGCTCCAGCAGGGCCGTGAAGACGAACTTCTGGTGGCCGGCGGCGGCGGCCGGGACCTCCTTGAGGCCGACCAGGGTCATGATCAGGTCGAACGGGCCGTGATGTCCGCCGGCCTTGCTGGCGGCGACCATGTTGGCGGCCACCTCGTAGGGGTGGATCAGGAACAGGAACAGCTGCTGCGAGAAGGCGAAGCAGACCCCGAAGCCGACGAACAGCGCCACCACGCAGATAATCAGCCGCCGGCGCAGCTCGATCAGGTGGTCCATCAGCGGCGCGCGCGAGGCTTCGATCTCGTCTTCCGGATCGTGTCCGATGGCGTTGGTCACGAGACGATGTCCGATTTGGTCGAGGGCTTGGCCGCGCGCTTGCGGACCGGCTTTGTGGGAGCCGAGAGATCATCCCTGGCGGCCTTGGCCGCCTTCGGCTTGGAGACGATCTCGGCCGTCCTGGCGGCGGGCTTCTTGGCCGGCGCCCTGCGCTTCGGCTTGGGCTCCGAGACGATCTCGACGCCGGGCGCGGGCGCTTCCAGGGACGTGGCCGGCTGGTAGGCGTCGTGCGGCGAGACCTTGACCGCGCCGCTGTTGAGGCTGGCGTCGATGTCGGCGAACACCTGGTCGACGTGGCTGGCGTCGCTGGCCTGGGCCGCGGCGTCGCGCATCGGGGCGGTGTACTGCCCCTCCCGCATGGCCTGGACCTCGCGGCGCAGCTCGTCAAGCTCCGACTGGCGGGCCATCTCGTCGAAGCTGGCGCGGAACTCGTTGGCCATGCCGCGGATCTTGGCGACGAACTGGCCGAGCTTGCGCAGCAGGACAGGCAGGTCCTTGGGCCCCACCACGATCAAGGCGACCGCGGCGATGACCAGGAGTTCCGTTCCGCCGATATCAGGGAGCATGGACGCGCCTTAGAGCGAACCGGCGCCGCCGGGTTCGCGAAGTGAAACGACAGTCGCGCCGGCCGAGCCGGCGCGACGAATCCCCTACGACTTGCGCAGGTCTTCCTTCTCGGCCTCGGTGCGCGGCAGGGCGCCCGTGGACTTGTTGGCCGCGACGTCGTCGGACGGATCGTCCTTCAGGCCGTCCTTGAACGCCTTGATGCCCTTGGCCGCGTCGCCCATGATGCCGGACAGCTTGCCGCGCCCGCCAAACAGCAGGGCCACGACCGCGATCACGATCACCCAGTGGATCCAGCTCATGCTACCCATGACGACGATGCTCCTTGCGACAGCGGCCCATTAGCCGCTGCGGCGTGCCGTTACAATATGCCAGCCGATATATAAGCGCATGCGGCGGTCCCCGCCACGGAGCGCTTTGACGCGCGCCCCGGAACTTCGGAACCAGGCGGCGAGCCCTATTCCTTTCGCTGGCTCGGCCATTCGATGGACGCCAGCACCCAGAGACCGATCAAATTCGCCAAGGGCGCCAGGGCCAGAAGCCCCCACCATCCCGAAAAACCCATTCTCTTCAAGATCTTGACGACTGGCAGCCCGATAAGCGCGACCGGAGCCAGCACGATCAACCAATGAACGATCGACATTGAACCCATAGTTTTCCCCCTTCGAGATCTCCAGGCCTAGGACGCGTCCCCCAGGAAATCCTGTGCGAATTCCGGGGCCTCGTCGCCGTCCTCCAGCGGATCCTCGTCCTCGCCGGTTCGCAGGCCCATCGGGTCGGGCACGGTGAAGCCCGGCGGCAGGTCCAGGGCCAGCAGGCCGGCCGCGCGCATCTCGGCGATTCCCGGCAGGTCGCCCAGGGTCGCCAGGCCGTAGTGCTCAAGGAAGGCGTCGGTGGTGCCGAACGTCACCGGGCGGCCGGGCGTGCGGCGACGGCCGCGCATCTTGACCAGGCCCAGCTCCAACAGCACGTCCAGCGTGCCCCGGCTGGCCTGGACCCCGCGCACCGCCTCGATCTCGGCCCGGGTGACCGGCTGGTGGTAGGCGATGATCGCCAGGGTCTCCTGGGCGGCCTTGGACAGCCGCCGCGGCTCCTCGCGCTCCTCGGTCATCAGGAAGGCCAGGTCCGTCGCGGTCTGGAACCGCCAGCGGCCGGCCACCTGGACCAGCTCGATGCCGCGGCCGGCGTAGCGCGCGTACAGGTCGGCCAGGCCCGCGCCGACGTCCGCCCCCTCGGGCAGGCGCTTGGCCAGGTCCTCGACGCTCAGCGGCTCGGCCGCGGCGAACAGCAGGGCCTCGATGCAGCGGGTGGTGAACAGCGGGTCTTGGGTCATGTTTTCGTGGGCCCGCCCTGGTCCTTCGACAAGCTCAGGATGAGGGCTATCGATGGATCGGCGCGCAAAAAATCCTCATCCTGAGCTTGTCGAAGGACGAGGATTTCCGTCCGGATCCGGCTCATACGATCGGCTCCAGCGGCTCGGCCCGCGTGCGCAGGTAGATGTCCGAGAAATGCTCCATCTGCCGCGCTTCGAGGATCCCTTCCTTCACCAGCTCCAGGCTGGCCGACAGGGTCGAGGCCAGGTAGCTGGCGGGGCTGGGACCGTCGGGATCGTGCTCCCAGCGTTCGACCGGCGCGACGCCCGACAGGGTGGTCCAGTCCTTCATCTCCGGCAGCAGCTCGCGCAGGCGGTCGCGGGCGTCCTCCAGCGGGTAAGCCTGGGGCGGGCGTGGGGCGTAGTGGCGGCCATGCTCGCGCTTGCGCTGGGTGATGTAGGCGGTCATCAGGGCGTAGAGGTCGCCCTCGAAGCGGGTGGAGGAGACGATCTTCACCGCCTCCGGGTCGCCGCGCATGAACACGTCGCGCTTGAGGATCGGACGCTCCTTTAGGGCTTCGACGGCCTTGCGCATCACGTCCAGTTTGGCCAGGCGGAAGGCCAGCTGGGCGGCCATCTCCTCGGCCGGCGGCTCCTCGGCCTTAGGGCGCTCGGGCTTGGGCAGCAGCAGGCGCGACTTCAGATAGGCCAGCCAGGCGGCCATCACCAGATAGTCGGCGGCCAGCGAGAAGCGCACGCGGCGGGCCTGCTGCACGAAGGCCAGGTACTGCTCGGCCAGCTTGGTGATCGACAGCTGCAGCAGGTCGACCTTCTGGCTGCGCGCCAGGGCCAGCAGCACGTGCAGCGGGCCTTCGTAGCCGTCGATGTCGATGACCAGCGCCGCGCCATCTTCGGCCGCCTCGTTGGCGGCCTCGAAGTCCAGGGTGGGCTGGAAGCCCGTGCTCACGCAAAGCGTCCGTCGAAAGCGGCGTCGAAGCGGGCGCGGGCCTGGGCCACGTCCAGCGGCTCGGGAACCTTGACCAGCCGGCCCATGACCGCCTGGACCCGGCGGCGGGCCTCGCGCGACAGCTTGCCGACGCCCGACATCACCGCCTTCATCTCGGCCATGTCGCCGTTGCAGTGCAGGACCACGTCGCAGCCGGCGGCCAGGCTGTCCTTGGCGCGCTGCTTGAAGTCGCCCGACAGCGCCTTCATCGACAGGTCGTCGCTCATCAGAAGTCCGTCGAAGCCGATGGATTCCCGAATGATCTTCCTGATCGCCTTCTTCGACGTCGTGGCCGGACGGGACCGGTCGATGGCCGTATAGACGACGTGGGCGGTCATCGCCATCGGCATGTCCGACAGCACGCGGAACGGCGCGAAGTCGCGGGCGTCCAGCTCGGCCAGCTTGGCCTTGACCACCGGCAGTTCCAGGTGGCTGTCGCTCATGGCGCGGCCGTGACCGGGGATGTGCTTGATGATCGGCAGAACGCCGCCGGCCAGCAGGCCCTCGGCCGCCGCGCGGCCCAGGGTCGCCACCTGCTGCGGCGTGTCGCCATAGGCGCGGTCGCCGATGATCTCGTGACCCTGCGGATCGGGCACGTCCAGCACCGGCACGCAGTCGACGTTGATGCCGAGATCCAGCAGGTCGTGGGCGATCAGCCGCGCGCCTAGGCGGGTGATCTCGCGGGCGACCAGCGGGTCGTTGGCCACCAGTTCGCCATAGGCGCGGCCGGGCGGGTAGGTCTTCCAGTGGGGCGCGCCCAGGCGGGCGACGCGGCCGCCCTCCTGGTCGATCAGGATCGGCGCGTCGGCGCGTCCGACCGTCGCCCGCAACGCCGCCGTCAGGGCCCGGACCTGATTGGGATCGGCGATGTTGCGCTTGAACAGGATGAAGCCCCACGGCTTCACGTCGCGGAAGAACGCGACCTCTTCCGCCGTCAGGGTGGTCCCGGCGCAGCCGAGGATGGCGGCGGAGATGCTGGCCATGCGCCCTGCCCCTCTATTTCACGAAGCAGGACTTGCCGGCGGCGCTCAGGGCGTCGCAGAAGGCCTTGGCCTCGGCGCGGCTGGCGAAGCCGGTGACGGCCGTGCGGTAGAGGGTCGTGCCGTTCTTGTCGATCGCCTCGACCCGCTTGCCCTTGCCCGCCGCTAGACCCGGCGCGATGCGGGCGGCGTCAGACCAGGCCTTGTCGGCCAGGGCGGTGGAGGACAGGGCGCCGATCTGCACGCTGGCCGGGCCGCCGGCCGAGGCGGCGGGGACCGGCGCGGCGGCCGGTTTGGTCGCGGCCGGCGCGGTGGCGCGCGGCGAGACCGCGGCGGTGGCCAGGCCTTCGATGGTCTGGGCCGGCTTGGCGGCGGGCTTGGTGGCCGGGGCGGCCGAGACCGGTGCGGCGGGACCGGCCGGCGCCGGCTTGGCGGGCTGCAGGGTGGCGGTCTGGACCGGCGCGCTGGGCGGCGGCGTGGGACGGGCCATCGGCGCTTCCGGCTGGGCGGCGAAGGTCGGCGAGGCCTCGGGGGTCTCGCTCTTGTAGATCTGCAGGCCGGAGGCCGGGTCAGCCGGTTGGGCGGCGTCGGCCGGCGGCGGGGCCTTCACTTGAGCGACAGGCTCGCCCACCGTGCGCGGCGGCTCGTTGGGGCCGCGCACGCCGCCGCGATAGATCAACAGCACCGCGACCACCAGGGTGGCCAGGACCACCGCGCTGATGATCAGGGTCATGGGCAAGGGCCGCGAGCCGCGAACCGGCTGACGCGCGTCGAACGAGAGCGGCGCATCGGTGGGCGGCGTATAGGCGCCGCGGTGGGGATCGGACATTCGCGTCGAGGCTCCAGACTTCCATGCGCGCGGGATCGCTCACAGCGAATCGGACGCGCGCCGACCTAGTTTATCGGAGCCCGGGCCCGCCCAGAACTACCCGTGAACATCGCCGCTCCGCTTTCGCGCGGGCTAGTTCCAGACATCCAGCTGGAACAGCTTGCGATGTTCCTCGATGGCGAACCGATCGGTCATGCCCGCGATGTAGTCGCAGACCACGCGCGCACGGCCGGCCTCGTCGCGGTTCTGCGACCGGGCGAACCATTCCGACGGCAGGACGTCGGGCTCGGCCAAGAAGAGGTTGAACATCTCGGCGAGAATGCGGCGCGCCTGGCTGCGCGTCCGGTTGACGCGCCAGTGGCGGTACATGCGGGTGTGCAGGAACTGACGCAGCCGGGCCAGGTCCTCGGCCATGTCCGGCGAGAAGGCGACCAGGGCGTGATCCAGGGCGCGGACGTCCTGCGCCGACTGCACGCCAGTGGCGGCGGCGCGCTGCAGGGTCTCGCCCATCACGTCGTCGACCATGGCGCCGATCATCCGCCGCACGGCTTCCAGCCGGGTCAGGCGCGGGTCCAGGTCCGGGCGCTCGCTGCGGACGGCGACCAGGATCGGGCCGATCAGCGGCACGTCCATCAGCTCGTCCAGGGTGAACAGCCCCGCCTCGACCCCGTCGTCGATGTCGTGGTTGTTGTAGGCGATGTCGTCGGCCAGGGCCGCGACCTGGGCCTCGGCCGACGCCCAGGTGTTCAGGCCCAGCTTGTACTCGCTGTCGTACTTGGAGATCGCCTTCCACGACGGCTTGCCCAGCTTTTCGGTCACCGGGCCGTTGTGCTTGATGATCCCCTCCAGCGTCTCCCAGGTCAGGTTCAGGCCGCTGAAGTCCGGATAGCGGCGCTCCAGCTCGGTGACGACGCGGAAGGTCTGGACGTTATGGTCGAAGCCGCCGTACGCCTTCATGCACGACTGCAGCTCGTCTTCGCCAGCGTGGCCGAACGGCGGGTGGCCGATGTCGTGCCCCAGGGCGATGGTCTCGGCCAGGTCGCTGTCCAACCCAAGCGCGGTCGCCAGCGAACGCGCCACCTGGGCCACCTCCAGCGAATGGGTCAGGCGGGTGCGGAAGTTGTCGCCCTCGTGGGCGACGAACACCTGGGTCTTTTCCTTCAGCCGCCGAAAGGCCGAGGTGTGGATGATGCGGTCGCGGTCGCGGGCGAACGGCGTGCGCGTGCGGCTCTCGTCTTCGGGGAAGCGGCGGCCCAGGGACCTGGCCGGGTCCTCGGCATAGGGGGCGCGCTGGACGAAGAAGGGAGACGACGACATGGAAGGCCTTTGCTGATCGCCCCTTTCCCTGGGGCGCGCACGCCCTCATATAGGCGAAGTATGGATTTTCCACAGCCATGACCGACACAGCCGTAACGCTTTCTCCCAACGCCGCCCGCCGGCTGCATACGATCTCGGAGGCCGAGGGCCATCCGGTGATGCTGCGCGTCGCCGTCGATGGCGGCGGCTGCTCGGGCTTCCAGTATCGCTTCGATCTGGTCGACAGCGCCCAGCCCGACGACCTGAAGGTCGAGCGCGACGGGGCCGCGGCCCTGGTCGACGTGATCTCCCTGGCCCTGCTCAAGGGCTCGGAGATCGACTTCGTCGACGAACTGGCGGGCGCCGAGTTCCGCGTGCGCAACCCCAACGCCAAGTCCAGCTGCGGCTGCGGCGTCAGCTTCTCGATCTGAGGCGCCCTGCGTCCTTCGAGGCTCGGCTGCGCCTCGCACGTCAGGATGAGGGATTCAGAGCACCAAAGCTCCTCATCCTGAGGCGCCCGCGCAGCGGGCCTCGAAGGACGCAGGGCGCCCGACCTCACCAAATCCAAAGCCGCGACTTGAGCCCGTTCCCCATGCGCCCTAGCCTCCCGCCGCCGACTGGAGCCCTCGATGCGCATCGCCACCTGGAACGTCAATTCCGTCAACGCCCGCCTGGAACGAGTCCTGGAGTGGTTCGAATCGGCCGCGCCCGACGTGGCCGTGCTGCAGGAGATCAAATGCCTGGACGAGAAGTTCCCGACCGAGGCCTTCGAGCGCCTGGGCTACAACGTCGCCGTCCATGGCCAGAAGACCTACAACGGCGTGGCGATGCTCTCGAAGTTCCCGCTCGAGGACGTCCGGCGCGGCCTGCCCTTCCTGCATGACGACGAGGTCGACGAACAGGCGCGCTATATCGAGGCGGTGATCGCCGCCCCCACCCCGCTGCGGATGGTGGGCATCTACCTGCCCAACGGCAATCCGATCGGAACCGAGAAGTTCGCCTACAAGCTGGCCTGGATGAAGCGGCTTCACGCCCACGCCCAGGGCCTGTTGGCCCTGGAAGAGCCGCTGATCATCGCCGGCGACTACAATGTCATCCCCGAAGCCGAGGATGTGGCCAATCCCGAGGCCTGGCTGGGCGACGCCCTGTTCCAGCCCGAGAGCCGGGCCGCGTTCCGGGCGCTGAGGAACCTGGGCTTCACCGACGCCTACATGCAGGCCGACGGCGCGCCGGGCGGCTACACCTTCTGGGATTACCAGGCCGGGGCCTGGCCGCGAAACCTGGGCATCCGCATCGACCACCTGCTGCTGTCGCCCCAGGCCGCCGACCATCTGGCCGGGGTGGTCATCCATCGCGACGAGCGGGACAAGGAAAAGCCCTCCGATCACGTTCCCGTGGTGGCCGAACTGTCGCTCTGAAACGGCGACTGTTCGTAAACCGGGACTCCCGCTAGCCTGATCCCATGAGCGAACTCTGGCGTCTTTTGCTGCTCGTGACCCTGTCGGCGTCCGCGGTGACCTTCGTGGGCAGCGCCGCCATCTGGTTCATGGACGAGGAGCGCCGGATCCGCCGCGCCCTGCGCCATGTGCTCAAGGGCGCGCCGGAGACCGTGATCGTCGCCAAGGGACGCGGCCGGGGCGCGGGCTTCAACTTCACCACCAACCAGGCCGCCGTCGCCTGGGACAGCGGCGCCTGGTGCCTGATCTACCGCATCGACGAACTGATGGGGGCGGAGCTGTCGGTCGACGGCCAGGTGATCGGCCGGGTTTTCCGCGGCGAGCCGCGCCGGGCCATCGACCAGATCGTCCAGCAGGCCGCCCAGGTCACCCTGAAGCTGATCTTCGACGATCCGCGCCATCCCGACTTCGAGCTGGACCTGTGGCTGGAGAGCGACCAGCAGCACCGCGAGAGCCGCTCGCCCGCCAACGCCATCCAGGAAGCCAACCGCTGGCTGCTGCGCGCCGACGCCATCGTTCGCCGCCCGCTGGCTCCGAAGGCCAAGGCCGCGCCATCGTCCGAGCCGGCCATCCAGGCCCGTCCGCCGGTGGTCGAGCCGCAGGTCGCCCGCGCGCCGCAGCCCTACACCCCGGCCCTGGAGGCCGTCAGCGCCGCGCCGCAGGCTCGTCCAGCCGCCACCGCCCCGCTGTTCGACGAGATCGACACCACCGCCGATCCGGTGGAGGCGCCCTGGGAGGCGGACGAGGACCTCGACGACGCCCCGCCGCTGACCCTCGAAAAGACCTACAAGCCGGTCTCCAAGGCGGCGCGTCCGCCCAGGGACGACCAGGACGAGCTGCCGTTCGACCTGGACGATTGATCCCGTTGACTCCTCGCGCGTTTGATCGCCCAAATGCCTTGCCTGCTCGTCTCGCGGGTGTTGCGGAGTCCCGATCGATGCGCCTGGTTCTCGCCGCCGCCCTCGCCGTCTGTTGCGCCACGCCGGCCCTGGCTGCGCCCCGGCCGTTGGCGTTGACGCCGGCCGACACCGATCGCGACGGCGTGGTCAGCACCGAGGAGGCCGCGGCCTGGCTGGACCGTGACCGCGGCGCCATTGTCCCCGTCAGGCTCGGCGCCCCGGCCCGCGCAGCGGCGGCGGTGGAGCAGCGCCGCACGATGTTCGACCAGGGCCTGCTGCGGCCCAACGACTTCCGCGCTCCGGCCCCTGAGGACCGGCCGCCGGAAGACCTGTTCTACAAGGATTTCAAGAAGATCAAGAAGTAGGCCGGGGCGGCGCTGGGCGCCGCTTTCATGCCCTGGGAGATTCGGATGTCCGTTTCGCGTCCCCTTGCAGTCCTGGCGCTCGGCGCAGCCCTGCTGGCGCCAGCCCTGGCCTTCGCCCAGCAGGTCCCGCGCCTCAGGCTTGACCTCGCCGACACCGATCATGACGGGCAGGTCAGTGACGCCGAGCGCGCGGCCAGCCTCGCCGAAGTCGACGCCGAGCTCACGCCCGTCGCCGCGCCGGCCGCTCCCCGGCCCCATCGCGTAGCCTACGATCGTCCCCCAGGCCCCCTGGACATGGCTCGGCGGATCGTCCCGCCCAGCGAGTTCGAGGCCTTCCTGGAATATCGCTTCAACCGCGAGGTCGAGCGGCGCGGCAAGAGCAAGGATTGAAACGCCGGCGCGGGCGGTTCAAAGCGACCCGGCATGAGTCCGCCGGAGAGTCAGATGATGGAATCGCTTGTCGAAGCGCGGAGCCAACTTCGCCGCCTGGTCGGGATCTGGGACGGCGCTGGCAAGGTCCATCCCAATCCGTTCGGGCCAGACGGCCCGACCTCAGGCCGCTGGACATTCAGGATGGATCCCGACGACATAAGCCTGATCGGCGACTACGCCGAGGAACGCCCCGGCGGGCATCGCTTTCATGGCCATGGCGTCCTTACGATCGACCCTGAGCGCCTGGATGCGATCTGGTTCTGGTTCGACACCTATGGATTCCCGCCCATCGCGCCGGCCCGCGGCAGGTGGGAGGGTGATCAGCTGATCCTGGAGAAGACCACCCCACGCGGCGTCGGCCGGACCCTGTTCAGGGTGGACGGTGACCGGCTCCAGCACGAGGCGTCTGCCCGACTGGCCGGCGAGGAGACCTTCCGCCAGATCTCCTCGATGACCCTCGCGCGGATCAGCGCGGCGGGATAGGCCTTCAGATATCCGCGTAGACGTGGGTTTCCTTCGCCGCGCCCGGATGGGTGGTCGCGCCCAGATAGGCCGGCCCCACCAACTGGGCGAACTTCCAGATCGCGCCGCTGTTGTAGTCGTGCCCGCGCGGCTGCCAGTGCCGGCGGCGGTTCTCCAGCTCGATCGGGTCGACCTCCAGGTCGATCGTGCCCTGGGTGGCGTCGATGCTGATGATGTCGCCGTCCTTGACCAGGGCGATCGGCCCGCCCACGGCGGCTTCCGGACCCACGTGGCCGATGCACAGGCCGCGCGTGGCGCCCGAGAAGCGGCCGTCGGTGATCAGGGCGATGTTCTCCACGCCCTGGCCGTAGATGGCGGCGGTGGTCGACAGCATCTCGCGCATGCCCGGCCCGCCCTTGGGGCCTTCGTAGCGGATGACCAGGACGTCGCCTTCCTTGTAGTCGCGGTTCGACACCGCCTCGAAGCAGGCCGCCTCGCCGTCGAACACCCGGGCCGGGCCGCGGTGCACCTGGTGCTTGAGGCCGGCCACCTTGACGATGCCGCCGTCGGGGGCCAGCGAGCCCCACAGGCCGACCACGCCGCCGGTCGGCGACAGCGGGTTGGAGACCGGGCGGATAACGTCCTGGTCGTCGCGCCAGACCACGTCGGCCAGGTTCTCGGCCAGGGTTTTGCCGGTCACGGTCATGCAGTCGCCGTGCAGCAGGCCGGCGTCCAGCAGGGTGCGCAGCAGCATCGGCACGCCGCCGGCCTCGCCCATGTCCTTGGCCACGTAGCGGCCGCCGGGCTTGAGGTCAGCGATATAGGGCGTGCGGGCGGCGATCTCGGCCACGTCCTTGAGGGTGAACTCGATGCCGCACTCGTGGGCCATGGCCGGCAGGTGCAGGGCGCCGTTGGTCGAGCCGCCGGTCGCGGCGACGACCACGGCGGCGTTCTCGAACGCCTTGCGGGTGCAGATGTCGCGCGGACGGATGTTCTGCTCGATCAGCCGCATCACCGCCTCGCCCGAGGCCACGGCGTACTGGTCGCGGTCCAGGTACGGGGCCGGCAGGGCCGACGACAGCGGCAAGGCCAGGCCGATGGCCTCGGACACGCAGGCCATGGTGTTGGCGGTGAACTGGCCGCCGCAGGCCCCGTCCGACGGACAGGCGTGCTGCTCCAGCTCGCACAGGGTCTTGGCGTCCATGGTCCCGGCCGCGTGGGCGCCGACGCCCTCGAACACGTCCATCACGGTGATGTCGCGGCCCTGGAAGCGGCCGGGCAGAATCGAGCCGCCGTACAGGAACACCGAGGGCACGTTCAGACGCAGCATGGCCATCATCATGCCCGGCAGGCTCTTGTCGCAGCCGGCGACGCCGACCAGGGCGTCATAGCCGTGGCCGCGCATGGTCAACTCGACCGAGTCGGCGATCACGTCGCGGCTGACCAGCGAGCTGCGCATGCCCTCGTGGCCCATGGCGATGCCGTCGGTCACGGTGATGGTGCAGAACTCGCGCGGCGTGCCGCCGGCCGCCTTGACGCCCTTGGCCACGGCGTTGGCCTGGCGCATCAGGGCGGTGTTGCAGGGGGCCGCTTCGTTCCAGCACGAGGCCACGCCCACGAACGGTTGGGCGATCTCGCGGGTGCCAAGGCCCATGGCGTAGTAATACGAGCGGTGCGGCGCGCGGGCCGGCCCTTCGGTTACATGCCGGCTGGGGAGTTGCGACTTGTCCCACGTGCCGTCGGGTTTCTTGGTCATGATCTTAGCCTTCCAGATAGAGCGCCGTGGTTAGCTCAGCTGGCCGCGCGACGAAAGGGTCGGACGCCGAGTTTTTGCCGGCGATCGGCCGGCCGACGCGCGTTTCATTGCGAACGGTTCGCGGAAGCACGGCCGTCGCGCATGATCACACCCTTCCCGGCCGATTTTCGAACGGGCTATACGGCGCCCTCCGAATAATGGTACCGGTCCCACTGACATCGCCCCATCCACGAGGGCGGGCCACTGCAGGAAGGACCAGCCGCCATGACCCCCACCCTCACCAGGACCTTGCTCCGCAGCGCGATCCTGGCCTCGGCCATGGCCAGCCTTTTGGCGGGATCCGCCCTGGCCCAGGGCAAGCCGGCCGTCCGCCACATCGCCGTCGACGCCAAGGCCCCGACCACGCCGCGCGACCACTTCTACGACCTGTCGGTCGGCTCGGACTATCCCGGCACCCTGCTGCGCGACGACAGCCTGGGCCAGTTGAAGATCGCCCGCGACGAGCTCGGGTTCCGCTATGTCCGCTTCCACGCCATCTTCCACGACGTGCTGGGCACCTATCGCGTCGTCGACGGCAAGCCGGTCTATGACTGGACCAAGATCGACCAGCTGTACGACCGCCTGCTGAAGATGGGCGTCAAGCCGTTCGTCGAGCTGGGCTTCACCCCCGACGCGATGAAGACCTCGGAACAGACGGTCTTCTACTGGAAAGGCAACACCTCGCATCCCGATCCCAAGCAGTGGGCGGCCCTGGTCGACGCTTTCGTGCGACACTGCCAGCAGCGCTACGGCGAGGCCGAGGTGCGGTCCTGGTATTTCGAGGTCTGGAACGAGCCCAACCTCGACGGCTTCTGGGAAAAGGCCGACCAGAAGGCCTATTTCGAGCTCTATGACAACACCGCCCGGACCATCAAGGCGATCGACCCGGCCCTGAAGGTCGGCGGCCCCTCGACCGCCGGCGCGGCCTGGACGCCCGAATTCCTGAGCCACGTCCAGACCTCGGGCGCGGGAGTCGACTTCGTCACCACCCACACCTACGGCGTCGACGGCGGCTTCCTGGACGAGAAGGGCCAGCAGGACACCAAGCTGTCGCCCTCGCCGGACGCCATCGTCGGCGACGTGCGCCGGGTGCGAAAGGAGATCGAGGCTTCGTTCAAGCCCGGCCTTCCGCTCTATTTCACTGAATGGAGCACCAGCTATACGCCGCGCGACCCGGTGCACGATTCCTATGTCAGCGCGCCCTACATTCTGTCCAAACTGAAGGCCAGCGAAGGCCTGCTGCAGGGCATGAGTTACTGGACCTACAGCGATCTGTTCGAGGAGCCGGGCGCGCCCACCGCGCCGTTCGAGGGCGGCTTTGGCCTGATGAACCCGCAAGGGATCCGCAAGCCGGCCTGGTTCGCCTACAAGTACCTGAACCAGCTGGGCGACAAGGCCGTCAAGGTCACCGATGCGGAAAGCTGGGTCACCGCCGACAAGGGCGGCGTTCAGGCGCTGGTCTGGGCCTTCCGCCAGCCCGTGCAGGCGGTCAGCAACCGGCCCTACTACACCAAGGTCCAGCCCACCCATGACATCGAGCCGGTCAGCCTCGACCTGAAGGGCCTCAAGCCCGGCCGCTACGACGTCCAGATCTTCCGCACCGGCTTCAAGGCCAACGACGCCCACACGGCCTATCTGGAACTGGGCTCGCCCAAGACGCTGACCGACCAGCAGGTAAGGGACCTGAACGCCCTGACCGTGGACAAGCCCGAGACCCGGGCCCTGACCGTCGGCAAATCGGGCGCGGCCAGCGTAGCGGTGACGATGCGGGCCAACGACGTGGTGCTGGTCAAGGTGGCGCCGAAATAGGCGAGCGGGCCGGCCGACGGTCTCCGCCGCCGCCGTCCTTCGCGACGGCGCTCAGGTCTTCGGATGGGCGGTTCCCAACGCCTCGACCGGCGCGTCATCGTCGCTGTCGTCGCCGTCGGGCGTGACGATCTCGGCCGGCTCGTCCTGCCGGGCCAGGTCGCGGGCGCCCACGCCGCCGCCCTGCTGGATGTTGCGGTTGGCCTCGACCGTCGAAGGATCGTAGGCGTCGTCGGTCTCGTCGCCGTTGGTGACGTCGGGTTGGGCCATGGCGAGTCTCCGTCTCAAGTCTGGTCCCAAGCAACGACCGGGGAGCGGGCCCGTTCCCCCGCGCCGCCTCGCAGATTCCCTGCGGCGGCCGCCAGAATAAAATCAGAGCCTGTGGCAGTTGCGATAGCGGCGCGGAGGACCAGATATGCGAGGCGCCGACGTGGGGTCGGCAAAACGCTGCAGGGACTGTTTCATGCCCACTCTGTTCGATCCGCTTCGTCTTGGCGATCTTGAGCTGCCCAACCGCGTCGTCATGGCGCCGCTGACCCGCCTGCGGGCCGGGCCCACCCAGATCCCCAACGCCCTGATGGCCGACTACTACGCCCAGCGGGCCTCGGCCGGCCTGCTGATCACCGAAGGCGTACCGGTCACGCCGCAGGGCGTCGGCTACCAGGGCGTGCCGGGCATCTGGTCCCAGGCGCAGGTCGAAGGCTGGAAGCAGGTCACCAAGGCCGTGCACGACAAGGGCGGCCGCATCTTCATGCAGATCTGGCACGTGGGCCGGGTGTCCGATCCGTCGTTCCACGGCGGCGAGCTTCCGGTCGGCCCCAGCGCCATCGCGGCCAAGGGCCATGTCAGCCTGCTGCGTCCTGAACGCCCCTACCCCACGCCCCGCCCCCTGACGACCGACGAGGTGGTCGGCGTGGTCGAGGCCTTCCGCAAGGGGGCCGAAAACGCCAAGGCCGCCGGCTTCGACGGGGTCGAGATCCACGGCGCCAACGGCTACCTGATCGACCAGTTCCTGCAGGACGGCTCCAACCAGCGGACCGACCGCTACGGCGGCTCGATCGAGAACCGCGCCCGGCTGATGCTGGAGGTCGCCGACGCCGCCGCCTCAGTGTTCGGCCCCGGCCGGGTCGGCATGCACCTGGCGCCGCGCGCCGACAGCCACTCCATGGGCGACAGCAACCTGGCCGCCACCTTCGGCTACGTGGCCAGGGAACTGGGCCAGCGCGGCGTCGCCTTCCTGTGCGCCCGCGAATATGACGGCCCCGACAGCCTGGCCGCCGACCTGAAGAAGGCGTTCGGGGGCGTCTACATCGTCAACGAGAAGTTCACCGCCGCCACCGCCCAAGCGGCCCTGGACGCCGGCAAGGCCGACGCCGTGGCGTTCGGCAAGGCGTATATCGCCAATCCAGACCTGGTGGAGCGCCTGCGCGTCGGCGCGCCGCTGAACGATCCGGACCCGTCGACCTTCTACGGCGGCGACGGTCGCGGCTATACCGACTATCCCGCCTTGAGGACGCCCGTCCCGGCCGCGGCCGAATAGGCCGACACGGGATTTGACCTCAAGCCTGTATCCGCCGCGCCAATTGCCGCGTTGGGACTTCACCACGCGGCGCGTAGCGGATACAGGCTTAACCATGAGCGCGACCAACGATCACTGGAAGACCGTCTTGCAGCGCGGCGCCAACGCCCTGGCCTTCCACATCACCAGCCCGGCCAACGCCGCCAAGCCGACCATGGCGGCCGAGCCGGCGCCGCAGAAACGCACCCTGCCCGTCATGGTCTTTCACGCCGTGGCCGCCTGCGCCCTGGTCGACGGCTGGGTGGCGGGCGGCGAAGGCGAGATCCTGATCGATCGGCCCGCCGTCCTGGCCCGACAGAAGCTGGTCAACGCCAAAGCCGCCGAACCGCCCGGCAGCACGCCCTCTCCGTTTTCGGTCGGCTATGCCGCCGATTATCGGCAGGAACTGGCGCGCCTGGCCTGGCTGGCGATCATCGACGACCCAGCCGTCCGCCTGGAAGCCCTGGCGGCGGCGTACCAGCCCCCCGAGCCCAGGGTGAAGCTGGTCTGACCGGCGAACTCGAAGGTCCCGACACTCTGTGAGTTTCCCTCCCGGAAAACGCTGAGCGCTTGTTGGGGATCCAGGCGAACCGCGAGACCTTCGCGAGCGAAGCGATCGTCGGCCCGCTACCCCGCTACCAAGCCCCCGTGTTGGGCATCGAAACCCATGGCTCGGCCGGTTCCAGGCTGCCGTCCTGCAGCAGCTCGATCGAGATGTTGTCTGGCGAACGGACGAAGGCCATGTGGCCGTCGCGCGGCGGGCGGTTGATCGTCACGCCCATGTCCATCAGCCGCTGGCAGGTTTCGTAGATGTCGTCGACCCGGTAGGCCAGATGGCCGAAATTGCGCCCGCCCTGATAGTCCTCGGGATCCCAGTTGTAGGTCAGCTCGACCAACGGCGCCTTGCGCTCCCGGGCCAGTTCAACATCCTCCGGCGCGGCCAGGAACACCAGGGTGAAGCGGCCCCTGTCGTTCTCCGTCCGGTACATCTCGGTCAGGCCCAGGCCTTGGCAATAGAACCGCAGCGAGGCGTCGAGGTCCTTCACGCGGACCATGGTGTGCAGATAGCGCATGGCGGCTCCTGGGATCGGGTCGGCGTGGCGCAGGATATAGCCGCCCTCCGCCGCCGCACCCCACATTTATCGGCGGGAACGGTCCTGAAGGCCTATTCGCCGGCCCGCGCGGTCGGGCCTTGCAGCGCCTGCTGGGCGCGCTCGACGGCTTCCATCAGATGGCCCAGGGCCAGGCCCTCGGGGCTGTCGGCGCGGTAGATCTCGCGCAGGGCCGGCACCCGGTCCTTGCAGGCGGCCATCGCGTCCAGGGCCCGATCGATCTTTCGCGTCAGCATGACAGTCATCGCCGTTGATGTTCTACATTCGTTCTACAATGGCGGTTTTCGGATATCAATCGACGACCGCCCCCGCTTCCACAGGTTTCTCCCGAGTCTGCCGCCGCCACAACGCCGCGTATTCGCCGCCGGCCTCCAAAAGCGCCGCGTGGGCGCCGCGCTCCACGACCTTTCCCCGGCGCAGCACGATGATCTCGTCGGCGTCGGCGATGGTCGACAGGCGGTGGGCCACTACCAGGGTCGTGCGGCCGGCCCGGGCCTTGCGCAGGGTGGCCTGGATGGCCGCCTCGGTGCGGCTGTCCAGGGCGCTGGTCGCCTCGTCCAGGATCAGCACGCGGGGGTCGGCCAGCAGCGCCCGGGCGATGCCCACGCGCTGGCGCTCGCCGCCCGACAGCTTCAGCCCGCGCTCGCCGACCTTGGTCTCCATGGCCTCGGGCAGGTTGCGGATGAACTCGCCCAGTTCCGCCGCCTCGGCCGCGGCCCAGACGTCCACCTCCGAGGCGTCCGGACGCGCGAAGGCGATGTTGGCCATCAGGGTGTCGTTGAACAGCGCCACGTCCTGCGGCACCAGGGCGACGGCCCGGCGCAGCGAGGCTTGTTTCAGCGCCTTCAGGTCGTGGCCGTCCAGGGTGACCCGGCCAGCCTGGGGGTCGATCATCCGCAGGGCCAGACGCACCAGGGTGGTCTTGCCCGCGCCCGAGGGGCCGACGATGGCGACGGTGGTCCCCGGCAGGGCGGCGAACGTCACGGCCTGCAGGCCTTCCGACCGCGCGCCGTGGCGGAACGACACGCCCTCGAAGGCCACCGCCCCGCCCCGCCGGTCGGCGGGCGGCGGCAGGTCGACGGCGTCCGCGGCGTCGGCCACGTCCGGCTGGGCCCGGCGCAGGTCGAGCATGGCCTCCATGTCGATGAAGGACTGGCGGATCTCGCGATAGGCGAAGCCCAGGATGTTCAGCGGACCGTACAGGTTGACCAGGATCAGCACGGCGGCGGTGACGTCGCCAGGGCCGATCCGGCCCGCGGCCGCCTCGCCCCCGGCCAGGATCGCCATCACGCCCAGCCCCAGGCTCATCACCGCCGACTGCACGCTGTTGAGCAGGGTCAGGGAGTTGGTCGCCTTGATATTGGCCGCGCCATAGGCCGTCAGGGCGGCGTCGTAGCCGCCGACCGCCCGCTCCTCGGCCCCGAAGGCCTTGACCGTCTCGTAGTTCAGCAGCGCGTCGACAGCGCGCCCGGCGGCTTCGGCGTCGGCCTCGTTCATCACCCGCCGATGGCCGATCCGCCAATCCGAGATGGCGAAGGTCACCACGCCATAGATCACGACGGTGACCACCGCCGTCAGGGCGAAGCGCCAGTCATAGGCCTTGGCCAGCACGATGGCGGCCATGACCAGCTCGACCGCCGTCGGCGCGATGTTGAACACCAGGCCGCGCAGCAGGAAATCCATCGACCGCGCGCCCCGGTCGATCACCCGAGACAGCGAGCCCGTGCGCTTGGTCTGGTGGAAGTCGATCGACAGCGACAGGGCGTGGGCGAAGGTCTCGACGGCCGCGCGGGTCTGGGCCGCCTGGGCGACGGGCGTGAACACGGCGTCGCGCGCCTGGGGCGCGACGGCGGCGATGAAGCGGATCAGCGCCCAGCCGCCGGCCAGGGCGGCGAAGGTCAGGCCGACCTGCACCGCCGCCCCCTGCCCGGCGCTCAGCGCATTGACCGCCTTGCCCAGCAGCAGGGGCGCGATCACGCCCAGGAACTTGCCGGCGAAGGTGAAGACCAGGGCCAAGGTGACGCGCCAGCGCAGTCCGGGCGCCTTGGAACGCATCACCAGGCTGAACAGGTCGGCCAGGGCCTTCCAGCCGTTGGCTTTGACCTCAGGAGGCGCCACCGCGCCAGCCACGGCTCCGGATCGCGACGCCATGCCCCTCATCGGGCCGCGCCCAGCAATTGGGTGCTCTGCACGCCGCCGCCCGGGGTCATCCAGTCAACGCGCCAGCCCGCGGCGGTCAGGGTCGAGGACGCCGGTCCGCCCCGGGGCGGCGTGGGCGGAGCGACGTCGACGACCACCTGCTGCTCGCCGCCCTCGCCCGCGACCTGGATCACGTGGGTTCCACCGGCCAGCGGCTGGTCGAGCGAGATCGAGAAACGGCCGTCCTCGCCGACCTTGCCCTCGCCCCGTGTGACACGGTCGACGCGCACGCCCAGACCCGCGCCGGGCGCGCCGACGCCGGAGATCACGCCTCCGCCGCTGCGGTCATAGTCGATCGCCAGGATGCGGGGCGACGGCGAGCTCTGGCCCATCACCTCCGCGCCCGCCCCGGCCCGCAGCAGCACCGCCGCCCCGCTGGGCGCGACCATCAGATAGCCCTGGGCCTGGACGGTGCGTCCCTCCATGGTCATCGACAGGCCGTAGAGCCGGGGTTCGGCGGCCAGGGGCGCCACCAGCCGCCAGGCGCCCGCCGCATCGGCCTTGCCCAGCAGTGCCTCGCCGGTCGGCGCGCCCAGCCGCACGCTGGCCAGGGGCTCGGCCTGTCCCGACAGCGCCACGGCGTCGCCCTGGCGGACCGCCGACACCAGGCTGGGCGGCTTCAGATAGCTGTCCCGCGACGAAACCTGCTCGATCTTGGCGGTCGCCGGATCGCGCCGCCAACCCTTGTCGTCGCGCCCGCAGGCGCCCAGCGCCAGCAGGGCCAGCACCGCGACGGCGCAGGTCGACTTGAAACCGATCTCGCGAATCCTGATCATGGCGTATCCAACGGCCGACGACGCCCCGACGGCCCGCTTCTTGGCTGTTCACGTGCGGCGCGCCGCCCTTGGAGACAAGGACCGGCGCGCTGTTTATTTTCTGGAGTGGACGACGATGACCGACCTGTCCAGCGGCCAAGCCGCCGTCGCGGAGCCCGCCGCGGCCGCCAAGGCCGTCTGCGTCTATTGCGGCTCGTCGAACACGGCCGACCCGGCGTTCCTGGAAGCGGCGTTCCAGATCGGCGGCGACTTCGCCAGGGCCGGCCTGAAACTGGTCTATGGCGGCGGCGGCGTGGGGCTGATGGGCGCGACCGCGCGGGGCGCCCATGCGGCCGGCGGACGGGTGCTGGGCATCATCCCCAAGTTCCTGCGCGGCCGCGAGCAGCCGTTCGACGACGTCGAGACGGTGATCGTCACCTCGATGCATGAGCGCAAGATGATGATGTTCGAGCGATCGGACGCCTTCGTGGTGCTGCCCGGCGGCATCGGCACCCTGGAGGAGATCATCGAACTCCTGTCCTGGCGGCGCCTGGACCTGCACCGCAAGCCGATCGTCTTCCACAATCCCGGCGGCTTCTGGGACCCGCTGTTCGCCCTGCTGCGCCACACCATCGACCAGGGCCTGACCCCACCCTCCCTGGCGGACTGCTGGCGGGTGGCGGAGAAGGCGGCCGACATCACGCCGACTCTGCTTGCCTGGCTGGCGGAAACCGGCGGTGAAGACGCCGCGTCAAACGTTCGTTTGTTGACTTAGTTGCAAAACGCAACCAATTGTATCCGAAGCCGGCCTCCCAGTGTCGGCGTTAGGGGATTACAGGAAACAAGCATGCGTATCTTCATGACCGCGCTGGTCGCGGCCTCCGCCCTGTCCACTGCTGGTATGGCGACCAGCGCCTTCGCCGCCGAAGGCGCGGTTCTCAAGCTGAAGGCGCCCAGCAAGGCGCCCACCCTGATCCAGGACGGCGCCATGTGGCGCTGCAACGGCGACGTCTGCGCCGCCCCTCAGGTCAAGTCGCTGCCGATCGGCCGTGCCTGCCGCAAGGTCGCCGCCGAGCTCGGCCCGATCGTCAGCTTCAACTATCGCGGCCAGGACCTGGACGCCGCCGGCCTTGCCGACTGCAATACGGTCGCCAAGTCGTAAGCCAGCACGGCTGTTCCAAACGTGAGACAGGGGCGGACCGCCAAGCGCGGCCGCCCTTTTTTCTGCTCCAAATCTTTTCCTACGCATCGCTCTTGCGGAAACCGGTCTCCACGTTCCGCGCCAAGCTCTATTTCCGGCCGGACGGCTTGGGCTCGGCGACGGGCGGCTTCGGTGGGCGCCTTCCCCCGACCAGCATCCCGCCCATCAGGGCGAAGGACAGCATGGCGTGGCTCATTCTCGATACGTTCATCGGCGGCGTCTCCCGTCAGCGCGTCGAGACCAAGCATGCGCCGACGGAGGCTCGACGCAACAGGAACAGTCCGAACCCTGACGAAATCCGCACACGGACGAACCCGATCGCCTTGGCGTGCAAAGCCTTTGTCCGCCAAGAAAAAAGCGCCCGCGACGGCGTGTCGCGGGCGCTTTCGTCTTCGAGCGTCCCTCGTCCGTAGACGGTGTCAGGCCGCCTGGCTGCTCGCCGGTCCGAACGACAGCGATTCGTAGCGCTTCAGGTGGTGGTCGACCGACCCGAACAGGCCCTCGATGATCGAGGCGCGCTTGAAATAGTGGCCGATGGCCAGCTCGTCGGTCATGCCCATGCCGCCGTGGATCTGGATGGCGTTCTGGCCCACGAACTTGCAGGCCCGGCCGATGCGGACCTTGGCGGCCGAGACGGCCTTGGCGCGCTCGTCGTCGCTCTCGTCCAGCTTGATGGTGGCCATGTAGGTCATCGACACGGCCTGCTCGACCTCGATGAACATGTCGACCATCCGATGCTGCAGCACCTGGAAGTTGGAGATGGCCGTACCGAACTGCTTGCGCTGCTTGGCGTAGTCCAGCGTGCCCTCGTGCAGCTTGCGCAGCACGCCCACGGCCTCGGCCCCGACGGCGGCCGTGGCCTCGTCGATCACCTTGTCGACCAGCGGCAGGCCGCCGCCCTCTTCGCCGATCAGGGCGTCGGCCGGGATCGAGACGTTCTCGAAATAGACCTCCGAAGCGCGGCCGCCGTCGACCGTGGGATAGTCGCGGGTGACGACGCCCGGCAGGCTCTTGTCGATCAGGAACACCGAAACCCCGCCGGCGTCGCGTTGCGCGCCGCCCGTGCGGGCCGTGACCACCAGGTGGCTGGCGAACGGCGCGCCAACCACCACGGCCTTGTGGCCGTTCAGGACATAGCCCGCGCCGTCCTTCCTGGCCGTGGTCTTCAGGTCGCGCCAGGTGTAGCGGGCCTGCGGCTCGGCATAGGCGAAGGCGATGGTCGTGGTCCCGCCGACGATGCCCTCGATCACCGACGCCGCGCCGGCGTAGCCCGAGTGCTTCATGAAGCCGCCGCCGATCACCACCGTGCCCAGATAGGGCTCGATGACCAGCGCCTTACCGAACTCCTCCATGATGATCATGTTGTCGATCGCGCCGCCGCCCAGGCCGCCCAGTTCCTCGCTGAACGAGGCGCCCAGGATGCCGAGCTCCTCGGCGAAGGCCTTCCAGTAGTCGGCGCGCCATCCGCTCTCGGACGCCACGATCTTGCGGCGGGTCTCGAAGTCGTACTTGTCCTGCAGGAAGCTCGCGACCGTGTCGCGAACCATCGACTGCTCTTCGGTGAAGTTGAAGTCCATCCCAGGTTTCCTCTTATCGCTCCCCTCCCCCTTGCGGGGAGGGGTTGGGGGTGGGGGAGCCAGCGTCGAGGATCGAGATTACGCGCTGGACGGCGGTATGCGGGTCGTAGATGGCCAACTCGTTTGGAATACGGATGACCGTATAGCCACGCGATTCAAGCCAGGATTGGCGGTCGGCGTCACGGGACGCCACGTGGGGCAAGTCGTGAATTCCACCGTCCACCTCGATGATCACACGATGATGGTGGCAGACGAAGTCCACGACGTAGGGGCCCAGGGAAGACTGGCGGCGAAAGTGCGATCCAGGGATCTCGATCTTTCGCAACGCCTTCCAGAACAGCTTTTCGGCCAGGGTCGGCTCGCGACGCATTCGACGGGCTGCTCGATCGGCCCGCTCGGATGTGTGCAAAGGTCCTGGCGTTCGTGCTGACACCCCCACCCCCTACCCCCTCCCCGCAAGGGGGAGGGGAACTGCAAATGCTCAGGCCTTCATCAAAGCCCCAGCACCATCTTGGCGATGATGTTGCGCTGGATCTCGTTGGAGCCGCCGTAGATCGAGGTCTTGCGGACGTTGAAATAGGTCGGGGCGGCGCGGTGAGCCCAGTCGGGACCGATCGGGTGGGCGTTGTCGCCGTCGTTCGGGAAGCCGCGGAAGTACGGCGCGCCATAGTGGCCGGCCGCCTCCAGCACCAGTTCGGTGATCCGCTGCTGGATCTCGGTGCCCTTGATCTTCAGGACCGAGGATTCCGGACCCGGCCCCTTGCCCGCCGCCTCGCCGGCGAGGGTGCGCAGCTCGGTATATTCCAGCGCGGTCAGGTCGATCTCCAGGTCGGCGACCTTGCGCTTGAAGGCCGGGTCGGCCAGCAGGGGCTGGCCGTCGTCGCCCAACTCGGTGGAGGCGATCTGGCGGATGCGCTCGATGCCGCGCTTGGAGCGGGCCACGCCGGCGATGCCGCTACGCTCGTGGGCCAGCAGGAACTTGGCGCAGGTCCAGCCCTTGTTCTCCTCGTAGATGCGGTTCTCGACCGGCACCTTGACGTTCTCCAGCCAGACCTCGTTGACCTCGTGCTCGCCACCCAAGGTGATGATCGGCCGCACGGTCACGCCCGGCGACTTCATGTCGATCAGCAGGAACGAGATGCCTTCCTGGATCTTGGCGTTCGGGTCGGTGCGGACCAGGCAGAAGATCCAGTCGCCGTGCTGGGCCAGGGTGGTCCAGGTCTTCTGGCCGTTGACCAGGTAGTATTCCTTGCCGTCGTCGCCGGTGAAACGCTCGGCCTTGGTCTTCAGGCTGGCCAGGTCCGACCCAGCGCCCGGCTCCGAATAGCCCTGGGCCCACCAGATGTCGCCCGACAGGGTGGGCGGCAGGAAGCGTTCCTTCTGCTCGGGGGTGGCGAAGGTGTAGATCACCGGCCCGACCATGTTGATGCCGAACGGCAGGATCGGCACGCAGTCGGCGCGGGCGGTCTCTTCCGACCAGATGTAGCGCTGCACCGAGGTCCAGCCCGGGCCGCCGTACTTCTCCGGCCAGGCCGGCGCCACCCAGCCCTTCTTGGCCAGGACGCGGTGCCAGGACAGGAAATCCTCCTTGGCCATCTCCTCGCCCTCCTCCTGCTTCTCGCGCAGGCCGGCGGGGTAGTTCTCGGCGATGAAGGCGCGGACCTCGTCGCGGAACGCGACGTCTTCGGGCGAGAAATCGAGGTTCATGGCGGACTCCCGGAAACCGACCCTCTTCAAGGGGCCGTCTTTGGCTTTTCGGGAGTCACCTTAGAGTTCGAACGGGCGTTTGGAAAGATGACCTTAGCGTCAACGTAAACAATGTTCAGGTTGACGCTGGAACGGACGGGCCATGCGCCCTTCGAGGCCCGCTGCGCGGGCGCCTCAGGAAGAGGAATTCAGTGCGAAAGTGGTCCTCATCCTGAGGTGTGAGCCGAAGGCGAGCCTCGAAGGACGCAGGGGGTCACCGAACCTCGCAGGCCAGCCGCACCAGGGCCAGGGCCGTCACGCCGCCGACCCCCTCCTCCTCGGCGATGTCCAGGTTGATCAGCGGCCGCTTGCCCAACGCCTCCAGCAGGCGGGCGTGGCCCTTGGCGGTCCCGACATGGCTGGCCTGGCAGTGGGCGATCAGGGCCGGATCGATCGCGTGCAGCACCGCCGCGGCGGCGGCGGCGGCGTAGCCGTCCAGCAGGACGGGAATCTTCTGGACCCGGGCGGCCAGGATCGCCCCGACCAGGGCGGCGGTTTCGCGACCGCCCAGCTGGCGCAGGGCCTGCAGCGGGTCGGACAGGTTGTCCTCGCCGGCGGCGCGGGTCACGGCGGCGGCGACCGGTTCGGGCGCATCGCTCCAGTCCGAAGCCTCGCCGCCGACCAGGGCCAGGGCGATGGCGCCGGCGGCGCGGTCGGTCTCGGCGGCGATCACGCCGGGGATCAGCAGGTCGGGCTGCTTGGCCAGCGCCTCCATGCCGAAGGCCATGGTCGCGGCGCATTCCTTCTCGCTCATCGACGCCTTGGCGGCCGCGTCGGGCGTCGGACGGTCGATGGCCAGATCGAAGGCTTCCAGGCCTGCGCCCTGGACGCCGGCGATGCGGCAGACATTGGCCCCGCCGGCGGCCACGGCTTCCAGGCGCTCGCGAGCGTAGCCGCGCGGCCCCACGCCCTGGCGCGCGCCGGCATACAGGGCGACGACCGGGCGGAGCACGACCGGCGGCGTCTTGCCGGTCCAGGCCGTCAGCCATGCGGAGATCTCGGCCAGACGATCACCGCCTTCGAAGGTCGAGGCCGGAGCGGCCGGCGCGTCGGCGGCCAGTTGGCGGATGTCGTCGAAGGGCGAAGCGGCGGGCGAGGAAACGGTCATGGGCCGCGGGCTTAAGCCAGACCGCGCCCGATGCAAAGTCCGCTTCGATCCGGTCGGGGGCTTCAGGCCCCGGCGGGCGTTGCGACCGAGGCGGTCGACGACGTCTCCACCAGCGCCTTGCAGGCTCCGTCGCGCTCGGCGATCAACGACGCCTTGAGGGCGTCCTTGGCCTTGCCGGCCTGGGACTTGGCGGACCGCTCGGCGGCTTCGACCCGGTCCTGGACCAAGGGATCGCGGCCGCGGCCCTGGGTCTTGACAAAGGCCTGCAACGCCGTCGCGTCCGACGTCCCCAGGTTGGCGGCCTGGGCCAGGCCAAGGCAGCGCGAAGCCCGCACCAGTTCACTGTCGCTGACGCGATCGGCGGCGAAGGCCGGGGCGGCCGCCGAGGCGGCGAGCGCGGCGGCGATGGTAAGACCGAGAATACGCATGACGGCTCCTTGTTCTTGGAAGAGAGGTTACAGACGCGATCGACGTGCTGGCGCGCGCCGCGAGCCGCCCTTGCGCGGTCCGCCTGGAACGGCGACATACGGGACATGAGCTCGGCCACGCCCCCTAAAGCCCGTGACGAGGACGCCCTGAATTCGGCGCCCCGCCCGCCCCGTCCGATCGCCACGCCCTGCGTGAAGGTGTGCGCGGTGGATGGGCGGAGCGGCTTCTGCCTGGGTTGCCGGCGAACCCTTCCGGAGATCGCCGGCTGGGCTCGCTTGAGCGACGAGGAGCGGTCGGCGATCATGGCCGCCCTGCCCCACCGCCCTGACCCGATGGCCGACCCGATGGCCGGCCGGGGCTAGGCGGTCCCTAGTTCGCGGTGTTCATGGCCGCGCCGGTCGCGGCGCCGCCCAGCCACGCCGAGCAAGCCCCGGAACGTTCGGCCAGCAGCTTTTCCTTCTTGGCGCCGTCGGCCTTGTCGCCTTCCTTCTGCGCGCCCGAGATCTTGTTGTTGGCCGATACGCGGACCGGCAATTCGCGGGCGCCGGTTTCCTGCTTGAGGAACGCGTCGATGCCGGCGGTGTCCAGCTTGCCCAAGCCTTCCGAGGCGGCCAGGCCGCGGCATCGGGCGGCTTGCAGGAACTGGGTGTTGCTGACTTCGGCGGCCTGGGCCGCCCCGGCCAACGCGGAAAGCGCGACGGCGGCGGCGATGATGACCTTCTTCATGGCGTTGTTCCCTCAACAAGCACTGATTTGATGAACACCATATGCTGCCGCACCGCGCTGAATTGAAGTTAAATCGAAGTCATCTTGCACATTACTCGAATGTAACGTTAGCATTGATAAGTATTACAGCTTTTTAATTTTCCATTCGACCGGCAATTTGTTAACTTTACTGAACTGTGAACGCCGCGATTCACCGGTTGAAAACCCATTCGCGACTATGCTCCCCGCAACGGCCGTAGAAACGGTCAGCAAGCCGGTATGGCGGGGTGACTTCGATGTTCAAGTTCGCGGCCATCGCAATGGTAGGCGCACTCTCGGCGGTCGGGGCGGCGAAGGCCGTCGTGTCGCTGGACGACCTGCGCCAGCCGGACCTGCGCGGCCCCGCCCCGGCCGTGGCGACCGCCGATGACGGCGCCGCCCAGATCGTCAAGGCGGCCGACGGCCATTTCTGGGCCGAGGCCAAGGTCGATGGTCGCGCCGTGCGCTTCCTGATCGACACCGGAGCCACCGCCGTCGCCCTCAGCCAGACCGACGCCAAGCGGCTGGGCATCGACACCAAGGCGCTGGACTACAGCTACAAGGTCGTGACCGCTTCGGGCCAGACCCGCGCCGCCTCGGTCAAGTTGGCCAGCGTCTCGGTGGCCGGCGCCCAGGTGCGCGACGTCGAGGCCCTGGTGGTGGAGAAGGGTCTGGAGACTTCGCTGCTGGGCATGAGCTATCTGGGCCGGCTGTCCAGCTTCCAGGCTACGCCGCGCGCCCTGGTGCTGCGCTCCTGAGCCGGGATCAGAACCGGTAGTTCAGCCCGACCTGGACGATCGGGAAGTACTTGAAGCCCTTGGCGTCGTCGCGGACGTCGTCCTCCTCCCGCCGAAGCTCGGCCTGGAAGAGCGGATCGCCGGCCAGCGTGCCGTCTGTGGCGGTCAGGTCGACCTTGGGCTTGTCGCTGAACGACACCCCGCCCAGCACCCGAAAGCCCCAGCGGCTATTGCGCGTGAAGGTGTTGTCCCAGCCCAGACCCAGGAACGGCTGGGTCTTGGACATCTCGACGCCGCCGCGGATCGTGCCGATCTGCTCGGGGGTGAACGTCAGGTCGCCGATCTGGGTCGGCCCTGTCGGCCGGCCGTCCAGCCGCGCCTTGCGCTCGCCGAAATAGCCGCCGCCCGACAGGAAGAAGCCACCGCCGCCGGGGTGCCAGTCGACGAAGGCGCCGGCCGTGCCTGTCTTCAGCTTCGCCGAATAGTCGACGCCGCTGTAGGTGTGGTCGTGGTCGAAGTTCATCCAGTCGCCGCCGCCCCGGACGACGAAATGGTCATTGAGCTTGTACTGCAGTTCGGCGCCCAGGCCGGGCGTGCCGATATTGGCGTCGACGGCCAGACGGCCGTCCTGGGCCTGCGCCAGGGACGGAACGGCCGCGGCGGCGAGAAGCGCGGCGGTCAGAATGGAACGCAACATGTGGCGACCTCGCATCAGGGTTTCGCCCCGACCTCGAGGATCGTTAACCGTGCGCTCGCGTCCCTTGTTCCCGGGGCTTAGCTGGCGACGGCGTCCAGCGCCCGCGCCTCGCGCGCGTCGACCGCCTGGCGGACGGCGCTCAGGGCGCGGTCGACCACCTCCAGCCCCGCCCCGGCCTTCACGCCGTCGACGGTCAGGATGCGGCGCCAGGCGCGCGCGCCAGGCAAACCGTGGAACAGACCCAGCATGTGACGGCTCATCGCCGCCAGGTGCACGCCCGCCGCCAGCTGGGCGGCCATGTAGGGCTTGTAGAGCTCGACCGCCTCGAACGCATCGATATCGGCGACGTCCTCGCCGAACACCCGACGGTCGACCTGCCCCAGCAGGCCCGGCTCATGGTAGGCCGCCCGCCCCAGCATCGCCCCGTCCACGTGCTCCAGCTGGGCCAAAGCCACGTCGAGGTCAGGAATGCCGCCGTTGATCACGATCGTCAGGTCCGGGCGCTCGCGCTTCAGCCGGTGGACCAGCGGATAGTCCAGCGGCGGCACGTCGCGGTTTTCCTTCGGCGACAGCCCCTTCAGCCAGGCCTTGCGCGCATGGACCACGAAGGTGGTGACACCGGCCTGGGCCGACAGGTCGACCAGCTCGAACAGGCTCTGTTCCGGGTCCTGGTCGTCGACGCCGATCCGGCACTTGACGGTCACCGGTACGGACACCGCCGCCGCCATGGCCGCCATGCAGTCCGCCACCAGCTGCGGCTCGCGCATCAGGCAGGCTCCGAACCGCCCGCTCTGCACGCGGTCGGACGGGCAGCCGACGTTCAGATTGATCTCGTCATAGCCCCAGTCCTCGCCGATCCTGGCGGCGGCGGCCAGGTCTGCGGGCTCGGATCCGCCCAGTTGCAGCGCCACCGGATGCTGGCCGGGGTCGAAGCCCAGCAGCTTCTCGCGATCGCCGTTCAGCACCGCCCCGCTGGTCACCATCTCGGAATACAGCAGCGTCCGGCGCGACAGCACCCGGTGCAGCGACCGGCAGTGACGGTCGCTCCAATCCATCATCGGAGCCACGGAAAATTTCGTCATAAGCATCGAATTTTATTCAATAATTTCCACGCCAATCCCACATGAGGAATTGGACCGACAGAAAGCCAACCGAAGGATTTCAAGGGGTTATCCGATTTTCGTGCGTAAAAAACGCCCGAAACCGCCGCTCACTGTACATGCGACGGGTTCGATCACGTACAGCATTTATGCGTTTTCTGATCCGGCATAGGGACGCTCCGCGGGATCGAAACGCCTAACGCGCTTCGACGCCGCGCCTCGGCCGCCTCGTTTCCCAACAGCCAACAGTCAGCTGGGGCGTTCGCCCACGGCTTCACGAGGATCCCGGTCGGAGGGGGTGTCGCCTCCCCCAACTGGGGCTTGCCATCCAGGCCCGGAAGAGCAGCAAGTGTCGGCAGCCTTGGGCGCTGGAGCCCGGAGAGCCGCGGAACCTGTCGTGCGATTGATCAAGGCCGTCCTCATTGCGACGATGCTGTTGCACGCCTCCGCGGCGTCCGCCGCCGAGCCGGTGCGTCGCCTGGCCCACTACACCCATCAGCGATGGACCGAAGAGGGCGAGGCTCCCGCCCCCGTGCTCGCCATGGACCAGGGCCGCGACGGCTATCTCTGGCTCGCGACGGGCGTAGGTCTTTTCCGATTCGACGGGATCAACTTCGAGCCGATCGACATCGAGCCCGGCCAGGGGCGGCAGGATCCGCCGAGCGCCGTGCTGGCGGCGCGCAACGGGGACATCTGGACCAGCCTCGGCGAGACACACCGCTTCGCCGTCTATCGCGACGGCGCCTTGCGCGCCTCGGCCCTACCCGCCGCGCCCAATCGGGTCGTGGCGATGGCCGAGGGGAAGGACGGCGCGATCTGGGCCCTCACCGCCCGGTTCGACGCCGAACTGCTGCGACTTCGCGGCGATCGGTGGCGCGCCTTCAACGCCGCCCAAGGCCTGCCGCGCGACGACGCTCTCAGCTTGCTGGTGGCGGCTGACGGCGCGGTCTGGGTGTCGCTCAGCAATTCGGTCGCGCGCCTGCCGCCCGGCGCAGAGCGGTTCGAAGTCGTGCGCAGGACGCCGCGCGCCAATGGAATGCTGTCGCAGGACCCCCTTGGGCGCGTCTGGCTGTCGGCGCGAACCGGCAGCTATCCCCTCACCGGCCCCGGTGGGCATGGCCCGCCCCCTGCCGGCCCGCCCTATCGCACCGACGACGCCCAGATCCGTGGCGCGCCTCGGTTCGATCGCGCAGGAAACCTCTGGATCGCGACACGCTACGGCGGCGTGCAACGGGTCGCGGCGGCGGGCGCCTTCGGACGCTCAAGCCGCTTGATCGAAACCCTTGGCGATCGCGACGGCCTGTCCTCGGACCTGACCAATCAAGTCTTCGAGGACCGCGAGGGCAACATCTGGATCGGCTCGGAAAAGGGCTTGGACAAGCTGCGTCCGGCGACGCTCCGGTCCGAGCCTTTGCTGAACCATCCTGCCGCGTTCGGCGACAAGCTGCTCTCGGCGTCCGACGGCAGCGTCTATGTCGGGGAGGCCGACACGATCTACCGGATCGCGCCGGGCGGCGCCCCGAAGCCCATCCTGCGTGGCGTCCGCGAACCGCAGAGCCTCTGCGAGGCGCCGGACGGCGCGGTCTGGATCGCCTTCGCCACGCGCGTCGCAGTGTGGAAGGACGGCCGGACGCTCCGGACATTCAACCGCCCCGACACCGACAGCATCATCTATGACTGCGCGTTCGACAGGCGCGGCGACTTCTGGATTTCCGCCGCCGCGGGCGGACTGCTGCGCCATCACCAAGGGCGCTGGGAAGCGATGTTCGCTCAAGCCGACGGCGAGCGGTTTCACCCGATGACCATGGTTCGGGACGCCGACGGACGGCTGGTGCTGCAATGGGCGCTGCGCCGCCTGGCCTGGGTGGACTATCCCACCCGCACGTTCCGGGGCCTGGACCTCGGCCGCGACGCCACCGCCGTGACCCTCTATCCTGCCGCGAACGGCGATGTCCTGGCCGCGGGCGACTTCGGACTGTCGCGGTTTCGCGATGGACGGGTCGACACGATACGGGCCGGCGCGCTGCGCGGTCGGATCAGCGGGGTGGTCCAGACGCCGCAGGGCGACACCTGGCTAGCCTATCCCAGGGCCCTGGTTCGGCTCGGCGCCCAGGACCTTGAGCGCGCCTTCGCCCGCCGCGCCTTTTCTCCCCCCGACCTCTCGCTGGGCTTTGGCGACGGCCTGACCAGCCGCCCCCACTCGCACACCCAGCGCGCGCTGGTCCAGGGCGGCGACGGGCGGATCTGGGTCGCGACCGAGACCGGAACCCTGTGGATGGATCCTCGACACATCGCCCGCACGCATCTTCCGCCCGATGTCGCGATCCGGTCGCTGGCCGCGGGCGACCACCTCTATCGTGACCCCGCAGACCTCAGGCTCAAGAAGGCGACGTCCAGCCTTGAGATCGACTACGCGGTGCTCAGCTTCGCCGACCCCCGTCAGGTCAGCGTCCGCTATAAGCTCGAAGGCTTCGATCGCGACTGGGTCGATCCAGGCGCGCGACGGCAGGCGTTCTACACCAATCTCAAGCCTGGCAAGTACCGCTTCCACGTGATCGCGGCCAGCAACGAGGGCGTCTGGAACCGGACCGGCGCGGCGGTCGCGTTCGACATCCCGCCGACCTTCCTGCAGTCGCGCTGGTTTTTGGCCCTGTGCATCGGCTTGACCCTGGCGCTGCTGTGGCTGTTCTACCGGCTCCGCCTGGCCCAGCTGGAGCAGCGTATCCATGTCGGCCACGAGGCGCGGCTCAGCGAGCGCGAGCGGATCGCGCGAGAACTGCACGACACGCTGCTGCAAAGCGTCCAGGGCCTGGTGCTGCGGTTCCAGTCGGTGGCCAACAAGATGCCGCCGGGCGACCAGTCCCGAGACCTGCTGGAATCTGCGCTCAAGCGTGCGGACGACGTCATCGTCGATGGCCGCAACCGGGTGCGCGACCTGAGGATGGCCGAAAGTCCCGGCGACCTCCCCGCGATCCTGGAAGAACGGGGGGCCGCGGCGGGGTTCGATCCGCCCATCCCCATCCACATCATCACCGAGGGCGTCGCGCGCACCGTGCATCCGCTGGTCGCCGCCGAGATCGGCCGCGTCGCGGGCGAGGCGCTGTTCAACATCGCACGCCACGCCAAGGCCCAGTCGGTCGAGGTCTCGATCGGCTTCACCGACCATCAGCTGAGCGTCCGGATCCGCGACGACGGCGTGGGCATCCCGCAAGAGGTCGTGGTCAAGGGCCACAAGCCCGGCCACTTCGGCCTCGTGGGCATGCGCGAGCGCGCCCAGCGGATCGGCGGCGCCCTGTCGATCGAGAGCCGGCCGGGCGCCGGCGCCGAGATCACCCTGAAACTACCCGCGCGACTGGCCTATGCCGACAAGGCTCCCGCGCGGTCGCGCCTGTCCAACTTCCTTCGTCGTTTTGGGAGAGCCCCCGTTGCCTGAGTCCAGTTCGCGTCCCATCCGCATCCTCGTGGTCGATGATCACCCGATCCTTCGCGAGGGCGTCGCCGCGATTCTGGAGGATCGCGACGACATGCTGCTGGTCGGCGAGGCGCGTGACGGCGTCGAGGCCATCGTCCAGTTCCGCGACCTGCGGCCTGACGTGACCCTGATGGACCTGCAGATGCCGGGCATGGGCGGGGTCGAGGCGATCAAGGCGATCCGCGCGGAACATCCCACCGCCTGCATCGTCGTGCTGACCACCTATGACGGCGACGTGCAGGCTGTCCGCGCGCTGAAGGCCGGCGCCATGGGCTACCTGCTGAAAAGCAGCCTGCGCACCGAGATGCTCGACGCGATCCACAGCGTCAGTCAGGGCCGCCGCTATCTGCATCGCAACATCGCCGACGAGATCGCCATGCACATCCTCGAAGACGGCCTCAGCGAGCGCGAAGTGACGGTTCTGCAGCTTGTCGCCGTCGGCAAGGCCAACAAGGAGATCGCCCGCGATCTGGGCATCTCCGAGGAGACGGTGAAGGGCTATCTGAAGGGCGTCTTCACCAAGCTCGGCGTGTCCGACCGCACCCACGCCGTCACGGTCGCAGCGCGCCGAGGGATCATCGAGCTCTGAGAACGCCCGATCGGGCGGCGATCGCGCCGCCCGATGTGGCTATAGGCGTCTGCCCAGCCAGGCCGCGATGTTCAGGACGTAGCGGTGAATGTCGGCCAGAGCCCCGGGCTCGCGCGCCATTCCGTGGCCAGGAACCTCGGAGACGAAGGTCGGACATCCGCGCGAGAGGTCCCAGTTGTAGTCGGCGAAGTGGTGGAAGGTGCTTTCGGCGATCGCCGGCCCGCCGTGTCCGTCACGCTCGAAGGCGACGGCGAGGTTGAAGTCGCGGCCTGTGGCCTGGCTGCGCCCCGTCATGATCGCGCGGGCGCCGCCAGGAGCGGCCACGGCGCCCTCGTGCGGGTGGGCGGGCAAGTAGCGCAGGACGCCGGTCGGCGAGGCGGGATCGATCAGCACCGGATGAACGGGCTCGATCGGCCGGATCAGCTGATAGTCGCCATTGGCTCCCGACCGATAATTCGGCCAGGAAATGGCCTGGGTCTCCTCGTCGTCGCGGACGTGCCGGCCCGGATCGGCCTCAGGATTGCGGCTGTGGAAATGATGCGCCGCGCCGACGCCGCCCAGGGTGCAGACCGACGAGCCCAGGTCCATGTGGTCGCGGGTGACCAGCATGCCGCCGCCGGCCTGGCGGAAGCGGGAGACTCCTTCGCAGTCCTGCTCGGTCAGCCCGTCGCCGACATCGACGGCCAGCAGCCAGAGTTGGTCGAAGTCGCTCTCGTCCAGGCGCGACAGCACCGGATCGGGCGCGCCGATCGGACCACGGTCGCGCGCCTCCACGGTGTAGAGAGGCCTTCCCTCGGCGTCGACCGCGCCGGCCAGCAGTTGATGCAGCAAGCCAAAGCGCGCGATCGACCAGTCGTCGTCGGTCGGCGGAATGGTGGTCTGCAGAAGTATCCGGGTCGCGCCGTCACGCATGGGGCCTCTCTACAGGTTCGGATAGTTCGGTCCGTCGCCGCCTTGGCAGCGGCTTGAAGCGGATGGCGGCGGCGGGGCCGGAGGGGCCGGCCCCGACAACCACCATGTCATAGGCCATAGCTTCGCGGTCGGGCGTGTTGGCCCGCCCTGCGGGATAGCTCTCTCTCGGCTGCGGTCACGCTTCAGCGCGCCGAAGCGGCTTCCTCGATCAGGGCGACGATCTCGCCGGGATGCGACACCATCAGGGCGTGCGAGCCGCCCTCGACGGCGACGGTCTTACGGGCCTTGGCGCGGTCGGCCATGAACCGCTCGGCCTCCGCCGGAATGTTGCGGTCGGCGGTTCCATAGATCACGTACGACGGCAACTGCTTCCAGGTCGGCGCCGTCGCCATGTCGGACAACGCCCGTCCCGTCACCGGGCGCTGGGTCGCGGCCATGAGAGCCGCCGTCGCGGCCGGCGCGTCCGCGGCGAATTGCGCGTGGAACTTGGCGGGCTGGATGTAAAAATCCTCGTCGCCGTCCTGCAGCACGACCGGGGCCAGCGCGTGGGCCAGCGTGCTGCCCGGGAACTTTCCCGACAGCGAGAGCGCCGATTCACCAGCGTCCGGCAGGAAACCCGCGACATAGACCAAGGCGACGACATTGCCCTGACCCTTCGCGGCCTCGGTAATCACCTCGCCGCCGTAGGAGTGGCCCACCAGAACCACCGATCCGCCGATGGACCTGATCAGCGCTGAAAGGGACTCTGCGTCGGATTTCAAAGCCCTTAGTGGATTGGCGGCGGCGACCACCGGATAGCCGTCCTGGCTGAGCTTCGCGACCACGCCGTTCCAGCCCGAAGCGTCTGCGAAGGCGCCGTGCACCAGAACGATGGTCGGCTTGGCGGCAGGCTCGGCCGACTGGGCGACGCTCGCCGTCGCCAGCGCCGCGGTCAGGCCCAAGATCTTGAGCAGAGTGCGCATCGATATCTCCGTGGGTTCCGGGGAGGCGTCCCGTCGACCACACGATGCGCCATCTCCGTCGGGGCCGCCCATCCCGCGGAAGGGCTTGGCCGCCCCCTCCCAAGGTCTAGGTCCCCCGGGGTTCGAGCCAAGTTCGGAGCAGGATCATGCCGCTGTCCATCGCCCCGCCATCCTTCACGCTTCGGCCCGCCCAGGCTCCAGGGGCGCGGCTCTTCTCCGACCTTAGGCGGCGCTCGACCGGATCCTAGCCGCAGGTATGGGGTCGCTCCGTCCTTCCGCCAGATCGATCGCCCGCGCCGCCCTCCGTAACGTCCTCTCCATCGCTCACCGTCCGAGGGTCGTTGAGCCGGAACACAACGACGGAAGGCCGCCATGCCGCCAGGGACCGACTCCACCGAGACCGTCAACGGGCGCTCGTCCAGCCTGGCCGGACTGCTGGCCGACGCCCTGGGCGATCTCCCGCCGGAGCAGATCAGCGCCCGCGCCAAGATCGCCGCCGCGCTGTGGATGGTCGGCGGCGAACAGGCGCTTACGGCCCACACCGGCGGCTTCGCGCCCTGGCTGGTCAAGCGGCTAAGGGCGCATATCGAGACCAATATCGAAACGCCCCTGCGCCTCGAAGACGTCGCGGGCCTGGCGCGCGTTAGCCGCAGCCATTTCTCGCGAGCGTTCAAGAAGACCTTCGGCGAGCCCTTCTCGCGCTATGTCATGGGCGTGCGGTTGGAACGGGCCCGGCGACTGCTGATCGACACCAACCAATCGATCAGCGAGATCGCCCTGGCCTGCGGTCTCAGCGACCAGTCTCACCTGACCCGCCTGTTCCATCGCCGCTACGGCGCTCCGCCCCGCGCCTGGCGGCGCGTGCACGGCTGGCCGGTCGCCAGCGCCGCGGAGCAGCCGCTCGGGTTCAGGCGGCCGGGGGATCAAGCGGCAGCGCGATCGTGAAGATCGCCCCGCCGGCGTCGTGATTGGCCGCCGAGATCGCCCCGCCATGCTCGGTGATGATCGACTGGCAGATGGCCAGGCCGATGCCGATGCCGCCGTCCTTGGTGGTGAAGAACCCATCGAAGACGCTGGCCAGGTGCTCGGCGGCGATGCCCGGTCCGGTGTCGTGGATCGAAATCGTCACGCCGCCTGGAACCGGCGCCGCAGCCAGCCGGATCTCGCGGCGGTCGAGACCGTGGTGGTCGATGGCCTGGAGACTGTTGATCAGCAGGTTGACCACCACCTGCTGCAACTGGATCCGGTCGCCGTGAATGGCCGGGAGATCCCGATCCAGGGCCAGGCTTATGGTGATGGCCTTGGCTTCGATCTCGTGGCGCACGATCATCACGGCTTCCTCGATGGTCGCGCGCAAATCCAGCCGCGCATGCCGCGGCTGGCGCTTCATGGCCATTCCGCGCACCCGCTCGATGATCTCGCTGGCGCGGCCGGCGCTGGCGGCGATCCGTTCGGTCAGCATGCGAACCTTTTCGAGATTGGGCGGGTTTTGGGCTAGCCAGCGCAGGCTCGTGTCGGCGTTGGTGGCGATCGCCGAGAGCGGCTGATTGACCTCGTGCGCGATCGAGGCCGCCAGTTCCCCCAGGGTCGACAGGCGCGCCGCGTGGGCGAAGTTGGCCTGCAGGCGACGGAGCTCGCCCTCGGTCCACAGCCGTTCAGTGACGTCCTCGATGGTGATGAACGTGGTGTCCATGTACTCGGGCGGCGCGGGATAGGTCACCGAGAACACCACATCCAGAACCCGTCCGTCGAACGTGGCCATCTTGGCCTGTTCGACATAGTTGCGGCGGCCCTCGAAGTGGGCCTCCATCACCCGGTTGGCCATTTTCGGCGTGGCCGAGAACAGATAGCGCACCGACTGGATGAGCTCCGCGGCGTTGCGCGCTCCGAACAGTCGGACGGCGGCCTGGTTGACCTCGGTCACCACGACGACGTCCTTGGCCAGTTCGACCAATTCAGGGTGGTCGTCCAGAAAGTTGGCGATGTCGGTGACCCCCTGGGCCCGCAGCTTCTGAAACTCGTCGCCGGAGCGGCGGGAGTCGACATAGAGCAGCGGCGTGGGTGCGAAATGGATCAGCTTGCGGTAGCGGTCCTCGCTGGCCTGAAGCTCCCAGGCCGTGCGGTCGTCGCTGACCGCGCCGTTGACCATCAGGAACACCGCCTCGGCGCGGCCCGGCTCGGCCGACCGCCAGGCGGTCGCGGTCGCCCCGGCCAGCACGCCGTACAGTCCCAGCACCTGGACAAGGGGCGAGCCGACTGGCCGCTCGAGGGCGGCGGCCAGCAGCCCCGCTATGGCCTCCCGGCTCTCGGCCGGCCAGAAGTCGCCCAAGGGGCGCCCGATCGTCCGGTCGCGCTCGGCCGCCCCCCCGAACAGTCGAACTGCGCGCACGTTGGCGTCGATGATCCGACAGTCGCCGAGCAGCGCGCCGCCGTCGGCCCCGGCGGCGCGAGCGGCGCGGGTCCCGACCACGTCCAGTTCCCAGCAGGCCGCGATCGTCCGCCGCAGCTCTGTCGGTCCGTCCAGGCCGCCCAGATGCGGACGCGAACGCGCCGCCTGTCCGTACTCGACCACGTCCCTCAACGAGCCGTCGGCGTTGCGCCTCAGGGTGCGACGCACGTGGGCGGCGACGGCGGGACCGGCCGCCCCGCTGCGGCGGATGTCGCCCTCCCAGGCGCCCTCGCGCAGCAACAGCGCCCATTCCTCGTCATGGAGCTGGGCGTCGGAAGCCAGTTCGCGCAGGTCCAGACCCACCATCGCCATGGCCGGCCAGCCGTAAAGACTCTCGGCCGCCGGGTTCCAGTAGCGGACGACGCCCGCAGGGTCGGTGACGACGACGGCCTCCATCGCGAGATCGGCCAGGTCACCGCAATCCCCTCGCCCCAAGGTGCGAAACAGCACGGTCATGACCGGCGCGCTCCGGTCGTGGCGGCAAGGCAGCGGCGTCGGGACTTCGTCATGATCCCGACATTACCGCGGTCGATCGCCCCGACCCTCACACGTTCGGGCCGGTCCGCTCCCCCCTCTTCCGCGTCAATGAAGACGGCCGGGGGTTTACCTCGCCCCCTCGTTTCCGCGGGCCCGACCATTGCCCTGGCTACCTATCCTTTGGTCTGGGGGCCATAGCGCCTTCTTGGGTGGCGGCCGGGAATTTCGGGGCCGCGGACGCCGCCCGCGGTTCGCCCACCGCATAGTTTCGGCCCCCCGACCCTGCGGCGACACTCCTGTCGAGCCGTGTCAATCGGACGCGGCAGGGATGGCGAACGCGAGATTTTTTCCGATTTCATCTCGCGACCACGAAGCGGTAGGCGAGCGCCCAACCTGTCCGGCTCAACCCGAAACGAGGCGATCAGGCGAATGAAGCTTCGGCTCGCGCTTGATCGTCAGACCCCACAGGTGGACCCCATGATCACTTCCGAAACGGACCAAACCCCACGCATCCGCGGCGGCGTCCGCGCCCGCGCGCTGTTCGAAGGCCACGACATTGCCGACAGCCAGGACGTGGTCGTCGTGGAAGAGGCGGGCCATGCGCCGGCCTACTACTTCCCGCGTCACGATGTGTTCATGGTCTTCCTGCGCCAGACCGACAAGGTCACGCGCAACCCCGACAAGGGCGACGCCCGCCATTTCATGATCTATCGGGACCAGCATATCGTCGACGACCTGGCCTGGTCCTACGAGACCCCGCGTTCGGCCTTCGCCGCCATCGCCGGCCGCATCGCCTTCCATCCCGCCCACGTCGACTTCCAGATCGACGGGCAGCCGGCCGCATGGACCGGGGAAGACGACGACCCGGAGGTCGCGGCCGGCTGATTTGGGGGGCCGCGCCATGCCCTGTTCGGGTCTGGCCGCCCCACGGCGCGGGGCTCATAACGCGGACGAACCAGGGCCGGGTCATGACAAACCTTCCCGCCGAAGACTGCCCTCGCAAGTGCGTCGCCAGCCTCGGCGCGACCGCGCTCAGGAGGCTTTCGATGACTGAACCCCTACCCCTCGCGCGGGACGAGCGCGGTTTCGCCGGACTGTCCGCCAAGGTTCAGGCCGAGGCCAAACCGCTGGTCATCGTGGTCGATGACGACGAAGCGGTGCGGCTTTCGATCTGCGAGCTGCTGGAGTCGGTCGGCATCGACTCCGCGGCTTTTGGTTCCACCCGCGAGCTGCTCGAGGCGGATGTGCTGCATCGACCCGGCTGCATGATCCTGGACGTGCGCATGCCGGGCCTGAGCGGGCTGGACTTCCAGAGCCAGCTGGCCGCCCAGGGCATCCCGACGTCGATCATCTTCCTGACCGGTCACGGCGACATACCGATGACGGTCCAGGCGATGAAGGCCGGGGCCATCGAGTTCCTGACCAAGCCCGCCCGCGACCAGACCCTGCTGGACGCCGTCAACCGCGCCATCGCCGCCGACCAGGCCAAGCGCGGCGACGCCCAGACGGCGCGGGAGAACGCCACGCTCTACCAGAGCCTGACGCCACGCGAACGCCAGGTCATGCGCTCGGTGGTCCAAGGCGCGCTGAACAAGCAGATCGCCTATGAACTCGGTATCACGGAAGTGACGGTCAAGCTGCACCGTAGCAGCCTGATGAAGAAGATGCGCACCCCCTTCGTCACCCATCTGGTGCGCGCCTGGCAGTCCCTGCCCGCGCCCCTTCGAGACGAATTGCCCGTCTAGGCCGAGCATCGACGATGGCGACGCCTGTACGCGGGTATGGGGCGCCCTGGGCCTTTGGCCAAATCGCTCCGGATCGGCCCGGCGCGTAGCGTCTCCAGCACACCCATCGCCCGGAGATCCCGCATGAAACTCTACTACGCCATCGGCGCCTGCAGCCTCGCCGACAAGATCGCCCTGGCCGAAGCCGGCATTCCCTGCGACTTCGAACGCGTCGAACTGCATACGCGGACCACCGAGACCGGGGCGGACTACGCGGCCATCAATCCCAAGGGCTACGTGCCGGCGCTGGTGCTCGACAGCGGCGAGATGATCACCGAGAACATCGCCATCCTGTCGTGGATCGCCGAGCAGTCGCCGACCCTTCGTCCCGAGGGCCCGCTGGGCTGGTTCCGGCTACTGGAGTCGCTGGCCTACATCTCGACCGAGGTCCACAAGAGCTTCCATACCTTCTTCATCCCGGATGTGACCGAGGAGGCCAAGGAGAAGGCCCGCGCCCTGGCGACCCTGCGGCTGGACTACCTGGCGGCCAGTCTCGGCGACGCCTACCTGCTGGGCCCGAAACTGACGGTCGCCGACCCGTACCTGTTCGTGATCATGACCTGGGCCAAGCCCAATGGCGTCGTGCTGCCCGCGCCCCTGGCGGCCTATTACGAGCGGATGAAGGCCCGCCCCGCGGTCGCCGCGGCGCTCGCCAGCGAAGGCTTGCAGGTCTGACCACCGGCGGGCGGCGCCTATGCGCCGGTATAGGTCCCGCACGCCCTTTCACCCAATCGATCCCATCCAGGCTCGCGCCCTAGGTTTTCCGTCCAGGCCGAGCCGCCAGAGTCGGGCGCCGGAGACGGAGGTTTCGAGATGAAGATCGTGGTGGTTGGCGGGAGCGGACGGATCGGCGAAAAGCTGGTCTACAATCTTCGCCAGGACGACTATCGCGTCCTCGAGGCCTCGCCCTCGTTCGGCGTGAACACGATCACGCGGGAGGGCCTCGATCGAGCGCTCGACGGCGCAACCGTCGTGGTCGACGTCACCCAGTCGCCGACGCTGGACGGCCCAGCGGCGCTGGCTTTCTTCGAGAGTTCGGGGCGCAACCTGCTGGCCGCCGGAAAAGCCGCGGGCGTGCGCCACCACATCGCGCTGTCGATCGTCGGCGCCGACCGCTTGCAGGCCAGCGGCTATTTCCAGGCCAAGAAGATCCAGGAAGACCTGATCAAGGCTTCCGGCCTGCCCTTCTCGATCCTGCGCTCGACCCAGTTCTTCGAATTCATCAGCGGCGTCGTGCAGGACGGCACGGACCGCGACATCGTCATCTCGCCCGCCCGCGTGCAGCCGATCGCCGCCGAGGACGTGGCCGAGACCCTGGCTGACCTGGCCCTGGGCTCGCCGATCAACGGCGCCGTCGAGGTTGCGGGGCCCGAACGCTTCCGGCTCGACGCCCTGGCCGCGGAGGTCCTCACCGCCCTCGAGGATCCCCGCCAGGTCCAGCCAGATTCGGCCGCTCCCTATTTCGGCGCCCGGCTGGACGAGACCTCCCTGCTGCCCGGCGCGACCGCCCGCATCGCGCCAACCCGCTTCCACGATTGGCTGAGCGCCAGCCTGCAAGCTCCGCCGATCGCCCCCCGAACCGCGCGCGGGCAAGGATATGCACCATGAAGATCGTCGTCGCCGGCGGGACCGGTTGTGTCGGCGCCCAGCTCGCCGAGATCCTCCGCCGCCAGGGCCATGAGGTTCGCATCGCCGCCCGCGCGTCGGGCGTGGATGTGATCACCCGCCAGGGCCTGGACGAGGTCATGGTCGGCGCCGACGTGGTGATCGACGTCCTCAACTCGCCGTCGTTCGATGATGCGCCGGCCATGGCGTTCTTCCAGACCTCCAGCCGCAATCTCCTGGAGGCGGCCTCCGCGGAGGGCGTACGCCACTATCTGGCGCTCTCGATCGTCGGCTGCGAGCGGCTGCAGGGCAGCGGCTACTTCAGAGCCAAGCTGGCCCAGGAGAACCTGGTCCGCGACGGCGGCGTACCCTATTCGATCCTGCGCGCGACGCAGTTCTTCGAGTTCCTTGACCGGGTCGTGGACGATGGGCTGGACGGCGACGTGGTCCGCCTGGCCCCGGCTCGCGTGCAGTTCATCGCCGCCGAGGACGTCGCCGCCGCTCTGGCCGACATCGTCGACCGCGCCCCGGCCAACGACACGCTCGAGGTCGCGGGTCCCGACCCGTTCCGCCTCGATGACCTGGTCCAGCGCTTTATGACCGCCCGCCAGGACGAGCGCCCGGTCGTGGCCGAACCGACGGCGCTCTATTTCGGAACCCCGCTGGGCGACGAGACCCTGATCGCCGACGGAAATCCGCGCTTCGGCCATACCGAATTCGACCTCTGGCTGAAGCGCGCGAACAAGAGCGCGGACTGACGCAGGCGTCCGTAACGCAAGCGCGGGCGGTCCAGCCGGACCGCCCGCTTTTTCGCATGGCTGCAACGAAGTTGATCAGGCCGCGGCCGGAACCGCGTCTTTCAACCAGTCCTCGAACGTGGTCCGACCGAGGATGGGGGCCTCGCCCGGCGTCAGCGAGCGCTCCTGCAACTTGACGCCGAAATAGAGCGCCGCCGGATCCGCGACGACCTTGCGGGGATCGCCCTTGGCCTGCAGATAGCGGGCGACGAACTTGTCCAGGCCGAAGGCCGAGGGTCCGGCGATCTCGATCAGCCCGTTCACCGGTTGGCCCAGCACGACGTCGGTCAAGGCGCCGGCGACGTCGGGCGCGGCGATCGGCTGGACCAGGGCGGGCGACACGTGCACCTCGTCGCCGACCTGCCCCGCCTGGATGATGCCCTGGACGAACGGAAAGAACTGGGTCGAGCGCAGGATCGAATAGGGAATCGGCGAGGCCCGGATCAGGGCTTCCTGGACGATCTTGGCCCGGAAATAACCGCTCTCCTGCAGGCGCTCGGTCCCGACGACCGACAGGGCGACATGGTGCTTGATCCCGGCCTTCCGCCCAGCGGCCAAGAGGTTGCGGCCCGAGGTGACGAAGAAATCGAGGGCCGGGCCAGCCTCGAACTGTGGCGAGTTGGCGACGTCGACCACGATGTCGGCGCCCGCGAGCGCCGCGTCCAGCCCCTCGCCCGTCAAGGTGTTGACCCCAGTGTTCGGCGCGGCGGCGACGGCCTCGTGGCCCTGGCGGGCCAAATTGGCGACGACGCTGGAACCGATCAGGCCAGTCCCGCCGATGACGACGATTTTCATAGCGCTTCTCCTCGAATGGATCGTCCGGGAAACATGACGCAAGCCTGCGCGGACGCACGCGAGGCGATGGATCGGCCCGGCGCCTGTCCTGGGCGCGGTAGACCTCCGCCGAGGACGTGCCGGCGCACGCCCTCACCACACCACGCCTGGACCTTGGAACAGCTTGACGACGCCTCGGCGCCAAGGCGGCCCCGGGTCCCCCGTCCCAAGGGCGTGTCGGCGCGCCCTGCGCGGATGATGGCGCCCATTCCGCCAGGGCGCGCACTGTTGCGGCGTCTTCACCGTCAAAGAGGAACCGACGATGACCCAGTCCCCCCGCTTCGCCCCGTTCAAGCTCGCGCCCGACGTGACCAAGGCCATGCTCGCCGTCGAAGCCGCCCTGGGCGAAACCGGCATCGAGCGCGGCCTCGGCGAACTGGTCCGCCTGCGCGCCTCCCAGATCAACGGCTGCGCCGCCTGCATCTTCATGCATGTGCAGGACGCCCGCTCGCACGGCGAAACCGAGCTGCGCCTCCAGATGCTCAACGCGTGGCGCGAGTCTTCGCTGTTCACCGATCGCGAACGCGCCGCCCTGGCCTGGGCCGAGTCGCTGACCCGGATCACCAAGACCCATGCGCCCGACGCCGACTACGACGTGGTCAAGGCCCAGTTCAGCGAGGCTGAAATCGCGGCCCTGACCATCATCATCAGCCAGATCAACGCCTGGAATCGGCTGCAGATCGCCGCCCGCGCGGCCCACCCGGCCCAGCCGGCCGCCGTCGCGGCCTGACCCGACGGCCCGCAGCCGCCCGGATCGCGTCGAAGCCCCCCAATGTTCGACGCGCGAAGGCGACCGGCCTCGAAAGGGCGACAGGTCGCCTTCGGTCGCGCCCCGGCCTCCCAGCGCGCCGGGGCGCGCCTCTTTCAACCACCCCTCCGCGGCCGACAGGTCCCGGGGTCCTGGCGCAAGGAGATCGCCCTGATGAAATATACCTGCATCGGCCTAGCCGCCCTGCTTGGCGTGCTCGCCGTGGCCAATGGCCTGTTCATGCTGTTCTCGCCCGAAGGCTGGTACTTCGCCGTGCCCGGCGTGACCACGACGGGCCCGTACAATCAGCACTTCATCCGCGACATCGGCCTGATCTTCCTGCTGATCGGCGCGGCCTATCTGACCGGCGTCGCCCGGCCTGACCTGCGCTTGATCTTCTGGACGGGATCGACGATCTGGCTTTCGGGCCATGCCCTTTTCCATTTCTGGGAAGTGGCGGTCGGCATCTGCTCGGCCTCGGCGCTCGCCCGCGACTTCATGGCCGTCACCCTGCCCGCCATCCTCGGCTGGCTGATCACCGCCTGGGCGGCGCGACGCGGCGCCGCGAGCGCCAATCGCTGAGCCGCCCTCGGATCTCCTGAACGGCTAGACGATCGTATAGGTAGAAAGCGGCCTCTACAGCGTCGATATTTCAATCACACGGGAACCTTCGCCCGTGAAAGGACCAGTCGGTTGTCCACAGCGCCTCTCTTCGCGGTCGTCGACGACGACGCGGCCATGCGGGAAGCCTTGGCCGAGTTGCTGGAAGTCTTCGATTTCGATTGCCGTACCTATGAGGGAAGCGAGAGCTTCTGGGCCGACCACGCGCCTGGCCGGTTCGCGGGCCTGATCACCGACCTGAACCTGGTGGGGGAAAGCGGACTTCAGCTGCAGCAACGCCTGCGGCTGCTCGATCCCGCGCTGCCCGTGATTATCATCACGGCGCAGTCCGATCCCGCCACGCGCGCTCGGGTCATGGCCTCGGGGCCGATGGCCTGTCTGACCAAACCGATCGACGCCCAGGCGCTTCGCCGCCACCTGGACGACGCTCTGGTCCGACACGCGACGTCTCGCGACGCCGAATAGCCGCCGCACCGGGGTCTCGATGGAGCCGACGGACCCCGCCGCCCCTCCTCCCAGCCTCGCGGCGGCGCCCGCGACCTTCGGCCCGTTGAGGGCTCGGTTCCGTCTGACGTAAGGCTGGCGCGTCGCGCCGAGCGCTTTGAGCTTCGCCACCGCACCCTGCACGCCAAGGGGTGGTCAGCCGCCCTTGCCGACTTCGCGAACCACCTCCAGGAACGCCCGCAAGGCCAGGGGCGGCGCCCGATGCCCCGGATAATAGACCGCCACCGCTTCCGTCGCGGGGAGCCAGGACGCCAGGACTTCGCGCACCTGTCCCGCCGCCAGCGCCGCTGTCGCCGCCGGCTCGGCGACATAGGCCACGCCCAGCCCCTTGACGGCGGCCTCGACCATCAGGTCCTCGTCGTCGAGGACGATCGATCCTGCCGTGTCGATCGTCATGACCTGCCCGTCGCGTTCGAACTCCCAGCGGTAAAGCCGACCGCTCGGCAGGCGATGACCGATGCAGCGATGCGCCCCGAGGTCGTCGGGCGTGGTCGGTACGCCGGCGCGGTCAAGATAGGCGGGCGAGGCGACGCACAGGAACCGTAGCGGACGCGTCAGCGGAACGGCGATCATGTCGCGCGGGATCGACTCGACCAGCCGCACCCCGGCGTCGAATCCGCCCGCCACGATGTCGATCAGCGCTCCCTCGACGACGAGGTCAACGATCACGTCGGGATGGCGTTGCGACAGGAGCGGAAGGACATCCCGGACGATCAGCGCCGCCGCCACGCGCGGCGCGTTGATGCGCACCACACCCGCCACGCCGCCGCGGAACGCCGCCACGCTCTCCAGAGCTTCGTCCAGCGAGGCGAGCGCCGGCTGCAGGCGGGCCAGCAACTGGAAACCGGCCTCGGTCGGCGAAACGCTGCGGGTCGTGCGGTTGAGCAGACGCATGCCCATGCGCGCCTCCAGGGCCCGCATCGTATGGCTCAAGGTGGACGGCGCCACCCCCAGCTCATCCGCCGCGCGACGGAAGCTCCGATGCGTGGCGACCACCACGAAGGCCGTCAGATCGTTGAGCGAGGGACGCGACATTGATGGTCTTTTTGCATCAGGTCATGCGCATTTCAAAGTCTTATCGAGCAATCGCTCGACCCTTATCTCGCGGATCGGCGGTTCTTCCGCCCAGCCCAGGAAAGGAACGAGACATGACCAAGCCCGAGGCCATCTTCCCCGCCGACCGTCACGCCCTCTACGCGGTTCACCAATACTCGGCCGCGATCCGCTCCGGGGATCTGCTCTTTGTTTCCGGACAGGTCGGAAGCCGCGCGGACGGCTCGCCGGAACCCGTTTTCGAGGATCAGGTCCGCCAGGCGTTCGCCAATCTCCGGGCGGTCCTGGCCGCCGCAGGCTGCGATCTCCGCGACGTGGTGGACGTCACCACCTTCCACACCGATCCGCAGGCGCAGATCGAGACGGTGCTGGCGGTTCGCGCCGAGGAAATCGGCGATCCGCCCTACCCCAACTGGACGGCCGTCGGCGTGACCTGGCTTGCCGGCTTCGATTTCGAGATCAAGGTCATCGCCCGCATTCCGCGGTGATGGGACTATATGCGCCGTCGTCCTCTTCCGGCGGCGCATCCGGAGACGGGGAGTTTCCAATCGTCGAATCCGGGGACCGTGCCGGGCCGATCATCGACCTTGGGACGCCTTCAGGGAGAAAAGGTTCGCGTCAGGTGCGGGTTGATCCTCGCTCCGATTTCCGCGCCCTCGATCAGGTTTCGACGGGGCGGCGCTTGCGCCAGGAGGTCTCGATGTGCTCGCGCATCGCCCGCGCCGCGCCCTCGGAATCGCCGGCCACGATGGCCTCGTAGACGCGCTTGTGCGCGTCGTGGGTGGCCCGGACGTGGTCGACGTCCAGCCGGCCGCTGTAGCTGTAGGTCTTCACCGCCTTGCCCTGGATGCTGTCGATGATCGCCTTGCTCAGGCGATCGCCGGACATCCGCATGATGATGTCGTGGAACAGCACGTCCTCGTGGACATAGGCCGCCGGCGTGTCGATCAGCCCCTCGAGCTTCTCGATCTGCCGGCCCAGCTGCGCGGCGGCTTCCGGGGTGATGTTGCGGGCGGCCTTGCCAGCCATGCTCGCCTCGAGCGAGGCCCGGATTTCAGACAGGTTGTCCAGATAACTCAGCCCGTCCTCGCGCCGGAAAAGCGCGCTGAGGATCATCGGGTCCAGCAGGTTCCAGGACGACGGGTCCTGGATGATCGTGCCCCGCCCCTGCTGAGACACCACCAGGCCCTTCTCCGTCAGGGCCGTCGTCGCCTCGCGCACCACCGTGCGGCTGACCTCGTACATGTCGCACAGGACGTTTTCCGGCGGCAGGGCCGAGCCTGGCGGGTAGAGTTCGGTGACGATCGCGTTGACCAGGTCCTCGACCACCGCGACGGCCAGCCGGGGGCGACGCGCGGCCCTCGGGCCCGGGACGTTCGTCGAAGCTGTCATGACCACGCTTATCTCGCTGTCCCGGCGTCCTGTCGGAAACCCGTATCGTATCACAATACGAGATTCGAGGCGCCCTGTGTCCCCTCGTGAGTTCGCCGCACGTCCTCAGTCAAGGGTTGCAATGCCCAAATTCATCATACATATTATGTGACCAAAAGCGTCGGCGCCCGCAGTTGGCGCGAAGAGACCTGGTCATGAAGATTACCGGCTACCGCAGCCTGACGACGATCCACGATTGGGGGCGGCCCGTGGGGGACGTGAACGGCGTGGTCGAGGCCGGGATCACGGAAACGCCGATCCTGCTGCTCGAGACCGATGGCGGCCTGACGGGCGTAGGGCTGGGCCAGCACGCCGACATCGACCGCGTCTTCCCCGCCGTCGAGGGCGAGGACCCGCGTGCGGTCACCGCCCTGTACGACCGCATGCTGGCCCATGTGTTCAAAAGCGGCCACGCCGGCGCGACCTATGGGGCCGTCGCCGCCGTGGACATGGCGCTGTGGGACCTGAAGGCCAAGATGGCCGACGAGCCGCTGTGGCGCACCCTGGGCGCGCGCAGCCGCTTCGTTCCCGGCTACGCCTCGGGGCTGTGCTACGGCCTGGAGGACGAGGCGTTCCAGGCGCACTACGCCCTGTGGGCCGAGCGGGGCTTCACGGGGGCCAAGATCAAGGGCGGCCGCGATGTCGAGCGCGATATCCGTCGCCTGACGATGGCGCGCGACCTCCTTCGCCGCAACGCCGAACGCCCGGCCCTGATGCTGGACGTCAACGAATGCTGGAGCCGCAAGCAGGCCGTGCGCCACGTCACCGAGATCGAAGCCCGCATCGACCTGACCTGGATCGAGGAGCCGCTGCGCCGCTGGGACGCCGAAGGCCACGCCATCGTCAGCCGGGCGGTGAAGGCCGCCGTCGCGACGGGCGAAAACCTGACCGGCCTCGACCAGTTCACGCCCCTGCTTGAGGCCCGCGCCGTCGACGTCGTCCAGGCCGGCAGCGTCTGGGGCGTCACCCATTTCAACCGCGTCGCGCTGGCGGCGCACGCGCACAACCTGCCGGTCTCGCCGGTCGGCTACGACGCCAATCCCATCGCCCACGCCGCGGCGGCGGCGCCGAACATGGTGGGCATCGAGATCCAGGACTTCGGCTTCCCGCTCGGCCTTGACGTCGACCAGCAGATCATGGACGGCGGTCTGGTCCTGGGCGATCGACCCGGCCTGGGGATCGAGGTGGACGAGGCGGCCATCGCCGCCAACCGGCTGAACGGAACCTGGTCCAGGCCAGGAGGACCCCACGTCCGGCCAAGGCACGCGGGGTTGGGGCTGGTGCCCAACGGCCGCGCCGACGCCGAACGATAGGCCGGGGCGGGGCGCGATCGAGGAACCGACCGGATGATCAGCAACAGGCTCGGCGCGGACGGCCCCCTTGTTTCGGTCCTGGCCCTGGGCGGCGCCGCGCTGGGCGGCGTCTATGACGAAGTCTCCCAAACCCAGGCGGACGCTGTGGTGGCCGCGGCCCTGGACGCCGGGGTCAACCTGATCGACGTGGCCCCCTACTACGGCGCGACGCGGGCCGAGACTGTGCTTGGCGCGGCGCTGCGTGGGGTCGCGCGAGACGACGTCGTGCTGATGACCAAGGTCGGGCGCCAGGGCGACAAGTCCTGGGACTTCACCCGCGACGCCGTTCTGCGCAGCCTGGACGAAAGCCGCGCGCGGCTGGGCGTCGACCGCATCGACGTTTTGCAATGCCACGACATCGAATATGGCGACCGCCGCCAATTGCTGGACGGAGCCCTGCCAGCCCTGCGCGACCTCAGGACCCAGGGCGTGGTCCGCCGGATCGGCGTCACCGGCTACGACCTGGACCTGCTGGAAACGATCGCCCTGACCGAGGGGATCGACACGGTGATGGCCTACTGCACCTACACCCTGCAGGACCAGCGCCTGGCGCCGGTCGCGCGGCGGCTGGCCGAGCGGGGCGTGGCCGTGTTCAACGCCTCGCCCCTGGGCATGGGCCTGCTCACGGTCCATGGACCGCCCGACTGGCACCCCGCCCATGATCGGGTGCGGGACGCGGCGATGGAGGCGGCGCGGCGTTGCCGGACGCTGGGCGGGGACCTGTCGTTCGTCGCCTTGCAGTTCGCCCTGCAGACCGCGAGCGAGGCCGGCGTGGTCTCGACCATCGTAGGCATGTCGCAGACGGAGATCCTGCGCCGGAACATCTCCGCCCTGACCACCCCGATCGATCCCGAGATCCTGGCCGCCGCCCGGTCCGCCCTCGCGCCGGTGGAGAACCTCGGCTGGGACCTGCTGCCGGGCGGCGGCGGCAAGGCGGGCGCATGATCGACGCCCATCTGCACCTGTGGGATCCCGAGCGGCTGGACTACGGCTGGCTGAGCCACGTTCCCGCCATCGCCGGCTTGCATGGCCCGGAAGAATGGGCGGCGGCGGGACCCGGCGTGCGCCACGCGGTCTTCGTCCAGGCCGACTGCGCGCCCGCCCAGGCGCTGGACGAGGTCGACTGGATCGCCGGCCTGGCGCATCCCCACCTGGAGATCCTCGGCATCGTCGCCTTCGCGCCGCTTGAGCTGGGCGAGGCGGTCGCGTCGCATCTCGACGCCTTGCGTCAGCGCCCGAAGGTGCGCGGCATGCGGCGCTCGGTTCAGAACGAGCCGGACGGTTTCATCACCGATCCCCGGCACGTCGAGGGCCTCGTCGCCGCCGCCCGCCACGGCCTGACGATCGACCTCTGCGCCCGCGACCGCCAGTTGCCGCTGCTGATCGAGGTGCTCGGGAGACTGTTCGAGCGCCAGCCCGACGCCCGCGTGGTGCTCGACCATCTGGGCAAGCCCGACATCGCCGCCCACGCCGGCGACATCGACGGCGCCGGCTGGGCCGACAGCCTGCGGGTCCTGGCCGGCTTTCCGAACCTGTCGGCGAAGATCTCGGGCCTCACGACCCAGAACCGCTGGTCCGGCGGTCGGGACGAGACCTTGCGCCCCTACATTGACCATGCCCTGGCCTGCTTCGGCCCCGAGCGCCTGATGTTCGGCGGCGACTGGCCGGTCGTCGACCTGGCCGGCGGCTACGCCCGCTGGCGTGCGATCTTCCAAGCGACGACAGCCGCCCTCCCCTCGCCCGACCGGCGCCGGATCGAGTCCGGAACCGCGACCGCCTTCTACGCCCTGGCGCCGGAGCGCCCGCAGGAACTGCTCTCATGACGATCGACACCGCCGCTCCCGTCGCAACACCGGCCGGCGCCGGACGCCTGCGCCTGCAGTTGTCGCTGATGGTCAACTTCTTCCTGCTGATGGCGCTCTACAGCGGCGTGCTGGGCGTGCTGCTGCCCAACCAGATCGCCGCCCTGAACCTCGCCCAGAAGGCCAACAACCTGGCCCTGATGTTCGCCGTGACCTCGGTGTTCTCAACCCTGACCACCCCGATCGCCGGCGCCTTGTCTGACCGCACCCGCACGCGCTGGGGCCGGCGCTCGCCGTGGATCGCGATCGCCTCGCTGATCGGGTCGCTTTGCCTGTTCGGCGTCTCGTGGATGACCAGCCTCTGGTCGCTGATGGTCCTGTGGGTCATGGCGGCGGTCGCCTACAATTCGATGCAGCCGGCGATGACGACGGTGATCGCCGACCGGTTCCCGCCGCACACGCGCGGCGTGGTCTCGGGCGTCGTCGGCGCGGGCATGACCGCCGGCCTGACCGCGGGGACCGTGGTCGCCGGCTACCTGGCCGGGGCGCGGGTGCTGGCCTATGGGCTGTTCGCGGCGGCGATCGCCGTCTCGTGCCTGGCCTTCGTGCTGATCAATCGCGAGGACTCCAGCGCCGACTTCCCCGCACGCCCCTTCTCCTGGAAGGCCTTCGCCGCCAGCTTCTGGATCAGCCCCAGGGACCATCCGGACTTCGCCTGGGCCTTCGCCGGACGCTTCACGGTCTATATGGGCTACCAGGCGGTGGCGGCCTATCTGCTGTACATCCTGCGCGACTATATCGGCCTGTCGGACGCCCGCTCCAATCTCGCCATCGCGAACCTGGCGATCCTGACCCTGGTCTGCCTGATCGTCTCGTCCCTGGCCTCGGGCTTCCTGTCCGACCGCCTGCAGCGGCGCAAGCCTTTCGTCGTGGCGTCTAGCCTGATCATGGGCTGCGCCATGGTGGCGCCGCTGGTCCTGCCGACCATGACGGGGATGTGGATCTACGCCGGCGCGATCGGCGTCGGCTACGGCATGTTCATGTCGATCGACATGGCCCTGATGACCCAGGTGCTGCCCAAGACCGCGGTCGGCGACGAGGGCAAGGACCTGGGCGTGCTGACCACGGCGGTGAACATCCCGCAGATCATCAGCCCGGTCATGGCGGCCGTGCTCCTGCACCTGTTCGACAACAACTACGCGGCCATCTTCGTCGCCGCGATCCTGTTCGTCTTCAGCTCGGCCTTTCTGGTCGCCCCGATCAGGTCGGTGCGCTGACCCAAGATTCATAAGATGTATGATGATAATTTGACATACATCCTGCCGGCGACTAACGTCGGGACAAGGCCGGTAAACCGGCCACCGGGGTAGAAACGACAGGATCCGAGGATGTCCACCAAGACCACTATGCTGGCCGCCACCGCGCTGGGGCTGATCGGGGCCTGGGCGCTTCCCACCTGGGCCGTGGCGCAGGACGCCCCGCCCGCTTCGGCGCCGAACGCCGACGCCGTGGAGGAAGTCGTGGTCACCGGCATTCGCGCCAGCCAGCAGCAGTCGATCGACATCAAGCGCCAAGCCGTCGGGGTGGTCGACTCCATCGCCTCGGAAGACCTGGGCAAGCTGCCCGACCAGAACGTCGCCGAGTCGCTGCAGCGTATCGCCGGCGTGACCATCGAGCGCAACCGGGGCGAAGGCCGCTACGTGTCGGTGCGCGGCTTCGGCCCCAAGTTCAACGCCGTCACCGTCAACGGCCGCACCCTGGCCACCGACAACAACGGCCGCGAATTCTCGTTCGACGTCCTGCCGTCCGAGATCATCGCCGGCGCGGACGTCTACAAGTCGCCGCAGGCCAACATCAACGGCGCCTCGATCGGCGCGACCATCGACGTGCGCACCCTGCGCCCGCTGGAACAGCGCAAGCCCTTTAGCTTGGCCGGTTCCGTCGGCTCGACCTGGGCCGAGCTGCGCGACACCAACAATCCCGAGGCTTCGGGCGTGGTCAGCTGGCGCAACGCGGATCGCACCCTGGGCGCGGCCCTGTCGGTCTCCTATTCGAAACAGAAGGTGCGCGACGACGAGTTCACGATCGGCGCGGGCCACGTGCACCGCTCGAGCACGGACTCCTACTACAATCTGGCCGGCGTTCCCGGCGGCCGCATCGGCCCGGGCGTCGCGCCGTTCAGCAACGTCTCGATGCCATCGAACCTGTCGCCGTTCTTCTTCGAGCGCGACAAGAAGATGACCGGCCTGAACGGCGTCGTGCAGTACAAGCCGACCGATCGCCTGACAGTCAGCCTGGACGCCCTCTACGCCAAGGCCGACATCATCGAGCAACAGACCGGCCTGGCCTACGACTTCGCCGGCGGCACGCTGGTCGAGCAGGTCGTGCAGGGCGGCGAGGCGGTCTACCAGCGCTACCAGGGCGGCTTCGTCGACCAGATCATCCAGTACGACCACCGCAAGGTCACGACCGACCAGCTGGGCCTGAACGTCAAGTGGCAGGCCACCGACGACCTGACCGTCTCGTTCGACGCCTCGACCTCGAAAGCCGAACGCCGCGGCAAGGAGGACAACGACTTCACCACCATCCGGCGCAAGAATGTCGACACCTGGTTCGACCGCCGCGGCGGCGATCCGATGTATTCGTACGGCTTCACCAGCCCGAACTACGCCAACGCCGCGACCAATCCGCAGGGCGTGACCGCCCACTACTACATCTGGGGCGGCGGGTCGGACGTCGATGACGAGATCGAGGAATACAAGGTCGACGCCGCCTGGAAGCCGCCGGGCGCCGTCTCGGTCAGCGCCGGCTTCTCGGCCCAGAACCGCACCAAGACCATCACCTCCAACGAGATGCCGTTCGGCGAGCAGTGCGCCTATTGCGACTCCAACCAGCTGCTGCCCACGTCGTTGTTCCAGCCGACGAACCGCAATTTCTTCAATGGCCAGTACGGCGACAAGATCCTCCACGACTGGCTGATCTACGATCCCCGAGCGCTGATCCTGCAGGTCAAGGAGTACGCCACCCGCGACGGCAAGGCGTTCAACCAGGCCGTCTACTCCCCGTCGGGCTCGTCGGTGGTCGATGAGAAGGTGCTGCTGGGCTACCTGATGACCGACATTAAGACGGACCTGGGCTCGATGCCCCTGGCCATCAACCTGGGCGTCCGGATCGAGGACACCGACTACACCTCGTCGGGCGCCTCGCGGACGGTGACCAGCGCCAAGCCGAACGGCGCCGGCCAGAACATCATCACCGTCTCGCCCGTGGTCCCCGTCAGCTTCGACGGCCACTACACCGACATCCTGCCGTCGGTGAACGCCCGCCTGAACCTGACCGACGACCTGATCCTCCGCCTGGCCGCCTCGCGCGTGATGACCCGGCCGACCCTGTCGGACCTGTCGCCGCGCCAGTCCATCCAGACCAACCCCGGCAATGAGACGATCAAGCGTGGCAACCCCGACCTGCAGCCATTCCGCGCCACCCAGATCGAGGGCGGCCTGGAATGGTACTTCGACGACCTGTCGCTGCTGTCGTTCGCGGCCTTCTACAAGAACATCGACTCGTTCGTGACCCTGGTCACCACGCCCCAGAAGGTCGATCAGGTGACCTTCCAGGTCACCGTGCCCGACAATGGTGACGGCGCGGTGGTGAAGGGCTTCGAGCTGGGCTACCGCCAGGTGTTCGGCCGCCTGCCCGCGCCGTTCGACGGCCTGGGCGTGCAGACCAGCTTCACCTACGCGGAGTCCAACGCCAACTACACCAACACCGTCGCCAACGTGTCGTACGGGCTGGAGGGCCTGTCGAAGTACTCCTACAGCCTGGTCGGCTTCTACGAGAAGGGTCCCGTCCAGGCGCGCGTGGCCTATACCTGGCGCGACAAGTTCCTGCAGGTCGCCTCGGGCCGTAATGGCGAGCCGGAATATTTCGACAGCTACGGCCAGTTGGACGTCGGGGCGTCCTACAACGTCACCGATCACTTCACGGTGTTCATCGACGGCCTGAACCTGACCGACGAGGAAGAGTTCATCTATTCGGTCACGCCCGACCGGACCAAAGAGTTCCGCACCACCGGCCGGCGGGTCGCCGGCGGGGTCCGCGTGCGCTTCTAGATCCCCTTCCCTCCTGCCGATCAAGGCCGCCGCACCACGCTCGTCGTGGTGCGGTTTTTCTTTTGCGGGCGCAGCGGAGGACGCCCTTGACGCATAAGGCCGAGGCCAGTAGCAAACATAATACGTCTTATGTTTGGATGGACCAATGAGGCTCGCAGGCAAGACAGCGCTGGTGACGGCGGCGGCGCAGGGCATCGGCCGGGCGACGGCGGAGGCGTTCAGGCGCGAAGGCGCGAGCGTGATCGCCGCCGATATCCGCATCGAACCCCTGGCCGACGCCGACGACCTGATCGTGCGCCGGCTGGATGTCACCGACCGCGACGCGATCGCTGCGATCGCCGAGGAGTTCCCGCAGGTGGACGTGCTCTACAATTGCGCCGGCTTCGTTCACGCCGGCACGATCCTCGATTGCGACGAGGACGACTGGGCCTTCTCCAACGCCCTGAACGTCACCGCCCAGTACCGGATGATCCGCGCCCTCCTGCCGGGCATGATCCGGGGCGGCGGCGGATCGATCATCAACATGTCCTCGATCGCGTCGTCGATCAAAGGCGTGCCCAACCGCTTCGCCTACGGCGCGACCAAGGCGGCGGTGATCGGCCTGACCAAGGCCGTGGCCGCCGATTTCGTGGGCCAGGGCGTCCGCTGCAACGCCATCTGTCCCGGCACGGTCGAGACTCCGTCCCTGCTGCAACGCCTGCGAGACACCGGCGACTTCGACAAGGCCTATGCCGAGTTCACCGCCCGCCAGGCCATGGGGCGCTTCGGCCGCGTGGAGGAGCTGGCCGCCCTGGCGGTCTACCTGGCTTCGGACGAGTCCGCCTTTACAACGGGTACCGCTAACGTCATCGACGGCGGCTGGGTCAACTAGACCACGTCAAGAGGATATCCCATGAAACTGCTCCGCTTCGGCACGGCCGGCCAGGAACGGCCCGGCGCTCTCGACACCCAGGGCCGGGTGCGCGACCTCAGCGGCGTGGTGGCCGATATCGACGGCGCAACCCTGTCCGACGAGGCCCTGGCCAAACTGCGCGCCGTGGATCTGGACGCCCTGCCCCTGGCGCCGGCGGACGTCCGCTACGGCCCCTGCGTGGGCAAGGTCGGCAAGTTCCTGTGCATCGGGCTGAACTACGCCGACCACGCCGCCGAATCCGGACTGCCCATCCCCGAGGAGCCGGTGCTGTTCACCAAGGCCACCTCGGCGATCGTCGGTCCCAACGACACGGTGCTGAAACCGCGCGGCTCGACCAAGCTGGATTGGGAGGTCGAGCTGGGCGTCGTCATCGGCAAGACCGCTTCCTATGTCGAGGAAGCGGACGCCGAGGCCCACATCGCTGGCTATTGCGTGATCAACGACGTCTCCGAGCGCGCCTTCCAGCTGGAGCGGGGCGGCACCTGGGACAAGGGCAAGGGCTGCGACACCTTCGGCCCGATCGGCCCCTGGCTGGTGACGCGCGACGAGGTCGCCGACCCGGCGAACCTGAAGATGTGGCTGAAGGTCAATGGCAAGACGTTCCAGGACGGCTCGACCGCCACGATGATCTTCAAGCCGGCCTTCATCGTCGCCTACCTGTCGCGGTTCATGACCCTGCAGCCTGGCGACGTCATCTCGACCGGCACCCCGCCCGGCGTCGGCCTGGGACAGCGGCCGGAGGTCTATCTGGACGTCGGCGACGTGATGGAGCTGGGCATCGAGGGGCTGGGCCAGCAACGGCAGGTCGTCGCCCAGGCCTGAGCTTCGCGCGAAGGCCACCGACGGAGCCGGCCAGAGAGCCGGCTCGTGACAAAATGCATTGGGGAGTTCGTGATGGTCAAAGCCTTCGTCATCCGCGGCGCCGCGGCCATCACGATCTCGACCTTCGCGCTCGTCTGGACCGCCACAGCCATGGCGGCCCAGGCGCCGGTGGTCCTGCATGTCTCTCCCCAGGGCGACGACCGCAATCCCGGCAGCGCCAGCCGCCCGGTCCGCACCCTGACCCGCGCCCAGGCCCTGGTGCGGGCCAGCAATCTCAACGCCGACGTGACGGTCGAGATCGCCCCCGGCGCGTATCGGCTGGACAGTCCCCTGGTCTTCACCGCCGCCGACGGCGGCCAGGGCGGCCATCGCGTGACCTGGCGCGGCGCGGCCGGGGCTCGCCCGCTGATCTCGGGCGGCTTCGACGTCACCGGCTTCAAGCCGTTCGACGAGAAGCGCCGCCTCTATGTCGCCGACATTCCCAAGGGCCTGGACACCCGCCAGGTCTGGGTCGACGACACGCTGGCTGAACGTCCCTGGCTGGAGATCAAGCCGTCGGACGTCCGGTTCAACGCCACCGGCTTCGAGATCGTCAATCCGGACCTGGCCTTCCTGTCGACCCTAAAGCATCCGGAGCGGCTGGAGGTCGAGGCGACGGGGTTCTTCACCGATCGCATCTCGCCCGTGGCCGCGATCGACGGCGCGCGGGTGACGATGCGCCAACCCGCCTGGGACAATAATACCTGGGGCTACGACACCCTCTCCAAGCCGATCTTCCCCGAGGATTCGCGCCTGTTCCTGGTCAACGCTCCCGAGCTGATCGGCAAGACCAACGATTGGCACGCCAAGCCCTACCAGTGGTTCGTCGATCCCGACGCCGGCAAGCTCTACCTGCGCATCGCCGAGGACGACGACATCCGCAAGCTTCGCGTCACGGTCCCGGCCTTGCCCGTCCTGGCCTCGATCAGCGGTACGCCGCAGGCGCCGGTGCGCAACCTGACCTTCCAAGGTCTGCGCTTTTCGTACACGTCATGGATGGGACCGTCGGAGCCGACCGGCTACGCCAACCAGCAGAGCGGGGCCTTCCTGAAGGATCCCTCGCCGATCCGCCCGGCCGACGCCTGGGCCAAATGCGGCTGGGGCTGTCCCGAGTTCGAGTCGATGCGGCAGAAATGGAGCCAGATCCCCGCCGCGGTCCAGGTGGCGGCGGCGCGCGAGATCGTCTTCCAGGACAACCAGTTCTCGCAACTGGGCCAGGTCGCCCTGGGCGTTGGCAACGACCCCAACGCCAACCTCAGCGGCGCAGGCCTGGCCACGCGCGGCGTGCGCGTCCGCCGCAACCTGTTCGCCGTGCTGTCCGGCGGGGCCATCATGGCCGGCGGCGTGCGCGAGGACGCCCACCATCCCTCCACCTCGGATCTGATCAACACCGACCTGGAGATCGCCGACAACACCGTCGCCACCGTCAGCCAGGACTACAAGGACAACGCCGCCATCCTGACCACCTATGTCGACGGCGCGCGCATCCTGCACAACGAGATCTCGGACGCGCCCTATGACGGCGTCGCGGTCGGCTGGGGCTGGGGCTACAACGACGCCGGCGGCAATCCCAACTACGACGAGAACCAGAAGGGCTACCTGCACAACACCCGCTACACGACGCCGACGACGCTACGGAACACGCTGGTCGAAGGCAACCGGATCCACGGGGTGAAGACCTGGTACATGGACGGCGGCGCCATCTACAACCTCTCGGCCAATCCCGGCGCGGTGATCCGCGGCAACCACGTCTTCGACATCGGCGACCGGATCGGCGTCTATCTGGACGAGGGCTCCAAGCACTTCCGCGTTACCGGCAACGTCGTCGACACCCAGGGCAAGTGGCTGAACATCAACACGGCCGGCAAGATGTATCGGCGCAGGATCTCGACCGACAATGTGGCGACCGGCAATTGGCACAGCTCGCCGCGCACGGGCGGCCGCTGGCTGGCCGAGATCGGCAATGTCGCCGAGAACAACGTCCTGGTCCCGACCCGTGACTGGCCGGCCGAGGCGAGAATCGTGATCGACAAGGCGGGACCACGCCCCGAGACGGAGACCGCCCGATGAGCCTTTCCCGCCGTGGATTGATGATGGGCGCGGGACTGGCCGGTGTCGCGGCCTCGGCCCCGACGCTGGCGGCCCAGGCGCTGCAGACCCCGGGCCTGGAGGTCGTCGACCTGAAGGCCGGCTCGATGACCGCGCCGCTGGGCGTCGACGACCAGGCCGTGCGGCTGTCCTGGCGCCTGGTCAGCTCCAATCCTGACGTCCGCCAGACCCGCTACGAGATCCAGGCCGCCAGTACGCGCGCCCTGCTTGAGGCCGGAACCCCCGACCTGTGGCACGCCGGCGAGGTGCTGACCGACCAGAGCATGGACGTCTCCTGGCTGGGCAGCCCGCTGAAGTCGCGCCAGATCGTCTGGTGGCGCGTCCTGGTGCGCGACAATAAGGGTCGCCGCGCCACCAGCGCCGTGGCCAGCTTCGAAACCGGCCTGCTGGAGCCGGCCGACTGGCGCGCCAAGTGGATCGCCGCCGAGACCGAGTTGGCCCGCGCCGACCGCCAGGCCGGCCTGCTGTGGATGCGCGGCGACCGCCCCGCCGACCGCTCCGCCCGCTTCTTCCGCCTGGCCTTCGACCTGCCGGCGGCCGCGACCGTGACCCTGTTCTCGATCGCCAACGAAAAATCCGAGCTCTGGCTGGACGGCCAGCCGGTCCAGCGGCCGCCGCACTCGCCCATCGCCTACGGCGTCGCGCCGATCGCCGAGACAGGTCACAGTTTGGCCGCCGGCCGTCACGTGATCGCGGTGCGGGTCAAGGATCCGTCGGGCTTCAACGAGCCCAAGCTGCACGAGATCGCCACCGCCGTGATGGTCCGCGCCGACCTGGCGGGCGGCAAGGTGCTGCGCCTGACCTCGCGCGGCATGAAGACGGCCCTGCACGCACCGGACGGCTGGACGGCGCCCGGCTTCGACGACGCCCGCTGGGCGCCGGCCGAGGTCTCGAAGACCCAGACCCAGGCCTGGCCGGGCTACGGCGCCTTCCTGCTGCGCAAGGCTTTCGCGGTCGACCGGCCGGTGGCCCGCGCCCGTCTCTACGCCACGGCCCTGGGGGCCTACGAGGCCCAGATCAACGGCCGGCGGGTCGGCGACGCCCTGCTGACGCCCGAGAGCACCGACTTCCGCAAGACCGCGCTCTATCGCGCCTATGACGTCACCGACCTGCTGGTCTCCGGCGACAACGCGATCGGAGCGATGGTCGGCGACGGCTGGTACGGCAGCTACGTCGCTCCGGCCGGACGCTACGCGTTCGGCGACGCGCCCCTCCGCTTCCTGGGGCAGCTGGAGATCACCTATGCCGACGGGACGCGCGAGACGATCGTCAGCGACGACTCCTGGCGCCTGGCCCCGGCTCCGGTGACCCGGAGCGAAATCTACTATGGCGAGGACTACGACGCGCGGCTGGAGCAGCCCGGCTGGTCGACGGCGGGCTTCGACGCCGCCGCCTGGCGCGCGGTCGACATCGCCCCCACTCCGCCCTGCGCCCTCAAGGCCCAGATCAGCGCGCCGATCCGAAGGATCCAGACGCTGAACGCCGTGTCCGTCACGGCGGTCGGCTCGCGCCATGTCTTCGACTTCGGCCAGAACTTCGCCGGCTGGGCGCGACTGAAGGTGCGCGGCCGCGCTGGCCAGGTGGTGACCTTGCGCTTCGCCGAGGTGCTAGCCGCAGACGGCCGCGCCGACCAGTCCAACCTGCGCGCCGCCCGGGCGGCCCTGGTCTACACCCTGAAGGGCGATCCGGCCGGCGAGACCTACGAGCCGCGCTTCACCTATTTCGGCTTCCGCTATGTCGAGGTCGAGGGTCTGGCCGAAGCCCTGGGCCAAGCGCCGAGCGCCGACGACGTCGAGGGCGTCGTCGTCTCCTCGAACCTAGCCGAGACCGGCCACCTGCGCATCGCCAATCCGGTGATCCAGCAGCTGTGGCGCAACAGCCTGTGGAGCCAGAGGTCCAACTTCTTCGGCCTGCCCACCGATTGCCCCCAGCGCGACGAGCGGCTGGGCTGGACCGGCGACGCCAACGTCTTCTGGGACGCCGCGGCCTTCAACATGGACGTGGCGGCCTTCACCGAGCGGTTCGGCCGGGACATCCGCGACGCCCAGGGATCGCGCGGCGAATTCCCGGACTATGCGCCGGCCGGCTGGGCGGACCTGGGCCTGGGCGCGTCGCCCGGCTGGGCCGACGCCGGCGTCATCCTGCCCTGGACGGTCTGGAAGCGCTACAACGACACCGCGATCGTCGACCAGAACTGGGCGGCGATGACCCACTACCTGGCCTTCATTCTCAAGAACAATCCCGACCTGATCTGGCGCAAGGAACGCGGCTACGACTTCGGCGACTGGGTGGCCCTGGACGCCAAGAGCCCTGGCGACGAGACCACGCCCAAGGCGCTGATCGGCACCGCCATGTGGAAACGGTCGGTCGAGGCGATGGCCGAGATGGCGACGGGTTCCGGCCGTCGGCCCGACGCGGTCCGCTACCGCGACCTGGCCGCCCGCATCACCGACGCCTTCCAGCGCGAATTCATCCGGCCCGACGGCTCGATGGGCAACGGTTCGCAGGCCGGCTATATCCTGGCCCTGCGCTTCGGACTGGTTCCCGAAGGCCTGCGCGCCGCCGCCACCGGCCACCTGGTCGCCGACATCCGTCGGCGCGGCACGCTGCTGTCGACCGGCTTCCTGGGCACGCCGTTCAGCCTCGACGCCCTGGCCGACAACGACCAGCAGGCCCTGGTCTACGATCTGCTGCTGCGGACCGATTTCCCGTCCTGGGGCTACATGATCCGCAAGAACGCCACGACCATCTGGGAGCGATGGAACGGCGACGTCGGCGACGTGTCGATGAACTCCTACAACCACTACGCCCTTGGCGCGGTGACCGGCTTCATCTTCCGCCGCGTGGCCGGGATCGAGCCGATCCGGCCGGGCTTCCTGTCGTTCCGCTTCGATCCCGTGCTGGACCCGCGCGTGCCCCAGGGCGGCGGCGATTATGACAGCGTGCTAGGCCGGATCAGCACCGACTGGGCCTTGAAGCCGGACGGCGGTTTCGAACTCCACCTGGTGGCCCCCGCCAACAGCCGGGCCGAGGTCCATATCCCCGCCCGCGCCCCCGACGCGGTGCGTGTCAACGGCGTTCCCGCGGCCCAGGCCGCCGGCGTGACGGTGAAGGGCATGGAGCGCGGGCGCGTGGTGCTGGAGATCGGCTCGGGCGACCACCGCTTCGAGGCGCGGGCCTAGGGCTTAGTCCGGTCTCAGGGGCTGGGGACATGCTCTCACGGCAGGGAGGCGCAAATCGAACCCCGAGCTTGGGGTGAGTGCGTGTCCCCAATTCCAGCTATCGCCTTGGAAGCAAGTCAGCGGATCGGTTGGGGACACGCACTCACGGCCAGCCCTCTGCACTCCGGCCAACACGGGGCGTAAGAGCATGTCTCCGGCCCGCTCAGGGTCGCGTCCGATACGTCCACTGCACGCTGTCGCTCAGCGCCTTCCCTTCGACCTCGGCCGCCGCCTCCACGAGGTTCTCGCCCTCCGCCAGATCGATCTCCCATAGCGCGACATGGTCCTGGACCGGCACGGTGGTCCAGTCGCCGCCGTTCAGGCGCAGCCGCACCGACGGCTGGTTGGAATAGGCCTTCACCTTCACGTGCTTGGTCCGCTTGTTAACGTCGCGGCGGCTGGCGAGGTGCAGCATCGGGACCTCCGACCAATTGGCCTGGTACCAGTAGTAGGCGTCCTTGCGCGTCAGCCGGTCCTCAGTGACCAACCCCTTGTCGTTGATGGCCGGCCGGTCGCCCTCGTTGCGCTTGAACGACGGGAAGTCGAAACCGACCCAGATGAAGTTGGACCACAGGAACGGCCGCTGGCGCAGCTCGCGCCAGTGGGTCTCGTGGAAGACCGTCTGCCATTGCTCGGGATGCCAGTAACCGTCGGCGACCGGGCGGCGCAGCACGGGGTCCTCCTGGTGCAGGATGCTGGCCCCGGCCCCGTACTCGCTGACCCCGATCGGCCGCTTCGGCAGCCGGGCGTGCAGGTCGTCGGCCCAGGGGCCGATGTCCTTGGCCTCGGTCCAATACCAGCCGAAATAGCGGTTGTAGGACACCGTATCGCTGTGCTGGGCGATCGGGTCGTCGTCCTTCAAGCAGCAATGGGCGTAGGTCGTGGGCCGCGTCGGATCCATGGCCTTGGCCGTCGATTGCAGCGCGGCCAGCAGCCGGTTGGCCGCCTCGCCCGAGGTCCGCAGCTCGTTGCCGATGCCCCACAGGGCGACCGACGGATGGTTGACGTTCTGGGCGATCAGCTCGCGCATCTGCTGCACCAGGTTGTCGCGGAACGCGTCGGACGGGTCCAGGTCGTCGATCAGCGGCACTTCGGTGGTCAGAACGATGCCCAGCCGGTCGGCCTGGTCATAGACCCGCTGCGGATGCTGCATGTGGGCCAGCCGCAGGGCGGTGACGCCCATCTCGGCCATGATCCGCATGTCCTCGTCGATCTCGGCGTCGCTGACGACCGGCCCCTTGCCGAAGCGGGTCGGCAGTTGGATGTTCGCGCCGTAGAGGGCGTAGGGCTTGCCGTTCAGCAGGAAGCGCCCCTCCCCGTCCAGGCCCACCGTGCGCACGCCCAGCGGGACCTCGGCGGTGTCGACCAGCTTGCCCTGGACCCGCACCTCGCTGCGCAGGCGGTAGAGATAGGGCGAGCGCCGTCCCTCCCACAGCCGGGGCTTCTTCAGGACCAGGGTCTGCTCGACCGGCTGGGACTGGCCGGCGGCGATCCGGGCCACTCCACGCGCCTCGACGGTCACCGCGCCGTCCGCGTCGAGGATCCGAGTCACCACCTGGACGCTCGCCGCCGCTGCGCGATCGTTGCGGACTAGGACCTTGGCCCCGATCGTCGCCCGGCCCGCCGCCAGGGCCTGGGTGCGGGCATAGACCCCTGGCCCGCCCCAGTCGCCCAGGTCCACGTGGATGTCCGAGGTCTCGACCAGCTTGACCGCGCGATAGAGGCCGCCGAACACATTGAAGTCGCCGTTCAGCGGCGCGAACCGGGTGTTGCGCGCATTGTCGACCCGCACCGCCAGCAGATTCTTGCCCGGCCGGAGGGCGCCCGTGACGTCGTAGCGAAAGGCGGCGTAGCCCCCTTCATGCGTCCCCAGCTTCCGGCCGTTCAGGAAGACCTCGGCCTTCAACGCCGCGCCGTCCAACTGCAGGAAGTAGCGCTGCCCCGCGCGGGGCGCGTGGTCCAGCGACAGCCGATACCAGGCTGGGCCGCGGTAATAGGCGCCTTCCGGCTCGCCCCGGGCCTTGGCCCCGCCGAGGCCGGAGTCGGCGGCGTTGTAGGTGTGCGGCGTCGACACCGTCGCCCAGCCGGAGTCGTCAAAGGTCGCGGTTTCCGCTCCAGGCACGTCGGCGCGAGCGAAGCGCCAGCCGTCGCGCAGTGGCGTCACTTCGGCGGCCCGGGCCGCGCCGAACGCCCAGAGGGCGAGGCCGAGAACCAGCCACGGTCGCGCCAGCCGTAACGATGGGAACGTCATGAGGTCTCTCCGTCGTGTAGCGCGGGTCGTTGTTCAGGCCAGGCGCTCGACATTGCGGGCGTGGACGTCGCGGCTGCGCGCCGTGCGGACCGCCGCGCGAGGCGCCAGGCTGGACCGTACGCCGTCGATCGTCGCGCCCTGCACGTCGTCCAGCACGATCGCCGGCCGGGCGTCAGGCCTGTCCACCGAAAAGCTGACATCGCGTACGCTCACGTTGCGGGCGTGGCGCACCCACAGGCCGTGGGCCGGGAACGCGCCCATGAAGCTGGGCTCCAGCGACGACTTGGGCCGCTCCTCGATGTCCCGCGCGGCGTCTTGCCGCGAACCGCCGCCGGCCGAGCGCACGTGGATGTCCGAGAAGCTGACGTCTTCGATGACCCCGCCGGGCAGGCCGACCACGCCGCTGGCGTAGGGCCCCGGTGCGCCCGAGACGTTGATGTTGGAGAAGCTCACCCGCCGCACCTGGGACGGTCCATTGCCTTCCGGCGCGCGGTTGCGCCCCGACAGGCGCACGAAGATCGGATGGTTGACCGGGTTGCGCAGCAGGATGTTGGAGAAGGTCACGTCCTCCAGCACCCCGCCGTCGATCGCGCCCAGCTGCAGGCCGCGGGTGTTCTCGCAGATGCAGTCCGACACCAGGATGTTGCGGAAACCTGCGACGGAATCGGTGCCCAGCTTGATCCGGCCCAGCACGCCGATGTCGTCCACCGACCTGTAGGGCGAGGGCTGGTAGGTTCCGTCGATCACCGTGCCCAACAGGTAGCCGCTGGTCTTGCAGCCGATCACGCTGACGTCCTCGCAGAAGCGCGGCGCCTTCAGGGCCATGCTGCTCTTCAACACGATGGCGTCGTCCTTGGGCGCGTTGACCAGGCAGTTGGTGACCTTCACGTCGCGGCAGGCGTCGATGTCGATGCCGTCGCGGTCGGTGTCGACGGTCAGGCCGTCGATCCGCACATTGGTCGAGCCCAGCACGTAGCAGGCGAAGTGGCCGCCCTGCAGGATGGTGAAGTCGCGCAGCAGGACGTTGCGGCAGCCGGTCAGGCCGATGGCCTTGTTGCCCCGGCCCTCATAGGCCATCTCGCGCGGGATCGCCCGGCGGGCGGCGTCGGGGCTAAGCCCCTGTTCGGCGGGCGACGTCCAGCCGGCCATGCCATGCCAGCGCGGCGTCGGTCCCTCGCGGTCCAGGCCCAGGCCATGGATCAGCCCCCTGCCGATGATGGCGACGTCGTTGACCCCGTCGCCATAGATCAGGCTGTTGTGGAAGTGACTGACGCCGTAGTCCTGGAACTGTTCCTCATAGACGTTCTCGGGCAGGTCGTAGCGGCCGGCGTGCTTGCGGGGATCGGCCGCCTCGATCACCGAACCGTTCATCAGCACCAGGGTGACGAAGCTTTTCAGCCGGATCGAGAAGCACAGGTAGTGGCCGGCGGGGATCACCACCGTGCCGCCGCCGGCCGCGGAGGCCGCCTCGATGGCGCGGTTGACGGCGCCGGAGTCGATGGCGATCCCGTCACCGACGGCGCCGTAGTCGCGTACGTCGTGGAAGCCCGTCAGCGACCCCGTGGCCCGCACCAGCGACGGGCTGGCCGCCAGGGCCGCGCCCAGCCCAAGCGTCACGAAGCGACGGCTAAACTCCGCCTTCTCGCTGATCGCGCCTTGCGCCATGCGCTCCCGTCCCCTCGTTTCGGAGAGCCGCATGTTGTATGACGTATTACTTTAGATCAACCCTCTAGACCTGCCCTCAGGCCTAGGCGACCCGGTCGAGCGGCGGCATGCCGTCGAAGAAGCGGTCCAGATTGTCGGCCGCCCGCATGCCCATGGCGGTGCGGGTCTCCAAGGTCGCGCTGCCCAGGTGCGGCAGCAGCACCGTGTTGGGCGCGGCCAACAGGACCGGATCGACCTTGGGCTCACCCTGGTAGACGTCCAGGCCGGCGCCGGCAATCGTCCCGTCGGCCAGGGCCTGGGCCAGGTCGGCCTCGGCCACCACCGAACCGCGCGCGGTGTTGATCAGGATCGCCGTCGGCTTCATCCGCGCCAGCAGGGCGGCGTCGACGAGATGGTGGGTCTCGGGACCGCCCGGGGTGTGCAGCGACAGCACGTCGGCCGCCGCCGCGAGGCTCTCCAGCGTCTCGTGATAGGTCGCGCCGTCCTCGTCGTCCGCGCGCCGGCGGCTGTAATAGGCGATCTCCATTCCCAGGGCGGCGCGGGCCCGCCGGGCGGTGGCCCGGGCGATGCGGCCATAGCCGACCAGGCCCAGGGTCTTGCCCGCCAGCGACCGGCCCAGCAGGTGTGTGGGCCGCCAGCCGGTCCACTGACCGGCCCGCAGCTCGCGTTCGCCCTCCGCCGCCCGGCGGCTGGTCATCAGCATCAGCAGCATCGCCAGTTCGGCGGTGGCGTCGGTCAGCACGTCGGGCGTGTTGGTCACCACCACCCCGGCCGCCCTGGCCGCCGCCAGGTCGATGTGCTCGTAGCCCGCGCCATAGTTGGCGATCATCTTCACCCGCGCATCGGGCGCGGCCAGGACCTCGGCCGTGACGCGATCCGAGACCGTCGGGCAAAGGGCGTCGTAGGCGCTCATCGCCGCGCGCAGTTGCTCGACGCCCATCGGCGCGTCGCCCTCGTTCAGCGTCACGTCATAGCGCTGGCGCAGCCGGGCCTCGACGACGTCAGGCCAGCGGCGGCTGATCAGGATCCTGGGCTTCATGTCCTCTCCGCATCGGTGGTCGGCCCTTCGTAGCCATCCTCGGCCGACGCGAACAGGCGGTTGTGGTCAGCGACGCCGGAACACGGGCGTCCGTTTCTCGGCGAACGCCGCCCGCCCCTCCGCCGCATCCGCCGTGGCGAAACAGATCGTCTGCAGGTCGCGCTCGTACTCGACCGCCTTTTCATAGGGCATGGCGTGGGCCGCCTTGAGGTTCAGCTTGGCGGTCTCGGCGGCGATCGGCGCACGCGAGGCGATGACCTCGGCGACGGCCCGGGCTCGCGTCAGCAACTCGCCGGGCGCGACCACCTCGCTGACCAGTCCCCATTGCCGGCAGGTCTCGGCGTCGATCGTGTCGCCGGTCAGGATCATCAGGGCCGCGTTCGAGGCGCCGATCGAATGGACCAGGCCGGCCGCCATGCCGCCACCGCCGATCCAGCCCAGCTTGATCTCGGGGGCGGCGAACCGGGCATTGGCCGAGGCGATGCGGATGTCGCAGCTCATCGCCGTCTCCAGCCCGCCGCCGAGGGCATAGCCGTTGATCGCCGCGATCGTCGGCTTGCGGCACAGCCGCACGGCGTCGCAATAGTCCCCGCGGTTCCGGAACTCCCAGGGGGTCTGGTACTGGTCCAGGGTCGAGATGTCCGACCCGGCGCAGAAGGCCTTCTCCCCCGTCCCGGTGATCACCACGCAGCGGATGGTGTCGGAGGCGTCGACCTCCGCGATCGCCGCCTTGACCGCCTTGGCCATAGCCGGCGTCACCGCGTTCAGCTTGTGCGGCCGGTTCAGGGTGATGACGGCGACATGGCCCGTCACCTCGAACAGAAGCTCGTCGTCCTGGCTCATCGCCTGCTCCTCAAGTCTCAGCGCCGGCTGGGCGGTGGCGCACGAACAGCGCCTGCAGGTCGTCCAGCACCCGATCCGCGCCGTCGCCGATGTCGAGACCGGCGCGGACGCGCTGCGACGCCGCCGTCTGGAAGGCGATGGCGCCGTCGTGGCGCGGCCGCAGGCTGGCGCCGTCCAGCGTGGCGTAGGTGCTGGCGTAGAAGTCGCCCCATCGCGCGTTGACGGCCGGATCGCGCCAGGCGGCCTGCAGCGCGGGCTGCCCCTCATGGGCGGGGATGAAGCCGCGCTGCGTCGCATCGGCCATCAGCCAGCGCAGATGGTCCAGCAGTTGTGGCGTCACCGCGCAACGCCGCGACACCCCGATCCCGGTCCCGCCGAGGATCGAGCCCACGGGCCCCTCCGGCGTCACGCGCGGCGCGTCCGCGAAGCCCAGGGCGCCGTCGGGGGCGTAGTTCACATAGCCGTAGACCAGCGGGCAGAGGGCCACATCGTCATGGGCGCTCATGTGCTCCAGCAGGCCGATCGGGTTCAGCGGCCGCAAGGCTGGCGGGCTGTGCGCCGCCAGCCGCGACAGCAGGCTCCAGGCGGCGCGGCCGGCGGCGGGCTCCATGAAGGTTTCGCCGTCCGCCGCCGGCGACGCGCCCTGGGCGGCGCAGATCGACTGGAACGTCAAGGCCGCGTGCGGGCCCGACAGCGACAGCACCACGCCGCCGGTCTCCGCCAGCCGCACGACCTCGTCCCACAGCGTCGGCGGCGCGTCGAGCCGATCCTTGCGCCAGGCCATGACCTGGGTCGCGGCGTCCAGCGGCAAAGCCCAGTGGCGACCGGCATAGCGGTAGCTGTCCAGGCAGCGCCCCATGACGGCGGCTTGCCAGGCGGCGATCTCCTCGTCCTCGAACAGGTCCTCCAGCGGGACGAGGCAGTCGGCGGCCACGGCCTCGCCGACATGCGGATGGTCCAGCACGACCAGGTCATACAGGGCGCACTGCTCGCCGATCGGCCGTTCCTCGAAACCTTCAAGCGAATGACGGTCCCAGCTCAGGGCCAGGCCGTCCCGGTCCGGATCCAGCCGGGAGGCGGCGGCCTCCAGCGCTCGATATCCTCGTGGATGGTCCCAGGTCAGGCCGTGATAGCGGGGCGCGGTCATGCCGACCGCACCACGCCGGCGCGGATCAGGGCCTCTATCTGCTCCGCGTCGCGGCCGGTCTCGGCCAGGATCTCGCGGGTGTGCTCCCCGACCAGCGGCGCGCCGCGTTCGATGGTCGACGGCGTCTTGGAGAAGCGGATCGGAAAGCCCGGGGCCTTCACCCGCCCCTCGGTCGGATGGTCGTATTCGACGAAGGTTCCGTTGTGCTGGATCTGCGGATCCTCGACGAGCTCGGCATAGCCGTAGACCGGGCCGCACCAGATGTCGTTCTGGCGGAACAGGGCCAGCCAGTGGGCGCTGGTCCGATGGACCAGTCGCCGACGCACGCAGGCGTAGATTTCGTCGCGATGGATCCAGCTGTCGGTCTCGTCGTCCAGGTCGGCGAAGAACGGCTCGTCGATCAGCCGGCCCAGGGTCTTCAGCGAAGCCATGGCGATCGAGATGTAGCCGTCCTGGGTCTGGAAGACGCCGTAGGGCGCCCGGATATAGCTGTGGGCGTGGGGCTCGGCCGAGCGGGTCTGCGGCTTGCCGCCGATGGTGAAGACCGACAGTTCCTGCATCTGGATGGTGGTGATGGCGTCCAGCATGTTGATCTGGACCAGCTGGCCCTCGCCCGTCCGCTCGCGATGGAACAGCGCCGCCAGAGCGCCCTCGAAGGCGGTGTAGGCGGTGATCGCGTCGACTAGGTACTGGCCGGCCGGCTGCGGCGGCTGGTCAGCCGCCCCCGACGACATCATCGCCCCCGACATGGCCTGCAGCAGCAGGTCTTGCCCCGGATAGTTCCGGTACGGACCGTCCTCGCCATAGCCGGACATCGACACGTAGATCAGCCGCGGATTGATCTTCGACAGGGTCTCGTAGTCGACGCCCAACCGCTGGGCGACACCGGGCCGGTAGTTCTGCAGGAAGACGTCGGCCGTCTTGACCATCTCCAACAGCAGCGCCTTGCCCTCGTCCGTCTTCAGGTCGACGGCCAGGGAGCGCTTGTTGCGGTTCAGCGACAGGAACGAGACGTTGATCTGGTTGCCGCGCGCGCCGCCGGCCGCGACGTGGCGCTGCCACTCGCCGGTGGTCGGCTCGACCTTGATCACGTCGGCGCCCAGGTCGCCCAGGCGCTGGGCGGCGAACGGGCCGGCCATGGCGATGGAACAGTCGAGAACGCGGATTCCGCTCAGTATGCCCATGGAGAAAAGACCTTCCGGCTGGTTCAGCTCATCACCCAGCCGCCGTTCACGTGCAGCGTCTGGCCGGTGATGAAGCCCGCCTCATCGGCGGCGAAGAATGCGATGGCGTGGGCGATGTCGCCGACATGACCCCGGCGCTTGACGGCCTGGCTGTCGAGCACATGGCGGGCGTAGCCGTCCGGATCCGGATGGATCTTCTCGGCGTCGGTGGGAAAGGCCCCGGGGGCGATGGCGTTGACGGTGACGCCGTACGGTCCGAACTCCCGCGCCCAGGCGCGGGTCAGGCCGACCAGGGCCCCCTTGGAGGCGACATAGGGCGACAGGTTCGCCCACTGGCCCGAGAGGGTGATGCTGGAGATGTTGATGATCCGGCCAAAGCCCCGCTCGCGCATGGCCGGCAGGGCCGCCTGAACGGCGACGATCGCGGCGTCGACATTGACCCGCTGGACCGCCTGGTGGTCCTGGATCGAATAGTCCTCGAACGGACGCGAGGGATAGATGGCGGCGTTGTTGATCACCACGTCGAAGGCGCCGACCTGCTCCAGCAGAGCCTTCAGCACGGTCCGGAAACCATCGAGATCGGACAGATCGGCAAGCGAGACGATCAGGCGCCCCGCCCCGACCCGGGCGGCCTCGGCTTCCAGCGCCGCGACCTTGGCCTGGTCGTTATCGACCGCCACGACGGTCGCGCCACGCCCCATCAGGGCCAGCGTCGTCTGAAGGCCCAGCCCGCCCGCCGCGCCCGTGTAGAGGACGACCCGGCCCTCGAGGTCCTGGGGAAGGGCCATTTCAGCGGCCGCCGATCAGCGGATAGGCGCCGGACGGGGCGGGATAGTCCTCAGCCGGCTGGCGAACCACGGCTTCGATCCGGCTGACCGCCTCCGTCACCGCGTCCGCGTCGGGCAGGATGCGGAAGACGCTGTCATAGCGGCGCTCCTCGCCGTGCTCCAACTGGATCAGTTCGCCCCGGTCACGGGCGAAGTCCTTGCCCAGAACGTGGTTGGTCGAGGGTTCGATCCCCAGGACGTAGTGGCCGGCGTGCAGGTTCTGCCACTCGTACATGGCGGGGAACTGCGCCTTCAGCGTTTGGACCTCGAAGCCCAAGCCAATGGCCTCGTTGACCAGGGCGACATTGACCCGCCCGTCGGGGTCGGCGGCCATGTCGTGCTGCCAGACCTGTTCATGGAAATTGCGGATCGGGGCCGGCAGGGTGCGATAGCCGACGCCCTGCTTGCGATAGTCGTCGCCGGCGTGGGCGGCCCAGACCACGTCGCGGATCGGCGCCACGTAGCGCGATCCCTCGTCCAGAACCGGGTACCCGACATTGATGTGGTAGCAGTACATGTGCGGCGTCCGGTAGAAGCCGTGATTGACCACCCGGTCGTGCAGGCGGATCTCGTCGGTCCCGACGCTCGCCTCGATCCGCCGGACCAGGTGCAGGTCCTCGCCGAACACCGTCGACTGCTGCACCACGCCCTCGGCCCACAGAACGCAGTCGTCGCCGTCCCAGCGTTCGCCGTAGCCGGTCAGCCGGGCCGGGATCGTGCCGATCCGCCCATGCAGCGACGAACTGACCGTCTTGCGGGGGCCATAGACGTAGTGGTCAGCCGGGTCGTCGTGCATGAACAGCACGTGGTCCAGGCCGCAGGTGACCATCAGGCCCGAGAACGACCGGAACCAGGACAGGCCGCCCTCCCCCTCGTACTCGTGCAGCGAAGGATTGCGAAAGCCCGATGGCGAATGCCATCCGACCGCGCGGCCGTTGTGCTCGCACTCGGCGATGTCCATCGCCCGGTCCACCAGCACCGTGAAGCGCAAGCCCGAGCCGGTGCGGAACTCCAGCTGCCGCACGCCGCGCTCGACGCCGTCGCCCAGGGTCGACAGGCGCACGCCGGCGAACTGCGACAGGGCGCCGGTCCGCTCGGCCAGGGCGCGGCGGCTCAGCGTCCGTCCATACAGCTGGGTCATGCTTGCCTCCCTATGGTGGGCGCAATAAGATAATACGTATGATGTTTATAGATCCCATCGCAGCCGCGTCAACGACGATGTGGAGGCTGGCGTGAGCCGGACGATCCGCCGCTGTTTCGCGGTCGACCTGCATGACGATCCCGACCAGATCGCCCGCTATCGCGCCTGGCACCGGTCCGGCGGACCGCCTGCCGCGGTGACGGCCGCGATCCGCGCCGACGACGTGCGCGAGCTGGAGATCTGGCTGGTCTGCGACCGGCTGTTCATGATCCTGGAACAGGGCGACGGCTACGACGCCGAGGCCAAGGCGGCCAGGGACGCCGCCAATCCGGACGTGCAGGCCTGGGACGCCCTGATGCGGACCTTCCAGAAGCCGCTGCCGTTCGCGCCCGACCGAACCTGGGTCGAGATGGAGCAGATCTACGCCCTGTCGGAACAGCCATCCTCGGAGGGCGAAACGTCATTGGCCGATGGGGACCAGCCGCGCGCCTAGCTGGGCCGTCAGACAGGCCCCCGACGGGCTTCTACGTCATCCCTGGAGGCCGCGCCGAGGGCCTCAAACGCGTGAAGCGTCGCCTCAGCGCCTCTTCTATCGCCCTATCGGGTCGCCCAGCCGCGACCGAGCTCGGCCAGCGGCACGCAGCCGTGGTAGGCGCCGGGGACGGGATCGTAACTCAAGGCCACCGTCGCGCCCGGTTCAGAGGTGAAGTAGCCGACCGTCACCAGATCCTCCAGCAGCGGGAAGAAATGGGGCTCGCCAGCCGTGTGCCCCTGGGCGGCGGCCGCCTCGCGGTCATAGCCGTTCAGGAGTTCGATCTGCTGCTCCGGCGTCAGCGCGACGAAAACGTCGCCATGGGCGGCGCGCGCGTCGGCGTCCATCCGGGCCAGCCCGGCCCTCAGGCGATCGGCCTGGGCCTTGTTGTAGTAGTCGGCCAGGGCGCGGTCGACGAATTGCGGCACTCCGGCTTCGCGCCCGCCCGGCGTGTCGGTCTTGGGGATGATCAGCTCAGCCACCACGTCGACCAGGCGGGCCTGGTCCGGCGTCAGCGCCGTGGGGGTCCAGCCCAGGGCGGGCGCGGCCGCCATGGCCCGTCCGGCGAACCCCGTCGCCGCGACGCCGAAGGTGAAGGTCAGGCCGCGTATCGCGTCGCGTCGGCTCAGCAGCATCACAGATCTCCCCGCTTGCGCGCCTGGACCGCGTGGTCGGCGGCCCGGGCTGTCAGGGCCATGTAGGTCAGGGACGGGTTCACGCATGACGCCGAGGTCATGGCCGCCCCATCGGTGACATAGACGTTCTTGCACTCGTGAACCTGGTTGTGGGCGTTGAGCACCGAGGTCTTTGGATCCCGGCCCATGCGGGCGGTGCCCATTTCGTGGATGCCCAGGCCGGGCGCGTAGCCCCCGTCCCGCCCCTCGACGTTCTTGAAGCCCGCCGCCTCCAGCATCTCGGCGGCCGCGGTCTGCATGTCGCGGCGCATGGCCAGTTCGTTCTCGCGGATCGTGACGTTCATCGACAGGGTCGGCAGGCCGAACTCGTCGGTCTTGTCGCGATTCAGGGTAATCCGATTGTCTTCGTAGGGCAGGATCTCGCCGAAGCCGCCCAGCCCGATGATCCACGGCCCCGGCTGGCTCAGCGCGGCCTTGCGCGCCGCGCCGAAGCCCCGCGGACCGGAGGAGTCCTGTCCTGGCCGGGTCAGGTCGCGATCCCATCCGGGCCGCGAGGCGCCGCCCTGGTAGCCGAAGCCGCGCAGGTAGTCGCTCCGCTTGGTGGCCGCGTCGCCGAGGTTGCGGAAACGCGGCACATAGATCCCGTTCGGCCGGCGGCCCGAATAGTACATGTCGGCGAACTCGGGCGCCTCGCCGCTGGCCCCGACGCCCAGGTGGTGGTCCATCACGTTGCGGCCCAACTGGTCGCTGCCGTTGCCGAAGCCGTTCGGGAACCGCGAACTGGTCGAGTTCATCATGATCCAGGCCGAGTTGAAGGCCGAGGCGCACAGGAACACGACGTCGGCATAGAACTCCTCCTCCTGGCGCGTCGTCGCGTCGAGGATGCGCACGCCGGTCGCCTTGCCCGCCTTCTCGTCATAGATCAGCGAGGTGACGATCGAACCGGGGCGGATGACCAGGTTTCCGGTGCGCTCGGCCGCCACCAGCCCCCCGGAATTGGAGCTGTAGTAGCCGCCGAACGGACAGCCGCGGATGCACATGTTGCGGTACTGGCACTTGGTCCGACCCAGCGCGAGCTGTTCCTCGGTCGGGTCGGTCAGGTGCGCGGTCCGGCCCATGGTGATCCGCCGTTCGGGGAACCGCGCCTCGGACTTGGCCTTGAAAGCCTTCTCGACGCAGTTCATCTCCATCGGCGGCTGGTACTGGCCGTCCGGCAGGTGCGGCAGGCCCTCCGCCTGGCCCGAGACGCCGATGAAGCGCTCGACGTGGTCGTACCAGGGCGCGAGCTCTTCGTAGCGGATCGGCCAGTCGACGCCGATCCCCTCGCGAGCGTTGGCCTCGAAGTCGATCGGGCTGTGGCGATAGCTCTGGCGGCCCCAGGTCAGCGACCGGCCGCCGACGTGATAGCCACGGATCCAGTCGTAGCGGCTTTCCTCGGTATAGGGGTTCTGGTCGTCGCGGACGAAGAAGTGCCGGGTGTATTCCGTCAGGGTGTAGCCGGTGCGCTTCTGGACCGGATATTTCGCATTGAGCTCGTCCGACGGCAGCTGCCCCTGCGGGTACTTCGTCTGCCAGGGATCCATCGTGGCGGTGGGATAGTCCTCTAGGTGGCGGACCATCGGTCCGCGCTCCAGCACCAGGGTCTTGAGGCCCTTCTGGGTCAGCTCCTTGGCCGCCCAGCCGCCGGTTATGCCGCTGCCGACGACGATGGCGTCGTAGGTGTTCTCCTGGCGCGCGCGACCGTTGAGATTGGCCATGTCTGCTCCCCGCTTGGCGCCTTTGATCGAATCGCGCCCGCTGCCCGGCAGCGCGGCGCGCCGACTTCGGCGAACCCGTTCATTGTTGCCTGGAAGCTTCCATGAAATGGGTTACATTGCAAGAAAGGTCGCGGTTTCTTACGAAAACCGCCGCGCCAGAGGGAGGAACAGGAAAATCATGATGAATCCGAGCCAGTCCGTTCGAAAGCGTCGCGTGTCGGCGCCTGGTCTCGCCGCCGGGGCTTTGTCCGCCTGCCTGGCGCTCTGCGCCGGCGCCCAGGCCGGGGCCGAGACGGTGAAGGCCGGGCCGTGGCGGCCGCTGTTCGACGGACGCACCCTGGAGGGTTGGACGCCCAAGGTCGCCAAGCACCCCGCCGGCGAGAACTATCACCAGACCTTCGTGGTCGACCACGGCGTGATCCGGGTCTCCTATGCCGGCTATGACAAGCTGGACGGACAGTTCGGCCACCTGTTCTACAAGACGCCGTTCAAGGCCTATCGCCTGCGCCTGACCTACCGCTTCCTGCCCGAGGGCGGCCTGCCCGACACCCCGACCTGGGCGCGCAGCAACAGCGGGATCATGTTCGACAGCCAGAGCCCGGAGAGCATGACCGTCGAGCAGCCTTTCCCGGTCTCGATCGAGTTCCAGCTGCTGGGCAAGGACGGCGACGCGCCCCGCCCCACCGGCGCGGTCTGCACGCCTGGAACCAACATCACCTTCGACGGCGTCACGGCCAAGGACCATTGCACGCCGCCGGCCAACGCCCCGACGGTGCCCAACGGAACCTGGGTCAAGGCCGAGCTGGAAGTCCTGCCCAACGGCGAGATCTCCCAGAAGATCAACGGCGTGGTCGTCCACCACTATGCGAACGTCACCCTGGACCCCGACGACACCGTCGCGGGCGGGGCCAAGCCCTACATCCTCGCTCGCGGCGCCCAGCCCGTGACCGAGGGCTACATCGCCCTGCAGAGCGAAGGCCACCCGATCGAGTTCAAGGATATCGAGATCCAGGAACTGACGGCGCGCTAGGTTCCGTAGACGACGTTTGGCGTCGAAGCGGCGCCCTCGTCCTTCGACAGGCTCAGGATGAGGGTTACGAGTAAGGCGGTTGAGTAGAATTCCTCATCCTGAGCTTGTCGAAGGACGAGGAATTCGGCTCAAGACCGTCAACTGTCCACCGACCTGATCCCGTCCTGAGCTCTCTCGGGCCTATTTCTTGAGGGAGCTCAGATACTGGATCACGGCGGCGCGCTGCTCGGCGTCCGGCGCGCCCAGCAGCATCTTGGTGCCGGGGACCGTCTTGCCCGGCGCCTTGATGAAGGCGTCCAACTGGTCGGGGGTCCAGGTGATGTTCGAGGTCTTCAGCGCGTTGCTGTAGGCGTAGCCCGGGGCCGTGCCCGCCTTGCGGCCGGCCACCCCCGCCAGGGGCGGCCCCATCTTGCCCGGAGCGGGCTGCAGCGAATGACAGACCGAGCAGCGCTGCTCGAACACCGCCTGTCCGGAGGGGGGGGCGGCGACGGCGCTGGTGGCCAAGGCGCTCAGACCGGCGGCAAGCATAAGCGGGAACTTCATTGCGGGAACTCCGTCAGGGTTTCTGCGTCGCCTCTAGAGGCCCAATAGGCGGCGATTGCGGCCGGCGTCGGGCGCGCTGCCCGCGAAGTCGTCGAACGCCTTGTCGGTGACCTGGATGATATGGTCGCGGATGAACGGCGCGCCTTCGCGGGCGCCCTGCTCGGGGTGCTTGAGGGCGCACTCCCATTCCAGCACCGCCCAGCCGGCATAGTCGTACTGGGCCAGCTTCGAGAAGATGGCCTTGAAGTCCACCTGGCCGTCGCCCAGCGAGCGGAAGCGGCCGGGCCGATCCACCCAGCCCTGGTAGCCGCCATAGACACCGGACCGGGCCGACGGCCGGAACTCGGCGTCCTTGACGTGGAAGGCGCGGATCCGCTCGTGATAGCGATCGATGTAGCCCAGATAGTCCAGCTGCTGCAGCACGAAGTGGCTGGGGTCGTAGAGGATGTTGGCGCGCGCGTGGCCGCCGACCTCGTCCAGGAACCGCTCGAACGTGGCGCCGTCGTGCAGGTCCTCGCCCGGATGGATCTCGTAGCAGACGTCGACGCCCTCGGTCTCGAAGGCGTCGAGGATGGGCTTCCAGCGGCGGCCCAGCTCGGCGAAGGCCTCCTCGACCAGGCCCGCCGGCCGCTGCGGCCAGGGGTAGAAGTAGGGCCAGGCCAGGGCGCCCGAGAAGGTAGCGTGGGCGTTCAGGCCCAGACGCCGGCTGGCGATCGCGGCGGCCTTCAGCTGCCCCACCGCCCAGGCCTGGCGCTCCTTCGGCTTGCCGCGCAATTCGGGCGGCGCGAAGCCGTCGAACAGCTCGTCATAGGCCGGGTGCACCGCGACCAGCTGGCCCTGCAGGTGGGTCGACAGTTCGGTGATCTGCAGGCCGTGGCCAGCCAGCATCCCGGCGATGTCGTCGCAATAGGTCTGGCTTTCCGCGGCCAGGGCTAGGTCGAAGAACGAGTCCGCCCCGCCGGTCGGCATCTGCACGCCGACATAGCCGAGGTTCGCGACCCAGGCGGCCATGGTCTCCAGCTTGTCGAACGGCGGCTCGGCGCCGATGAACTGGGCCAGGAAGATGCCGGGTCCCTTGAGCGTCTTCATCGCCCCTCTCCTTCCTGCATGATTCCGCCGGGCTCGACCCGGTGGGCGGCCAGAAGCACCCAGCCGGCGTCGGCGCGGCTGGCGGCGACGGCGCGCTCGACGAAGGCCATGCCGCGCACGCCCTCGGCGATGTCGGGCACCAGTTGGCCGTCGCCCTGCCCGAGGATCGCGTCGGCGAAGTCACGATAGATGTTGGCGAAGGCCTCGATGAAGCCTTCCGGATGTCCCGTCGGCAGGCGCGTGACCGCCCGGGCGCCCACGCCCAGATAGGCCGATCCGGCGTGCAGCACCTGGCTGGGCCCGTCCAGCCAGTCCAGGGTCAGGACGTTGGGGTCTTCGTGACCCCAGGTCAGGCCGCCGGTCTCGCCGTAGACGCTGATCCTCAGGCCGTTGCGCGCGCCGGCAGAGATCTGCGAGGCGATCAGCACGCCGCGTGCGCCGCCCTCGAACCGCAGCAGCACGTTGCAATCGTCGTCCAGGTCGCGCCCCGGAACCACGGCGGCGACGTCGGCGCACAGGCGCTCGACGCGCCTGCCCGTGATGAACTCGGCGATGTTGAAGGCGTGAACGCCGATGTCGCCGATGCAACCGCCAACGCCCGATTGGCTGGGGTCCGAGCGCCAGCTGGCCTGCTTGTTGTCCTCGCGCTCGAGCGGCCGCGACAGCCAGCCTTGCGAGTACTCCACCACGACCTTGCGCACCGCACCCAGGTCGCCGCGGGCCACGATCTCCCGCGCCTCGCGGACCATCGGATAGCCGGTATAGGTGTAGGTCAGGCCGTAGCGCTTGCCCGACGCCGCAACGATCTCGGCCAGGTCCCGGGCCTGGGCCAGATTCAGGGTCGCGGGCTTGTCGCTGATCACGTGCAACCCGCCCTTCAGGGCGGCGGCGGCGACGTCGAAGTGCAGGTGGTTGGGCGTCACGACGGAGACCAGGTCGACGCCGTCGTCGCGCCCCCGCTCGGCGGCGATCATCGCGTGATGGTCCGGATAGACCCGGTCCGGCGCGACGCCCCAGTCGGCGGCGGCCTGAGCGTTCTTGGCTGGATCGCGACTGAACACCCCGGCCGTCAGCCGGATGCGGCCGTCCAGCTCGGCGGCCATGCGGTGCACCGGGCCGATGAACGAGCCGGGACCGCCGCCGACCATGGCCAGCCGCAGGGGCGCGCGTCCGCTCATCAGGCGACCACTTTCGCCAGGTAGTCGAAGCTGATCTTGGCCGACTCCAGCCGGCTGTGGGCGAACGGCGGCTCCTGCTCGACATAGAAGCCCCTGACGCCGGCGGCGTAGGCGGCGGGCAGCAGCCGCTTCCAGTCGATCATGCCGCTGCCGACCTCGGTCGGGTCCTGGCGCAGCTCGAAATTGGCCTTGGTCGTGGGCTTGATGTCCTTGACGTGCATCTGGGTGAAGCGGTGCGGATGCGCCTTCAGCAGGGCGAACGGGTCCTTGCCGGCGGCCGTCACCCAGCCGACGTCCATCTCGAAGGTGACAAGGTTCGGGTCCGTGCCCTTCAGCAGGATCTCCATGCCGGTGGTGTCGCCCAGCGGGGCGAATTCGAAATTGTGGTTGTGATAACCGCTGACGATGCCGGCCTTCTTGAGGACGGCGGCCTTCTCGTTCAGGAAATCGGCGTTCCATTTCCAGTCGTCGGCGGTCATCTGCGCGCCGGCCTGGCGCAGGTCGGCGCCGCCCAGGCGGTCGGGAATATAGAGGATCGGCATGATCGCCGCCTTCACCCCGATCACCTGCAGCTCGTCGGCTAGCTTGGCCAGGTCGCCGCTGAAGCTGGGGCCGCTAGCCGCTTTCGGCGCAATGTGGGCGCTGCGGCAAACCAGGCCGGCCTTGTCGAACGCGGCCCGCAGTTCGGCGGGGGTGCGGCCCAGATAGCCGGCCAGCTCCACCGACTTGAAGCCGATCTTGGCCACCGTGGCGAGCTGGGCGTCCAGGTCCTTCTGGAGGTCCGGACCCAGGGTGTAGAGCTGGATGCCGACCGGCAGGTCGCGGCGCTGGAAGAACGGCTTTTCCGCCGCGTTGGCGAGACCGCCATAGGCCGCGCCCAAGGCGGCCGCGCCGGCGGCGAGCAGACCACGCCGCGAAAGATCGGCGGCCGAGGCCCGGGTGTCGCAAGCTGTTGAGCGCACGTGGCTTTCCTTTTTCTGGAGGAGCATTGGCTAGGGCTGGGCCGGGCTGGCGGCCGCCAGGGGCCCGTCCTCGTCCGCCTCGGCGACGGGGGACCGCGTCGGCGGCTTGAAGAACACGGCCAGCAGCAGCACGGCGACCAGGGCCATGCCGGTCGGGACCAGGAACAGGCTGGTATAGTCGACGCTCGCCACGCCATCGGCGCCGGCGTGGCTCAGGCGGCTGACCAGGGTGGGGAATAGGAAGCTGGCCACCACATTGCCGACGCCCAGGATCAGCAGGTTGAACAGCCCCTGGGCGCTGGACCGGACGTCCTTGGGGAACACGGCGTCGACGAAGATGTACACGGTGGCGAAGAAGAAGGCGTAGCAGATCCCGTGCAGCAGCTGCACGGCGACGATCACCGGGATGCTGTCGGCGAAGAAGGCGAACACCGCGAAGCGCGCGGCATGACCCAGCACGCCGATGATCATGGTGACCTTCCAGCCCAGCCGCGCCAGCACGCGGCCCAGCAGGAACATGGTCAGGATCTCGGCCACCTGGCCCAGGCTCAGCACCACCATGCTGAGGTTGCCGGCGATCCCGACCCTGTTGGTCAGGAAGGCGTCGGCCATCACGAAGTAGCCGTTGTGGATCACCGAATCGATGAAGGTGACCAGGAACAGCACCAGCACGAACGGCGCGCCCAGCAGCTTCAGGGCCCGTCGCCAGGCCAGGTTGTCGATCCCTGGCGCGTCCTTGCGGGCCGGCGTGTGCGGCAGGGTCAGGGCGTAGCCGGCGAAGGCGAACGACAGGATCGCCGCGACCAGGAAGATCCACCGCACCTGCTCGGCGCCGGCGTGGGCGCCCAGCAGGAAGACGAAGGGCCAGCTGACCAGCACCCAGCCGACCGTCCCGCCCATGCGCACCGCGCCGAACTCGCCGGCCGGGTCGCGCAGGTTGGCGAAGGCGATCGAGTTGGTCACCGACAGGGTCGGCACATAGACTAGGCTGAAGATCAGGTAGCAGGCGAAGAACGGCCAGAAGCTGGTCGACAGCGCCGTTCCCACCAGGGCCAGGCCGCCGATCAGGTGGCTGATCGCCAGGAAGCGCTCGGCGGCGAAATTGCGATCGGCGAACTGGTTGGAGAAGAAGATCCCGACCACGGCGGCCACACCCCAGGCGCTGCCGACCAGCGACTGCTGCCAGGGCGCGAAGCCCAGCATGCCCATGTAGGGGAAGATCTTCGGGGCCCAGGCGCCCCAGATCGCCAGCTGGAGCACCATCATCAGGAAGAGCCGCAGGCGCGTCGTCATGGTTCTGGCCTCCCCGACCAGCTTTTGGCGGCTAGGTTTCGGCCCGTCTGGACCGCTCCCGCGCTCATGTAATCGAAATCATCGATAACAGGGCTCCGTCAAGGCGGCAACCGTCCAGCTGTTGGCCAAGCCAGGAGAGCTGCGCCTTGCCAAGGGCCTGGCTTGCCGCCAGTGTCCCGCGAATGGCCACCATTCTAGATGTCGCGCAGGACGCAGGGGTCTCGACCGCGACGGTCTCGAGGGTTTTCAGCGCGCCAGAGCTGGTGCTGGAAGCGACTCGCAAGAAGGTAATGGAGGCGGTCAACCGCCTCGGCTACGAGCCCAACTTCGCGGCCAAGAGCCTGCGGACCCTGCGCACCGAGAAGATCCTGGTCACCGTGCCGGACATCTCCAACCCCTTCTTCTCCCAGGTGATCCGCGGCGTGGAGGAAGCGGCTCTGGCGGCCGGCTATTCGGTGCTGCTGGGCGACACCCGGCACGAGGAGGCGCGCGAAGAGCAATATGCGGCGATGTTCCGGCGCAAGGAGGCCGACGGCCTGATCTTCCTGGGCCATCGCCTGCCGGACGTCCTGGCCGAGATGGTGGCCGCCAAGGGGCCGCGGACGCCGATCGTCAACGGCTGCGAGTTCCGCCCGGGCCTGGCGGTGTCCAGCGCCCATATCGACAACGAGGGCGCCGCCGCCGAGGTCATGGAGCACCTCTATGGCCTGGGGCATACGCGGATCGGCGTCGTGACCGGCCCGCTGGTCAGCCCGATCAGCGGCGACCGCCTGGCCGGCGTCCTCGCCGCCGCCCAGCGGCGGGGCCAAGCCAGCGCGCTGCGCATGGCCATCGGCGACTTCTCCATCGAATCCGGCGTGCGTCAGGCCGGCGAACTGCTGGACCAGCCCGGTCCGCCCACCGCCATCTTCTGCTTCAGTGACGAGATGGCGATGGGCGCGATCGAAGCCATTCGTCGGCGCGGCCTGGAATGCCCGCGAGACGTGTCGCTGGTCGGCTTCGACGATATCCGTTTCGCCCAGTACCTCAGTCCGCAGCTGACCACGGTCAGCCAGCCCATGGAGCGCATCGGCCACGAGGTGGTCCGGCTGCTGCTCGACATCCTGGCCGACCGCGCCAGCGCCCTGCAGAACGTCACCCTGCCCCACCGCCTGGTCGTGCGGTCGAGCACGGCGCCGCCGCCCGACCGACGCTAGGACCGCGGCGGCAGTTCTCGAACCCAGATGTTGCGGAAGCTGATCGGCGCGCTGGGGTCGCCGTGGGCCTGCAGCTTGATCGGCGCCGAGGTGAAGGGCCGGGACGGCGGCTTGCCGATATAGACCGTCTCGCCCGCGAACGCGGCGTTGTCCTGCACCAGCACGCCGTTGTGCAGCACGGTCGCGGTGGCCGGCGAGACCAGCGCTCCGTCGGGGCCGAACACCGGCGCCCGCCAGACCACGTCATAGACCTGCCATTCGCCTGGCTTGCGGCCGGCGTTCACCAGCGGCGGATGCTGCTTGTAGAGGCTGGCGGCCTGGCCGTTCACATAGGTGGGGTTCTGGTAGGGATCGAGGACCTGCAGCTCGTACCCGCGATCACCGGGCCCGGTGGACGCCAGGAAGACGCCGCTGTTGCCCCGCGCCTGGCCCGAGCCGGTGATGTCGGCCGGAATCCGCCATTCCAGGTGCAGTTGGTAGTCCCTGAAGCTTCGCCTGGTCTCGATATTGCCGCGCGCCTTGTCGACGGTCAGCACGCCGTCCGCCACGGTCCAGCCCGCGGGCGACTTGTCCTGCGTCGCCACCCATTCCTTCAGGTCGCCGCCGTCGAACAGCACGATCGCGTCGGACGGGGCGCCGCCCGCTTCCTTGGCCGGGGTGACCACCGCCGGCACGGGCTTCCAGAGCTCGGTGTCCTCCGGCTTGGCCTGGGCCAGCGCCTGCGATCCGACGCAGAGCCCGCCAAGGCCCAGCATCACGGCGGTCAGAACGAGAGGCTTCGACTTCATTTCGGTTCGTCGCTCCACGGGAAAGGCGGCGACACCATAGACGTCCGGACCGAGTCCGCCAGAGGTGCGGGTCGTGCATGGCTTGGAAGACGCCGCGCTCAGCCCAGCGCCCGCTGACCAGACATTTCACGGGCATCGATTCGCCCCCCGCGCGTGGAAGCGTGACCGTTTCAGCGCGATGAACTTCACCATTGGATCATCATCCTCATAATCGGGCGCCACGCGCGAAAATGTGCCTTTGGCGCAGCATCTTGCGCCTCGATTTTCGCCGACAACGTTGTCATTGAAAACATTGGGCTTTTCCTGCCGAGCCGCGACGTTATGGTGCGCGCCAAGGCGAGCAACAGTCTCGCCAGCTTGCAGCAGGACGGAACATGCAGAACCAAGGGCTGGGCGCGAACGCGCCCCCGACGAAGCACGCGCGTCTATTGGCCTGGGTCGACGAGGTCGCCGCCCTGACCAAGCCGAAGGCCATCCATTGGTGCGACGGCTCCGACGAGGAATGGACCGCCCTGACCGACGAACTGGTCGCCGCCGGCACGCTCAAGCGCCTCAATCCAGACCTTCGCCCCAACTCGTTCTTCGCCGCCTCCGACCCGCGCGACGTCGCCCGCGTCGAAAGCCGCACCTTCATCTGCTCCGAGGACCAGGCCGACGCCGGCCCGACCAACAACTGGCGCGATCCGGTCGAGATGCGCGGGCTGCTCAACGACCTGTTCGACGGCTGCATGCGGGGCCGCACGATGTACGTCGTGCCCTTCTCGATGGGGCCGGTCGGATCAAGGATCAGCGCCCTGGGCGTTGAGATCACCGACAGCGCCTATGTCGCCGTCTCGATGCGGGTGATGACCCGCATGGGCCGGGCCGCCCTGGACGCCTTGGGCGAGGACGGGTTCTTCGTTCCGGCCCTGCACACCCTGGGCGCGCCTCTGGCCGAGGGCCAGGCGGACGTGGCGTGGCCCTGCAACGAAGACAAGTACATCGTCCACTTCCCCGAAAGCCGCGAGATCTGGTCGTACGGCTCCGGCTACGGCGGCAACGCCCTGCTAGGCAAGAAGTGCTACGCCCTGCGCATCGCCTCGGTGATGGCACGCGACGAGGGCTGGCTGGCCGAGCACATGCTGATCCTCAAGCTGACCTCGCCGGCGGGCCAAGTGCGCTACGTGGCCGCCGCCTTCCCCAGCGCCTGCGGCAAGACCAACATGGCCATGCTGCAGCCCACCCTGCCCGGCTGGAAGGCCGAGACGATCGGCGACGACATCTGCTGGATGCGGTTCGGCGCCGACGGCCGCCTGTATGCGATCAATCCCGAGGCCGGCTTCTTCGGCGTGGCCCCGGGGACCGGCGTCAAGACCAACCGCAACGCCGTCGACACCCTGCATTCCAACTGCATCTACACCAACGTGGCCCTTACCGCCGACGGCGACGTCTGGTGGGAGGGCTTGACCGAACACCCGCCGCAGGGCCTGACCGACTGGAAGGGTCGTGCCTGGACGCCGGTGCTGGGCGAGCCCGCCGCCCATCCCAACGCCCGCTTCGCCGTCCCCGCCGGCCAGTGCCCGGTGATCGCCGGCGAATGGGAGGATCCGGCCGGCGTGCCGATCTCGGCGATCCTGTTCGGCGGCCGCCGCGCCTCGGCCGTGCCACTGGTCACCGAGGCCTTCGACTGGGAGCACGGGGTGTTCCTGGCCTCCAACGTCGCCTCGGAAGGCACCGCCGCGGCCGAGAACAGCATCGGCGAGCTGCGCCGCGATCCCTTCGCCATGCTGCCGTTCTGCGGCTACAACATGGGCGACTATTTCAATCACTGGCTGAAGGTCGGCGCCGCCGCCGATCCGGCCAGGCTGCCACGCATCTATTTCGTCAATTGGTTCCGCAAGGACGAGCGCGGCAAGTTCGTCTGGCCGGGCTACGGCGAGAACAGCCGCGTGCTCAAGTGGATCGTCGATCGCCTGGAGGGCGAGGCCGGGGCCGTCGACAGCCCGATCGGCCGCCTGCCCGTCCGCGACGACCTGGACCTCACCGGCCTGGACCTCACCGACGCCCAGCTGGACCTGCTGCTGACCGTCGACCCGGAGATCTGGCGCGCCGAAGCCGCCCTGATCCCCGAGGCCTACGCCCGGTTCGGCGATCGCCTGCCCCCCGCCCTCTGGGCCCAGTTGGACGCCCTGGGCGAACGGCTGGCCCGCGTGGAGCGCCCCGCGCGAGTGCTGGAACAGGCCTGATCGACCCTCGCCCTTTCAAGAAACAAGCGCCGGCCGGCGCATGGAGACCGAATGCACGTTACGATGGAAAAGCCCGCCCGCAAGTTCGTGGTCGGAAACTGGAAGATGCACGGCAACCTGGCCGCCCTGCCCGTCCTGGGGGCCATCGACGCGGCGGCGCGCGAGACTCCCGCGGTCGACGTCGGCGTGGCGGTCCCCGCGACCCTGATCACCGCCGCCTGGCAGACCGCCAACGCTATCCACGTCGGCGCGCAGGACATCCACCCGGCCGACAAGGGCGCCCACACCGGCTGCCTGTCGGCGCCGATGGTCAAGGACGCCGGCGCGGCCTTCACCATCGTCGGCCACAGCGAGTGCCGGGCGGGCCGCCAGGAGAGCGACGACGAGGTGCGCGGCAAGGCGGAAGCCGCGCGGCGCCATGGCCTGTCGGTGATCCTCTGCGTGGGCGAACCCCTGGAGGTCCGCGAGGCGGGCCAGGCCGAGGCGGTGGTCCGCGCCCAGCTCGAGAACTGCCTGCCCGCCGACGCCGACGGCGCGTGGCTGTCCGTGGCCTACGAGCCGATCTGGGCGATCGGTACAGGCCGCTCGGCGACGCAGGACGACATCGCCGCCATGCACGCGGTGCTGCGTGAAACCTGCCGCGCAGCGCTCGGGCCGGCGGGCGACGGCGTCCGGCTCCTGTATGGCGGCTCGGTGACCCCGGCCAATGCCGCCGAGATCCTGGCCACGCCGAACGTCGACGGCGTGCTGGTGGGCGGCGCCAGCCTGACGGCGGAGACCTTCCTGCCGATCATCGCCCACGCCTGAGCGGGGCCATCGCCCCACTTAAGGGGGCGCCGGGCTGGTCGCGCAGGTTCTGGGCCACGCGCGGCCGGCTCGGCGAAGGACAGACGGTCGAAGCCGGGCCGCTCGCGCGAGCTTGCGACTACACCGACGCGGGCTGGCGGCGGATCGGCTCAACGTGGCCGGACGCTTTCCTCCGACATCTTCGCATCGACGCCATGCAGCCGCAGGCCCATCTGGCCGACGGTCCAAAATCTGTCGATTTCCGACGGCGACGCCTCACTGGTAAGACCTGAGCGCGTCGATCATTTGTCCGACATTTTCCACTTAAAGATCAAACAGTCGTCGCCTTGCCAGGCATGAGGACGATACGTCCATGGCCCACTATCGGCCGCTGGATTGTCCCAAGGTATGACCTCGTTGACTTGCGAGGCCTTACCTCGTATCCCTTATCTGTGACCGCTACCATAGACACCCGCGCGCCGGCGAACTCGCCGCTGCGGGACGGCGCTGGCGGCGCGCAGAACGACAAGTGCGAAGAGCACCGAAATTTAGGGGAGAAACATGATCCAACCACGACACACGTGCGCCCTTCGCCTGGCGCTCGTCGCCGCCAGTTGCCTGACTGGTCTGGTCGCCGCTCCGGCCTTCGCTCAGCAGACGCCGTCCGCTCAAGCCGCTTCCACCGCCGACACCGTCGAGGAAGTGGTCGTGACCGGCTATCGCCGCAGCCTGGCGCAATCGACCGTCGCCAAGCGCGAGACGACCGGCTTCGCCGACTCGATCTTCGCCGAAGACATCGGGAAGTTCCCCGACTCCAACATCGCCGAGTCGTTCAACCGCATTCCCGGCATCACCATCACCCGCGACATCACGGGCGAGGGCACCAACGTCGCGATCCGCGGCCTGGGCAGCAACTTCACCAACGTCACGCTGAACGGCGCCTCGATCGCGGTCGCCTCGTCGGGCGCCACGGACGCGCAGGGCACCGACCGCTCGGTCGACCTCAGCTTCTTCCCGACCGACCTGTTCACCAAGCTGACGGTCAACAAGAGCTATTCGGCCAGCCTGCTGGAAGGCGGCGCGGCCGGCAATATCGATATGCGCTCGGCCCGGCCGTTCGACCGCCCCGGCCAGCACCTGACCATGAACGTTCAAGGCGTGAAGCCGGACGGCGCCGATTGGGGCGGCAAGGGCTCGCTGATCGCCAGCAAGACCTGGGACAATTTCGGCGTCCTGTTCGGGATCTCCGGCCAGCGGCTCAAGACCGACACCCGCGGCTACGAGACCATCGGCTTCACCAACCCGAACCTGTCGGCGGCCCAGTGCGGCGCGACGACGGGCTGCAACCCGACGGGCGGCGGCAACTGGACGATCCCGGGCACGGTGCCGGTCGGCGCGGGCGGCGGCCTGGTGGCCGGCCAGACCATCGACCAGGCCTTCCTGCTGGCGCACAATCCCGGCGCGACGATCCAGCAGATCGACAACGGCCTGCTGCCGCGCCTGGGTCGCCCCTCGGCCGAGTACGGTCGCCGCGACCGCTTCAACGCCGTGGCCAGCCTGGAATGGAAGCCGAACGATAACCTGAACTTCTATATCGACGGCATGTACGGCTACAAGAACAACGACCTGATCCGCGAGGACATGGCGTGGATCGTGCGCAACGGCGCGATCATTCCGACCAACACCAAGTACGACAAGACCGACTGCTCGGCCGGCTGCACGGTCACCCAGGGCACCTACGCCAATTCGCAGTTCTTCCTGGAATTCCGTCCCTACCTCGAAAAGACCGAGCTCTGGGGCATCAATCCGGGCGGCGAGTGGCGCATCACCGACAATCTGAAGGTCGAGGGCCAGGTCAACTACACCAAGAGCACCTTCCACCGCGAAAGCCCGACCTTCGGCCCCGTGACCGCGCTGGGGGCCGGCACGACCGTCGACTACACCTACAACCCGAACGGCATTCCGACGATCAAGAGCAGCATCGACCTGAATAACCCGGCCAATTTCGTCTGGACCGGCGGCCGGCTGAACATGCAGGACGAGAAGCGCTGGTATGAGACCAAGGGCGCGCGCGCCGTCGTCACCTGGGGCGACGAGCAACTGAACCTGAAGGTCGGCGGCAACTACGACGACGTCTCGCGCACCATCCGCGGCTACGACAACACCACGCCGTGGCAGAACGCGACCTGCGGCAACAACCCGAGCATCAACCTGCCGTCGCCCAACGGCCAGCCGCCCTGCCAAGGCCTGAACCAGCCCGGCGCCGCGCCCGCGGGCTATCCGACCTACCCGGGCTACGGCACGGGCTCCACGGCCGGCCAGACCGGGACGCTCACCTATGGCGGCTCGCTGATCCCGACCACCAGCCTGGCCAGCTACCTGAAGCCCGGCCCGGCCGGCTTCGTCACGGTCGACTGGGACGCGGTCAAGAAGGCCACAAACTACGACGCCCTGCACGCCGCCACGCCTGAATCGGGCGGCTCCAACACCGGCGCCAGCGGCGGCTCCATCAACGAGAAGAACAGCGCGGCCTATACCGAGCTGAACGGCGTCACCCAGGTGATGGACAGCGACCTGCGCTTCAATGTCGGCGTCCGCTACGTCCACACCAAGCAGACGATCGGCGGCCGCGTCTCGCTGGCGGATCCGCGCAACACCCTGGCCGGCGGCGCCCAGCTGCCGGACGGCTCGCGCTATCCGAACATCACCAACTTCGTCTATGTCGAGAACACCTATTCGAAGTGGCTGCCGGCCGCCAACATCGCCTATGACGTCGGCGAGCACGCCGTCGCCCGCGCGGCGGTGTCGGAGACCATGACCCGCCCGGACCCGGCCGCCCAGCTGCCCGGCGTCAGCTTCGGCGCGCCGTCGGCCGACCAGGCCACCATCGGCAACTCGGCCCTGAAGCCGTACTTCTCGAAGAACATCGACCTGGGCTTCGAGTTCTACACCGGCCAGGAAGGCGTGATCGCGGTCAACGCCTTCCGCAAGTCGCTGACCGGCTTCACGACCAACAACGTCGTGACCCAGCCCTTCTCGTACCTGGCCCAGTACGGCATCACCTACGACACCCTGAACGACACCCAGAAGACGGCGATCAACTCGCGCGGCGGCCCGACCGCGGCGTCGGTCCAGATCCAGTCGCAGATCAATGTGCCCAACAAGCTGACGATCAACGGCCTGGAATTCCAGTGGGTGCAGCCGCTCGACTTCCTGACCAGCCGGTTCGGCGTCGAAGGGCTGGGCGTCAACGCCAACGCCACCATCGTCGACCAGACCAGCAACGGCGCGGCCGTCGCCTACGGCGTGGCCAAGTACACCTACAACCTGACAGGCTATTACGAGCACGACGGCGTCAGCCTGCGTCTGAGCCACGTCTATCGGAAGGGCTCGCAGTCCAGCGGCGCCAACCAGAACGGCGTCACCGCCGCGGCCCTGTTCGCAGACGACTACAAGCAGACCGACTTCTCCTCGAGCTTCGACCTGGAGAAGATCTTCGGCCTGGGCCACGTGCCGCAACTGACCTTCAACGTGACCAACATCACCAATGAAAAGCTGCGCTCGCACTTCCAGTACGACAACGCGACCTTCACCTACTACAAGCCCGGCCGCCAGATTCTCGTGGGCATGCGAGCGACCTTCTAAGCGCGAGACGGGAACGGACGGCGCAAACGCTGTCCGTTCCCGTCGGCGCGCCGCGCTCAGAATCATGGGAATCAACATCACCCAAGGAAAAGCAGCGTCAGACCTTCCAGTACGACAACGCCGCGTTCACCCTCTGCGACCCGGGCGCCACCTATGTGATCGGCATCCGCGGCCCGTTCTAAGAGCTGACGCGAAACACCTTCCTTCGCGTTTCCCCAACGGCGTGTCTTCGGACACGCCGTTTTTTATGCCCACAACCAGACACCAATCGTGGATTGACCAACCTCGAATAGACGCGTCGAGGTTGCTCGTCGATCGAGGGCTGAGGGAGGGGCGAGATGAGGCTGGGCATACCCGTCTATGAGGGCGTCGACCTGCTGGACGTCGCCGGACCGGCCGAGATGTTCTACTGGGCCGGCAAGGATCAGCCGCTCGAAACCCTGATCCTCTCGGAGGACGGCGGTCCGGTGACCGCCATGAACGGGATCCGTTTCGAGGTCCAGGCCAGCTTCGCGGACGTTTCCGCCCTCGACGTGCTGTGGGTCCCCGGCGGCGATCCAGAGGTGCTGGGCCAGATCATGAGCGATCCAGGCTCACCCTACCTCGCCTACTTGCGTCAGGTCGCCGAAGACGCGACGTGGGTGTGCTCGGTCTGCGAGGGCGCCTTGCTGCTGGCCCAGGCGGGGCTTCTGGACGGTCACAGGGCGACCACGCACTGGGCGTTCATCGCCTGCCTGCAGAGATTCTGCGAGATCGACGTCGACACCGGCAATCCGCGCTTCGTGGTGTCGGGCAACCGCCTGACCGGCGGCGGCATCTCGTCCGGTCTCGACGAGTCCCTGCAATTGATCCTGATGCTGTTCGGCCAGGAAGCGGCCGAGAGCGTCCAGGTCACGACCCAGTATTTCCCCGAGCCGCCGGTGATGGGGACCCTTCCCCCAACCCCGGCCTGCCCGGTGACCTGGTCCTGACACGCCGCTAGATGCCTGGCGCGTAGGGGAAGCTGAGCTTTTCGTAATACTCCAGCGAATGGGCGGGAGGCGCTTCGCCAGCCGGCAGCGGCAGGCCCGAGAAGGTCTGGAAGTAGGCGATCGAGGCGTCGCGCCACCACTGGGCCTCGTTGCGCTGGATGGCCAGGAAGTCGGCGACCTGGGCATGACGCTCGGGATCGACATAGGGCGCCAGGTCCGCCCAGGTCCGGCCCATGCCGTCGACATAGGACACCCCGCGCGAATAGTGGGTCACCAGGCCGTCCCACAGGGTTTGGCCGGACCTGAGCCTGTAGGTCCACGGCAGGTGGTGGAACCATAGCAGATCCTTCTCGTCGACGGTCTTCAGGTCCGAGAACCGCCTGGCGACCACCGGGGCGTACTGGGCGACGGCGTTGCTGCCCGCGGCCGTGCGATCGAAGCCGATCCCGTCCTTGCCGGCCTTGGCGTAGTAGACGCTGGTCCAGTCGGCCCGCTCGCCGCCGCTGACCCACGGGCCGGGGCCGTAGTGATGGCTGCGCCCCATCTGATGATGCAGGCCCAGCGGCGTCATGTAGTCGACCGCCGCCTCGCGCGAGCCCATCATCATCGCCACCGCCGGCTGGACGAAGCGCGGATCCGTCGAGAAGGTCATCCTCGCCCAGTCGGCGGCGATGTCCTTGGTGGACGCTTCCGGATCCCAGGCCAGACGGCCGAAGACGTACCAGTTGGCCTGGTCGAACTGCGAGCCGCTCCAGTTACGGTCGCGGCCGATGTTGGCGACGCCGGCCATCAGGGTCTGGGACCGGCCATCCAGCGTGCCGTCCACCACCTTGGCCACCGTCGAGCCTTGCCCCTTGGCGTAGGTGTCGGACTTCAGGGTCTCCTCGTAGAGCGGGCCCAGATAGACAAGATGCGTGGCGAAGCCGAGATATTCCTTGGTGATCTGGAACTCCATGCCGAGGTTGGTCTTCGGCATGGCCCCGAACAGCGGGTGGAACGGCTCGCGCGGCTGGAAGTCGATGGCCCCGTTCTTGACCTGGACGATGACGTTGTCGCGGAACTGGCCGTCGAACGGCTTGAACTCGCCGTAGCCCTGCTTGGCGCGGTCGTCCGGCTGCTCGTGCGAATAGACGAAGGCCCGCCACATCACGATCCCGCCGTGCGGCCCCACCGCGTCGGCCAGCATGTTGGCCCCGTCGACATGGGTGCGGCCATAGTCCTGCGGGCCGGGCTGTCCCTCCGAATTGGCCTTTACGAGAAAGCCGCCGAAGTCCGGGATGGCCTTGTAGATCTCGTCGGCCTTGGCCTTCCAGAAGGCGCGCACGGCCGGGTCCAGGGGATCGGCGGTTTTCAGCCCGCCGATCTCGATCGGGGCCGAGAACCGCGCCGACAGATAGACCTTGATCCCGTAGGGCCGGAACACGTCGGCCAGGGCTGCGGCCTTGGCGATATAGGGCGCGGTCAGGCTGTCGGCCTTGGCGTTGACGTTGTTCAGCACCGCGCCGTTGATCCCGATCGAGGCGTTGGCCCGGGCGTAGTCTACATAGCGCGGATCCTTGTAGTCCGGCAGCTTCCACCAGTCCCACAGCGACGCCCCGGCATAGCCGCGCTCGACACTGCCATTGAGGTTGTCCCAGTGGTTCAGCAGGCGGTGCTTGACCTTCGGCGCCGAGAGGATGTCCAGCGTGTCGACGCCCTGCCCCGTCTGGACTAGGCGCAGGTAGTGGAAGACGCCGTACAGCACGCCGATGTCGCTATTGCCGGCGATGACCGTGGTCTTGCCGACGGTGCGGATCAGGTAGCCTTCGTCACCGGCCCCCTTCAGCGGCAGGTTCAGGGCGGCGACGGCCGGCGAGCCGGCGGGCGTGCCCAGCAGGATCGACGGGCTGTCCGGCGACGGCGCTCCGCCCACCAGGCCGCTCAGCCCGCGCTGGAGTTCGGTCCGCGCGATCTTCAGGGTCGGCGTGTCGGCGCTGGGCGCGATCGTCCGCGGCTCCGGGCGCTGAGCCGCCGGCAACGGCCGATAGCGCAGCCACAGGTCATAGCCGTCCTCGGCGCGGGCCGCCGAGCCCCCCAGGGTCGCCGAAACTAAACCGGCCGCCAGCCAAAGCCCACGCATGAAGGACGCAAGACGCATGTTTTCTCCCTGGCGAGACCTTGCCGCGCGACCCGAGGCGGCGCGACGGTCTTTGGTCCGTGATACCGCTACCTTGATCGAAGGTCGAGACACCAAATTCTGGTGGTCAGACCAATAGGTTGACAACCGGCTCGTCTGATTTAGACCGATACCGCTACCATCCGATCGGACGGTCGGATCAACGAAAGCGCCCCATGCCCAAGATCATCGCCGCCAAAGTCATCGTCACCTGCCCGGGGCGAAACTTCGTCACCCTGAAGATCGAGACCAGCGACGGGGTCCACGGCGTCGGCGACGCCACGCTGAACGGGCGCGAACTGGCGGTGGCCAGCTACCTGACCGACCACGTGATTCCCTGCCTGATCGGCCGCGACGCCCATCAGATCGAGGACATCTGGCAGTACCTGTACCGGGGCGCCTACTGGCGGCGCGGTCCGGTGACCATGGCGGCCATCGCCGCCGTCGACACGGCCCTGTGGGACATCAAGGCCAAGATCGCCGGCCTGCCGCTGTACCAGTTGCTGGGCGGCGCCTGCCGCACCGGCGTGATGGTCTATGGCCACGCCAACGGCGCGACCGTCGAGGAGACGCTGGAGAACGCCGCCATCTACGCCGCCCAGGGCTACAAGGCCATCCGCCTGCAGTCGGGCGTGCCCGGCCTCAAGGGCGTCTACGGCGTCTCCAAGGATAGGTTCTTCTACGAACCGGCCGACGGCGACCTGCCGACCGAGAGCCTGTGGTCGACCGAGAAGTACCTGCGCAGCGCGCCGGGACTGTTCGAGGCCGCCCGCGACGCCCTGGGCTGGGACGTGCACCTGCTGCACGACGTGCACCACCGGCTCACCCCGATCGAGGCCGGCCGCCTGGGCAAGGACCTGGAACCCTACCGGCCCTTCTGGATGGAGGACGCCGTCCCGGCCGAGAACCAGGCCAGCTTCCGCATCATCCGCCAGCACACCACCACCCCGCTGGCCGTGGGCGAGGTGTTCAATTCGATCTGGGACTGCAAGCAGCTGATCGAGGAGCAGCTGATCGACTACATCCGCGCCACCGTGGTGCACGCCGGCGGCATCACCCACCTGCGCCGCATCGCCAGCTTCGCCGACCTGCACCATGTGCGCACCGGCTGCCACGGCGCCACCGACCTGTCGCCGGTCTGCATGGCCGCGGCCCTGCACTTCGACCTGTCGGTTCCCAATTTCGGGATCCAGGAATACATGCGCCACACCGAGGCGACGGACGCGGTGTTCCCCCACGCCTACAGTTTCGCGGACGGCATGCTGCATCCGGGCGAGGCGATCGGCCTGGGCGTCGACATCGACGAGGTCGAGGCCGCCAAGCATCCCTATAAGCGCGCCTACCTGCCGATCGCCCGCCGCGAGGACGGCTCGATGCACGATTGGTGAGGCCGCCGCGACGCGGTTGGCGACAATCGCCAAGCTTTGACGACGGACGCCAAAAATAGCCCGCGCGGCCCAGGTCGGCTATGCTATCGCGAGTTCGAAGAGGCCCCGCGGGGCCGTCGCCGAGAAACTGACGAAGACCCATGGCCGAGAACGTCAAGCTCTACCGCCGTATCGCCGACTCGGTCGCCGACGCCATCGAGGGCGGCCAATACAAGCTTGGCGACCGCCTGCCCACCGAACGCGAACTGGCCGAGCAGTACGGGGTCAGCCGCCCTACCCTGCGCGAAGCGATGATCGCCCTGGAAATGCTGGGCATGATCGAGGCCCGCCATGGCCTGGGCATCTATGTCACCGGCGACGTGCGCCCCATCGCCTCGGCCAGCGCCGAGCCCGCCTTCGAGATCGGCGCGTTCGAGCTGATCGAGGCCCGCCGCCTGTTCGAGGGCGAAGCCGCCGCCCTGGCCGCCACCGCCATCACCGACGACCAGATCCGCGAGCTGGAGGCGCTGATGGAGCGCATGGCCCGCGAGGACGAGATCCAGGGCGAGGACGCCGACCGCGAGTTCCACATGGTCATCGCCCGCGCCTCGGGCAACGGCGCGATCATCGCCACGATCGAGAACCTGTGGGACTGGCGCAACCGCTCGCCCCTGGCCCGCAACATCCTGACCCGGGCGCGCGGCATGGGGCTGGAGCCCCGCATCGTCGAGCACCGCCGGGTGTTCGAGGCGTTGAAGGCCCGCGACCCCGCGGCGGCTCGCCAGGCCATGCGCGACCACCTGGAGCGGGTCATCGACCACCTGCTGCACGCCACCGAGACCGAAGCCGTCGAACGGGCCCGGCAGGAAACCGGCGCCCGCCGCAGCGCCATCGCCAAGCGCGTGGCGATCTAGCGGGACCAGACCGCCCGCCTCGTGGCCGGCGCTCTGGTTCAGCCGGCGGACGACGCAAACGGTGAAAGCCGCCCCACTGGGATCTTGTCGTGGTCCGATGGGGTCGTGGTCCGATGGGTAAGTCGTGATCGCGGATCTAGACTTGTTCCGGCGGGCAGCGTCCTGTGGAACCAGCCCCTCGATCGCAAACGGTCATCATGATCTTCATCGCCCTGATCGCCGCGTTGCTCGCGTCTCAACCCATCGAGCTCGCGCGCGGCCCGATCCCGGTGGAGCAGGCTTTCAAGCTCAAGCATGCGAAAGGCGACGCCGCGTTCTCCGCCGAGGTGGAGGCCGCCGTTGGTCGACTTCAAAACGGCCGCTTCCAGAAAGTCGGGATCGTTGGCCCTTGCGCAAGCGCGGCCGAGATCGCGGCTTCGGCGCAGATGGAGCTTGTTCGTCGAACGCCCGATCCGCAAGGCTATGCCAAGTCACAGGCCGCGGCGGAGGCCGCGCTGGCCCAACGAAAAGACCTGAGGGCGCTCTATCTCGGCGGCGGGCAAGTCGCCTCGCCCGACGGCCTCGTCGGCAGAATGGCGGCGCGCGCCAGGACCGAACCCGACGCACGACTGGCCGAGCTCTACCGGCGGATGGCCGAGGATCAGTTTTCCGGCATCGACAGCATCATCCTACGTGGATTCTTCGGGCCAGGCGTCCACACCACCTGGGAGAAGGGCCTGGACGAAGCCGCGCTTGCCTATGTGGACGCGACGATCGCGGGTGAATCGTGCCCCATGAACGTCGCCAACGCCGATTGGCTGAAGGGCCAGCTGCGAGACCATGGATGGTTCAAGATTTCGATCTATGGCGCCGACGCTGATCGTGCAGCGTGGCTGATCGTCCAGCACGCCCGTCATGATCCGGCCTTCCAACAGGAGGTGGTCGCCATGCTCGAGCCGCTCTGGGAATCCGGCGAAACCAAGGGCGAGAATTTCGCCATGCTCTACGACCAGACGGCGCACTATGCAGGGCGTCCCGGCCGCTTCGGCGCCATAGGCGATTGCACGGCGCCTGGCGTCTGGTCTCCGGGACAGCTGGAAGATGCCGGCGCTGTCGACGCGTGGCGCCGCAAGGCTGGCATGCCGCCTCTCGCCGAAGTCATCGCCACGCGAAGCAAAGGGTGCACAGAGTAGCCAGCAGGCGCCGGCTTCGAGCCCCCTAGCCTTCGTCGCCGGGCGTTGGGTCAAGAGGCCATACCTCAACGACCCCTTGCGCCACCGCGCAGGGGCTCCGGGCGGCGATCTCGATCGCGGCCTCCAGGTTCGGGGCCTCGACCAGGGCAAAGCCGGCGACGGGCAGGTCGGCCGACAGGAACGGACCTTGCGTCACCCGCACCTCGGCGGCGTCATGATTGCGCACCTGAACGGGCTTGCCGGCGATGCCCATGACGTCCCCTTCACGCATCCGTTGGGCGTCGGCCGCGTGCGCCGCGTCTCGCACCGTCTTGGCGGTCCGATCGTAGCCGGACCTGTCGCCATAACCGATCGTGATGAACCTGGGCATGCTGGCCTGAACGCGAAGACCCGCCATCGGTTCTCGGCGAACTTCCACTTCGGCCCGTCGCGAACGAAAGGCTCAGCAGGTCATCAGTTGCGACAACACCGGTGATCGGCTGGCTGTACATTCAAAGGGGCAGCCGCCAAGTTCCGACTCTTAGGGTTGTGGAGATAGCGAATGCGGTTGGTGAGCCTACTGGCGATTGGCGCAACCTTGGTCGGCGTAGGCGCGGCGAACGCAGAAACTTCGGGACATTGCCCCGCCCGGGATTTTCAGGCCGCCGCCGGTAGAGCCATTGACGACCTCGACGCATCCCAGTCCTTCACTGGCGCGGTGCTGGTGGCGATCGACGGAAAACCTGTCCTGCGGCGCGCCGTGGGTGAGGCCAATCGCGAGTGGCATATCGCCAACACAGCCGATACCCGGTTCCGGATCGGTTCGGCGACCAAGACCTTTACGGGGGTGGCGGTCCTGCGTCTGGTCGACGAAGGCAAGATCGCTCTGGACCACCCCGTCGCTAAATACGTGCCAAACCTGCCCCAGGCCTGGGCCGGCGTCACGATCAGAATGTTGCTCAGCCACACGTCCGGCGTGCCCGACTACGTCTTCGCCCCGACTTTCCGGGGTCGCGAGGCCCGTCTGATCCAGACGCCGGAGAGCCTGCTGACCCTCGTGCGCGAGAAGCCGCTCGTCTTCGCGCCGGGAACGGGCTGGCGTTACAGCAACACCGGCTATGTCTTGCTGGGCATGGCGATCGAGAAGGTGTCCGAACGACCTTACGCCGACTACCTGCGCGAGGAATTCTTCAAGCCTCTGGGCATGGCCGACACGGGCTACGAGACCGAGGACGCCGTCATGGCGCGGCGCGCCTCGGGCTACATGCGTACCCGCGACGGCTGGGCGGCGGGGCCATTCATGGCGCCCAGCGCGGCCTACGCGGCGGGTGCGCTGTACTCGACCGTGGGCGACCTGCTGAAGTGGGACCAGGCGCTTTACGGCGATCGACTGGTGTCCAAGGCCGGCCGCGACTTGATGTTCGCCGACTACCGCAACCACTACGGCCTGGGATGGCAGGTCGACGAGACCTGGGGAACGAGGCGGCTTAGCCATGGCGGCGCCACGCCCGGCTTCCAAGCGTCGTTCCAGCGCTATCCCGATCGGCGGCTGACCGTGGCGGCGCTGTCGAACTCCGAGCTTGGCGTTGCGGAAAAGCTCGCCACGGACTTGGCGGGCTTGTGTCTGGGCGCTTCGGTCTATCCGGCCGAGGTCGCCTTGGCGCCTAGCGCCCTCGATGCCTTCGCGGGCGACTATCGCGATGCAAAGGGCGTCCCCGTGAAGGTGGTTCGCCAGGGCGCGCGACTGGTGGCCTATTTCGGCGACGAGCCTGCGGGGACGCTCTACGCCTCCGGGCCCGCCGCCTTCTTCATGAAGGTCTCGGACGCGCAGCTATCATTCCGTGGTGAGCCAGGGCGGACCAGGACTCTGGTCGTGCACCAGCACGGCAAGGACTATGTTTTCGATCGAGCGTCGGGACATTAGGACAAAAGTCAGCTTCGGAACGACTAGGGGCGCATAGCCAGCCGGCCACGCGCCCCGATTCCAAAACCTGCCTCCACGAGCCCGCCCAGAGCGGACTGATGAGCGATCAGCCCGTCACCGTCAGGGTCGCCTTTTTCAGATCCACCGAGTTCGGGCCGGCCAGCAGGGTGAACTGGCCCGGCTCGACCACGCGCTTCATCTCCAGGTTCCACAGCGACAGGTCCAGCGGCGAGACCTCGAAGGTCACGGTCTGCTTGGCGCCCGGAGCCAGGCTTACGCGCTTGAAGTGCTTCAGTTCCAGCAGCGGGCGGGTCACCGAGGCGGCCTCGTCGTGGATGTAGAGCTGCACCACCTCGTCGCCGGCCACCTTGCCGGTGTTGGTCACGTCGACCTCGACCCTGACGCTCTCGTTGGCGCCGATCTGGGCCTTGGCCGGACGCGGCGCCGAGATGTCGAAGGTAGTGTAGGACAGGCCGAAGCCGAACGGATAGAGCGGCGAGGTGTCGCCCAGCAGGTAGCCGCGGCGAGCCGTGGGCTTGCGGTTGTAGTAGATCGGCAGTTGGCCGACGTCGCGGGCGATGCTGACCGGCAGCTTGCCGCCCGGATTGGCGCGGCCGAACAGGATGTCGGCGGCGGCGTTGCCGGTTTCCTGGCCCAGGTACCAGCCCTCGACCAGGGCGTCGGCGCGCTCGGCCAGCAGGTTCACCGACAGCGGCCGGCCATTGAGCAGGAACACCACGGTCGGCTTGCCCAGGTCGAAGATCGCCTTGGCCAGGTCGTTCTGCTGGCCGACGAGATCCAGGCTCTCGCGGTCGCCCAGGTGGGCGTCGGCCCAGGCCTCACGGCTGGTCTGCTCGTTGTCGCCCAGCACCATGACGACCACGTCGGCCTTGCGGGCCACCTCGACGGCCTCGGCGATCAGCTTGGCGTTGACGGCCGGGTCGACCAGCTTGACCTCGTCCTGCGCCCAGATCCGGGCCTCGGTGATCCGCACGGCCTCGGCGTAGTCCAGCGTGAAGCCGCTCTTCTTGGCTTCCGCCTGCAGGCCTTCGTAGATCGACACCACGTGGCGCGGCACATCGCTGTAACCGCCGATCGGGGTGTCCTTGGCGTGGGTGCCCAGCAGCGCCAGGCGCTTGAACTTCGACGGATCGAGCGGCAGCACGCCCTTGTCATTCTTCAGCAGCACCACCGCCTTGCGGGCCGCCTCGCGGGCCAGGGCGATCGCGTCGGGCGCTGCGGTCTTGGCGTCGGCCGTCTTCTCGTCGGCATAGGGGTTCTCGAACAGGCCGCCTTCGAACTTGACGGCCAGGACACGGGCCACGGCCTCGTCGACCGCCGCCTGCGACACGCGGCCCGACTTCACCAGCTCCGGCAGCAGGGCGTAGGCCTCGCCGTCAGGCAGCTCGACGTCGACCGTGGCGTTCATCGCCATCACGGCGGTCTCGGCCAGGCTGTCGGTCAGCTTGTGACGGTCGCGCAGTTCCTTGATGGCGAAATAGTCGCTCATCGTCACGCCCTTGAAGCCCCACTCGCCCCGCAGCACGTCGTGCAGCAGCCAGCGGTTGGCGTGCGAGGGCACCCCGTCGATCTCGTTGTACGACGGCATGACCGAGCGCACCGGCAGCTCCTTCACCGCCCGCTCGAATGGCGGGAAGAAGTTCTCGCGCAGCGTCCGCTCGGCGATCTGGGCGGGGCCGACATTGGTCCCGTTCTCCGGCTGCCCGTGGCCGGTCATGTGCTTGAGGGTGACGAACACCTTGTCCTTGGCCAGCGGCAGGGTCTTGCCCTGGAAGCCGCGGATCGCCGCCAGGCCGATCTCGGCGCACAGGTGCGGATCCTCGCCGTAGGTCTCCTCGATGCGGCCCCAGCGCGGGTCGCGGGCCACGTCGACCACCGGGGCCAGGGCGATGTTCGAGCCGCGGGCCCGCATCTCGCGGGCGGCGACGGCGAAGCACTTCTCCACCGTGTCGGGATCGAAGGTCGAGGCCATGGCGATGGCCTGGGGGAAGCTGGTGGCGTCGCGCGCGACATAGCCGTGCAGGGCCTCGTCGTGCATCAGCATCGGGATGCCCAGGCGCGTCTGTTCCATCGCCCATTTCTGGGCGGCGTTGACGTAGCGGGCGGTCTCCTTGGCGTTGCGGTTGACCGAGCCGTCGTCGGCGCCGGCGGCGGCGTCGACCACCGCGGCGGCCTTGAGGCCCTTGCGGTCGCTCGGGCGCGAGATCTGGCCCAGGCCGTTGGGGAAGTTCTTGCTGGCCTCGGCGGGCGAGAACTCGCCCTGGGGGGTCTGGACCTTGGCCTTGGTCAGCCAGACGCCGATCAGTTGGGCCGCCTTCTCCTCCAGCGTCATGCGCGAGAGCAGGTCGCGGACACGCAGTTCGACAGGCTGGGCAGGGTCCTTGTACAGCGGCTTGTCGCCCGCTTTCGGCGCGGCGGCGCGGGCGAGGGTCGTCGACGCGGCGGCCAGGGCGGCCAGGCTGACGCCGAGCGTGCGACGGGTGACGGTCTGGCGCATGATCTCTTCGTTTCCCCATAATGGAACAAACCGCCCTAGGGACGGTGGCGGCGTTGCTCGCCGACGTTGAGGGGCACTATGGAAGCAGAGATCTGACCACTCAAGTTTTTTATGGTACCGGTCTCATTTCCTCGCCTAGGATCGAGGCCGAACAAGCAAGATCCCTCGTCGGAGGGGCTGGAGGAAGCCTTGGATATCGCAAGACGCACCCTGGTCGGGCTGGTGGCCGCGCTGTCGGTGACCGCCTCCCCGCTCGCCCTCGCCCAGGCCGCGCCCGGCAAGGCGGCCAAGACGGAGCGCTGGGTGGCCTCCTGGGCCTCGGCCCAGATGGTCCCGGCGGCAAAGGACGCCCTTCCCGCCCCCGACGTCACCGACGGCACGCTGCGCCAGACCCTGCGGCTCAGCACCGGAGGCGGCAAGATCCGGGTGCGGCTGTCCAACGCCTTCGGGACCGAGCCGCTGAAGCTGTCGGGCGTCCACGTCGCCCTGGCCGCCGCCCCGGGCTCGGCCCGGATCGACCCGGCCAGCGACCGCGCCCTGGCCTTCTCCGGCCGCTCCGAGGTGACGATCCCCCCGGGCGCCGAATACCTGTCCGACCCGATCGACTTCCCAGCCAAGCCCCTGGCGAACCTGGCCGTGACGCTCCGCTTCGACGGCGCGCCGCCCGCCCAGCAGACCAGCCACCCGGGCTCGCGCACCACCTCGTGGTTCGGGCCCGGCGACCAGCTGGCGGCCGCCGAGCTGACCGGCGGCAAGTCACTGGACCACTGGTTCCAGATCTCGGGCGTCGACGTGCAGCGCCCGGCCGGGGCCAGCCTGGTGACCTTCGGCGACTCGATCACCGACGGCTACGGCGTCACCACCAACGGTAACAATCGCTGGCCCGACCTCCTGGCTGCGCGCCTGCAGGCCGATCCGCGCACCCGGGGCGTGGGCGTGCTCAACGCCGGCATCGGCGGCAACCGCCTGCTGCTGGACGGCCTGGGGCCCAACGCCATGGCCCGTTTCGACCGCGACGTGCTGAACCAGGCCGGCGTGAAGTACGTCATCCTGCTGGAGGGCGTGAACGACCTGGGAGTCCTGACCCGCGACCAGCCCGCCGGCCCCGAGGCCCACGCCGCCCTGGTGGCGCGGATGACCGCCGCCTACGACCAGATGATCCGCCGCGCCCATGATCGCGGGATCAAGGTCTACGGCGCTACCGTCATGCCTTTCGGCGGCTCGGCCTACTACCATCCCGACGCGGCCAACGAGCAGGACCGCCAGGCGATCAACGCCTGGATCCGGACGCCCGGCCGCTTCGACGCGGTGATCGACTTCGACAGGCTGACGCGCGACCCGGCCCGTCCCAGCCGGCTGTCCTCCGCCTACGACTCCGGCGACGGCCTGCACCCCTCGCTGGCCGGCTACAAGGCCATGGCCGACGCCGTGCCGCTGGACCTGTTCACGCGCTGACGGCGGAAACGCGCGGCCGGAAACAAACGGGCGGAAACAAACCTGCAATGTCTTGACCCTAGACCAAGGTCTCGCTCGATTGACACCGGTTTCCATGAAAGACTGGACAGGGCGGATTCAGGGAGGGGGCGAATGGCCCGCGCAAGACATTACCTCAAGGCGGCGCTGCTGCTGTCGGCTGCGCTGACCGCCACGCCCGGGCACGTCCACGCCGCCCCAGACCCTCAGGGCGACAGCGGCCTGCTGTTCCACCTGACCGGCGACAAGGGCCTGACCGCCGACCTGGCCGGCGGCGAGGCCGCCCCCAACTTCGCCGACAAGGTCAAGATCAAGACCGACCCCGTCCACGGCCCCTATATCGAGGCCGCCGGCGAGGAGACGCTCAGCTGGATGGCGTCGGGCAATATCTATGCACAGCGCGGGACGCTCAGCTTCTACTGGCGGGCGCGCGACCCGGTCGGGACCACGCCCTTCCCGCTGTTCCGCGTCGGCTACGCCGACCACACCAGCTGGGACATGGCCTGGCTGCGCATCGACTGGAACGGCAAGGGCTTCGACGCCTTCGTCACCGACAACAATCTCGCGCGGGTGCGGGTCAGCACGACGGCCGCGCCGCCCCGGCCCGACCAGTGGATCCTGGTCACCTTCACCTGGGACGAGGCCAAGGGGATCGCCCTCTATATCGACGGCAAGCCCGTCGCCTCGAAAGCCCAGGCCGCCGCCCTGGACGCCGGGCTGGACCAGTTCGGGCCGCACAGCCGGGTGATCTCGCCCCACCAGGTGCAGAGCGCCTACCAGTTCATCCGCGGCGGCGACGTCGACGACATCCGCGTCTACGACCGCGCCCTGGACGCCGTCGCCGTCGCCGGCCTAGCCGCCGGCAAGGACCCCGCCCCCGCCGTCGCCGCCACCGACGCCAAGACCTGGCTCCACCGCTACGGCTGGGACCGTCCGACCGATCCGCCGCCCTACCTGGCCGACGCCCGGACCACGATCCGCAAGGTCGAGTTCACCGACCAGTTCGACCTCAAGGAACGCATGACCCTGGGTTCGGACGGCGTTGCCGAGACCACCTGGCCCGGCGTCTACAACCGCTCGAAACTGCCCGGCCGTCACGACTATTTCGAGCTGCCGGACTGGAACGTCTATGTCGAGGGCGGCAAGGCGATCACCTTCACCCTGCCCGACGAGCCCTATAACCGCCTGGAGGTCCAGGGCGCGGCCTACGGGTCGCTGACCACGATCGACGCGGCCGGCCGTGAGACCCCGCTGGCCAAGCGCCCCAAGGGTGAACTGCGCACCTTCAACCAGTTCGCGGCCCTGAAGGGCGGCAAGCTGCGGTTCGACAACCTGGTGCAGGAAACCCCGATCCAGGAGCTGGCGGTCTACAACGTCACGGGCGCCGCCGAGCCTGACGAGTTCACCCTCAGCTACGTCGTGCGCCCCGGCGCCGACCCGGCCGCCTATCCGACGCTGGACGCGCTTTCGACCTTCGTGAAGGGCCGGTACGCGGCCGGCGAGCGGACCATCGTCGCCGCCCTGCCCGCCGCCGCCCCGACCAAGCCTCGCGCCGATACGACGGTCCTACCAGGCCAGCCGATCGCCCACGTGCTGATCCCGGCCGACTTCCGCCAGGCCCGCCCCGGCGGCCCGGTCGGCAAGTTCCAGTACGGCTGGCAGGGGATGGACGCGGGCCTGGACGGCCTGGCCATCGATCTCCCCGCCCTCAAGGTCAAGCCGACCCACGGCGAGCTGTTCGCGCTGAACATCAAGGTCAAGGACCCGCTGTGGCCGGGCCGCGACCTGATCGACGTCAACGTCTCGGTCAAGCCCGGCGAGGCCCGCACGGTGTTCCTCGACACCCGCGACCGCCTGCTGCCGGAAGGCCGGAGCCTCTATCTGACCATCGCCGGGGCCGGCGCCGACTTCGACGCCCGGCAGTTGGATGGCATGGCCGTGCGCCTGAAGTTCAAACCCGCCGCCGACGCCAAGGCCGAGCACGTCGCCGACCGCCTGGCCCAGGCGCGCGACAACCTGGCCTTCCTGGTCGAGGAGCACGATGTCTCCAAGCGCCTGGCCCGCTACCAGCGGCTGGACCTGGAGCTGTCGGACCTGCTGCGCGTCGACCCGGCCAACCTGCACGGCCGTGAGATGTGGGCCGAGCTCAATCCCGAGCAGCCCGGCGTCCCCGTCACCCTGCCGACCGCCCCGGCCGGCGTCCCGAAGTGGGCCTTCCTGCAGGTCGAGGACCTCAAGCGGGTGCGCAAGTTCATCGAATGGTGGATCGACAACCGCCAGGTCCCATACGGCGACTTCGGCGGCGGCATCTCGGACGACGACGACCTGACCCAGCAGTGGCCGCCCCTGGCCCTGATGGGCGACATCCCCGACAAGACCACCGCCTCGCTGAACGCCCTGCTCGACGCGGCCTACAGGAACGACATGATCCCGGGCGGCCTGTCCAAGATCAAGACCGACGAGCTGCACTCGTACGAGGAGGCGATCAACCTCAAGGCCGAGGCCATGTACACGAGCTATGGCGACCCCAAGGTCGTCGAGCGGATGATGGAGACCGCCCGGGCCTATCCGACCGTCGCCAACAGGGGCGAGGACGGCCACGTCCACATCCTCAGCCGTTTCTTCTCGGCTGCCGACGTGTCGCGCGACGGCCCCTGGGGCTGGTCGCATCCCTATTCGTACCTGATCCTGCACCCGGGCCTGCTGATCGCCGACTTCAACGGCGATCCGACGATGCGCAAGCTGATCGTCGACCTGGCCGACGGCCACCTGGCCCACGGCAAGCAGGATCCGGACGGGACCTGGCGCTATCCGGAGGACATCAACGCCGCCACCGGCCAGTCGCGCGGCGAGCTGACCGGCAAGGGCCGCGGCAATGTCTCGGCCATGCAGCTTTTCTGGGCCGCCTGGCGCTGGACCGGCGACGAGAAATACCTGCGGCCGCTGAAGGGCGAGATCGCCCACCAGTCGGGCCGGGGCCTGGACGAGCTGAACAGCGACGTCATCGACATGCTGGGCCTGCGCGCCCAGGCCGCGCCGATGATCAAGGCCATGGTGGACAAGGGCTCGGACGATCCCTTCGTGCTGTACCAGGCCTGGCGCTCGACCGGCGACACCGCCTATCTGGAAAAGGTCTATGGCGACGAGATCACCACCGCCGAGCAGCGGATGTGGATGGTCACCGAGGCCCACTGGTGGTCGGACCGGGTGGAGCTGTTCAGCGACATCCTGCAGCGCTCCCGCCTCGGCGGCATGGCCCTGCGCCGCAACCAGATGTTCCCCGGCCACCTGGTCAGCTGGCGGTTCGATACGCCGACCGCCGCCGAGGACGTCGGCATCCTGGTCACCGGCGGACAGAAAAGCTTCAAGGTCACCGGCTACAACCTGACCAGCCAGCCGCTGCACGCGGTGATGACAGGGTGGGACGTCGCGGCCGGCCAGTGGTCGGTGACGCGGGCCGCCGACGGAGTCGCCGAGCCGGCGGCCTTGGTGGCTTTCGAGCGCACCACCGGCCTGGACGTGACCTTCGCGCCCGGCAAGACCACGACCTGGGAGTTCACCCTGCAGACCCCCGCCGCCACGCCCGTCACCGAACGCCCCGACCTCGGGATCAGCCGGGACGACGTCAAGGTCGGCCGGTCTGGCCTGACCGTCACAGTCCACAGCCTGGGCGCCAATCCGGCCCCGGCCTCGGTCGTGCTGGTGGAGGACGCCTCGGGCAAGGAACTGGCGCGGGCGACCACGCCGGTCCTGCCGCCGCCCCTCGACCTGAAGCCGAAAACCGCGACGGTCGCGCTAAAGGTCGCCTGGAAAAGCGGTTATCGCGTGCGCATTGTCACCCCGGCCGGCGCGCCGGAAATCACCCAACTGAACAATATCGTTGTCGCCCCCTGATTTAGCTTGGAGACCCCGGAGCCGATCCGCTCCGGGGGCGTTGCTTCGCCCATGGCCGAAACCCTCACCGTACCCCGCGACCTCGTCCAGCGCCTGCGCGCCCGGCTCCCCGCCGTGACCCGCGAGCATCTGTTCGACTGCTACGCGATCAGCGAAACCACCTGGACCAAGCTGCGCGACGGCAAGCCGATCAAGCGCTCGACGCTTGAGCGGATCCTGCAGCGCTACGAACGCCTGCTGGCCCGCGCGGCCTGAGGCGACAGGCGACTCGCGCCTGATTCTCGGCGTCGCCGGCTTCTTTTCGCAACCGCACAACGAATTCGCACTTGCGCAAACCTTCGTCCGTCAGCGGACGGAAAAAGCGTCACGCCTTTATAATGGGTTGAAATAGCGAGAATTTTCCGCAAGTTGACGCCTGTCAGCCCCCGCCGGAAAGGCGCGTTTACCCTCATTCTCATGATGAGGTGACAAAGCGCGTTTGGCCCGGCAGGGTTGGCTCTCTTTTGATTCCCAGCAGATGAGCTGATTTATGAACGTTTCGGATCTGGTCGACGCCGCCGTGGCCGCCGACGACAAGCTGACCAAGACTCAAGCCAAGGCCATCATCGACGGCGTCTTCAAGTCGCTGACCGAGGCCGCCGTGAAGGGCGAAGAAGTCTCGATCCCGGGCTTCGGCAAGTTCAAGGTCCAGGCCAAGCCGGCCCGCACCGGCCGCAACCCGTCGACGGGCGCCGCCATCGAGATCGCGGCCAGCAAGAAGGTCGCCTTCACGCCGGCCAAGCAACTGAAGGACGCCGTCAACGGCTAATCCCTCGGCGAGCGGCCGGTCTCACCACCGGCCGCTCCTCCTGGCCCGCCAAGCGCGACCAGACATTTCCGGGCCACGCGCCCGATGCGGGCGCTTTCGCCCTTTGCCGACACTTCGACCTCTCGACGGCGTCTCGCCTCGTTTCCGCTGTCGTGTCAGGCTCCTTGCATGAAACACCTCCGACGGTTCACCGGGCTTTTCCTGGGGTTCGCCTGCCTCTGCGCCGGCGCCCGCGCCCAGACCCTCGACCGCGCGCCGGGCGAAAGCGACCTGGCCTTCGCCACGCGCGCGCTCGGCCTGTCCAAGGACGCCGAGCCCCATACGACCCCGGCCGCCTGGAACGGCGTTCCCACCCTGTTCGTCGACTACAAGACCAGCGACGCCGATCCGGAGCGCCCGCTGGTCGCGCTCCAACGGCAGGCCGCCGGCGGCTATCGCACGATCCAGGTCACCCTGGGCGAACAGGAGGGCGGAACGCCTGACATCCTGGCCATCGGTTTCGCCAACGCCGACCGCGATCCAGAGCGGGAGCTGATCGTCATCCTGGCCTGGCCGCAGGTTCACTATGATTTTTCCGGCACGCTCTACGAGGTCCGCCTGTTCGACGCCCCCAAGCCCGGCCAGGCCGAGCTGACCCTGCTGCCGGTCAGCGGCAAATTCGGGACCGGATGGGAGTGCGGCCGACGCGAAGGCCCTGACGAACACTACCGCTTCAAGACCGTGGCGGCGGTCAAGGCCGAGCTGAAGCGGCTGGGTTACTAGCCACCAGGTCGACACAGCCGACGGACTGCGGCGGCGTGGCTACGGCCACTGGCGGCCGATCGCCCTGTTCGTGGCCTCTCCTGCTCTCTCTCCGCCCTGGCTGGCGCCGGTTTCCGGCCGGCCCGCCCGTTGCGCTCGCGCGAACCCTGTGGATACTGGGATCGTCGCCGCCGGGGGTCCCTCCGTCTTGCTCGTCTTCACGCCCACGGTTCGTGGATCCGGCGGGTTCACGGGCGCCTTCGCCAGCCCGGATGGCGCTGTCCTGGCGGTCGCCAGCGCCTTTCCGCTCCTGACCAACCCGCCCGCCCGCGCCGCCTATGGCGGACAATGGCTGCGATATCGCCTCGCGCTCCACCGGCGCGGCGAACCGGCGCCGTTCGCCGTGTTCGACGGCCTGTCGCTGCCGATCACCGCCGTGGCCTTCCATCCCACCGACCCGGTTATCGCCATCGGGGCCGGCAGCTATGACGGCGGTTGGATGTTCGAGGGCGACCTGGTCTTCTGGGACTGGACCGCCGACCGCGCCTGGCGGCCCTTCACGCAGACCCCCGAGGTCGCGCGCTGCGCCTTCGACGCCAGCGGCGAACGGCTGGAGGTGATGGTCAGGCCCTGGGACGAGGAATGGGGCTGGGACGAGAACCCCACCGATCCCTTCGAACGCTTCTACCCGCTGGTCGTCGACTATCGTCCGGCCGACCACGGCACGGCGTCCGAAGCGCGCATCGGCCCGCTGACCGGCGTCGTCATCGCCCATCTGGACCTCGCCGAGGCCGCCGGCCGGATCGCGGACGACCAGCAGCTCGCCGACTGGTTCGCCGTGGCTTCGCCGGTCCGACGCGGCGCGATCTGGGACGTCGCCTGGCTGGATGACGGTCGCCTGGCGGCGGTGCACGACGACTGCCAGCTCGAAGTCCACGACCTCGCGCGCGGCGAGGTGCGGCGCTACGACGGCGAAGATTCAGGTGTGGCCATCCTCCGGGCCTCGCCGCCGATCATCCATGTCACGCCCTCCGGCCATGCGCGCGGCAACGCCCAGGCGCGGCTGATGGTCTTCGCGGACGACGCCCTGAGAGAGTGGCGCCGGTTCGATGGAATCTACGCCTTCTCGGCATCGACACGCGGGCAGGTGCTGGGACGGCTGGACCGGCGCTCCGAACCCGGCGCCCAGCGCGACCTGCTCCTCGATACGGTCACGGGCGACGTCCGCGAGATCGACCTGGGACACTACGACGTCTTCAACCACTATCTGGGCGTCGACGGCGCCCCGGACCTCTATTTCCTCCAGGGCGCGCCCCCATCGTCACACGAGCACAAGCGGATGTGCCGCCTTCGACCGGATAGCGAGGTGGAGCGCCTGTGGCCGCTGCTGCGGGCGGACGGCGGTCCGGCCAGCCATGCGATGGAATGCCTGGGTCACGCCGTCGAGGACGGTTTGGGCGCGGGCCTGATCGTCGCCGGTCGCCACTACGACCCCAACCCGTCTCAGGCGGCCCAGGGCTTCATCTATCGCAAGCCGCTGGACGCGGACCGCGAGATCTGGCGCCACGCGACCGCCGGCTCGGCCAGCGCGATCGCCCACCTGCCCGAGCTGAGCCTGGTGGCGGCCGCGTTCCTCGACGGCGCGCTGACCCTGTTCGACGCGGCGACCGGCGCGATCCGGGCGACGGGCGCCGCGACGATCGACGGCTTTCCCACGGTGATCTTCGCGATGGATGCGAGGGGCGACGCCTTGGCGGTGGGGACCTTCGACGGCCGGATCGCCGTGTTGTCGGCCAGGGCGCTGATCCAGGACCACGCCGCGGGCGGGCCGATCGACCTCTCCAGCTAGGCCGCCGCGCCCTGCCGGAACTCCCGGGGCGACATCCCGTACTGGTCGCGGAACGCCCGGCTGAAGTGGGCCGAACCGTTGAAGCCCCAGCGGAAGCAGATCTCGGAGATCGACAGCCGCGCGTGCTGCGGGCTGGCCAGGTCGGTGCGGCAGCGCTCCAGCCGGCGGGTGCGCAGGTAGTGGCTGAAGGTCTCGTCGGCGCTGGCGAACAGCTTCTGGACGTAACGGGGCGAGACCCCCTCCTCGTCGGCCACCCGGCGCAAGGACAGGTCCGGGTCCGGCAGCAGGGTCTCGATGGTCTGGCACAGGCGCTGGAGGTGGGCGGTGGGCGCGCCGGCGTTGGCGCCCAGCACGTCGGTGGCCGCCCCGCCCTCGGCCAGGCAGATGGCCAGGAACTCGGTCAGGGCCAGCTCGACGGGTCGCAGCTGGTCGACGGTCAGGTCCTCAAGCCCCTCGGCCGTGGCCCGCAGCAGGCCCGACAGGATGTGGGTCACCCCGGTCGCCGCCTGCAGTCGTCCCACCCGCAGGCTGACCGGGGTGATCAGGCGGTGGTCGAGGGCCACGCGGGGCGCACGGACGAACATCAGCCGGCAGCGGGTCTCCAGCCGCAGGGCCGCGGCTTGGCCGGTCGGGCCGTAGGCGATGTCGCCGGGGACCAGCGCCTCGGCCAGGTCGTCGGTGACCAGGGTGGCCGCGCCGCCCAGCAGCACCGCCAGCCAGACAGCCGCCGGTTGGCCGCTGAGGCGTCCGGAGATCGCTTGGGCCCCCGCCTCGACCAGGGCGAACTCGATGCCCAGCGGTGAAGCCAGACAGACCACCGAGGCGCTGGCCGGCTCGGCGTCGGACAGGCCCTCGACCGGCAGGCCCAGCCGGTTCATCGCCTCGCGCCAGGCCTGCGCCCGCTCGGCGCGTGGATGACTGTCGGTGCTGAACGACCAGGCCTTCATGGCGCCGCTAGCCCTTCATCTGGGGAAAGATGTCGCGCGGGATGCGCACGTGGCAGCCCTGCTTGCCGTCCACCACCTGGGTGACGCCGAAGTCGCTGGCCACGCTCATCAGCGAATAGGCGTCATTCCGCGACAGGCCGACATGGTCGGACAGCAGGGTCAGCATGTTCAGCGACGCGTCCTTCATGGCCACGTTAAGATCCTCGTGGAAGCCATGGACGATCCACCATTTCGGCGTTTCCAGCAAAGGTCCGGGCGCGACGAAGTCCTTGCGCAGGACGATCTGCATCAGCACGGTCAGCGAGCTCTCGATCGCCGTGCCGGAGATCTCGCCGTCGCCCTGGCTGACGTGCGGATCGCCGATCGAGAACAGCCCGCCCTCGACCTGGACGGGGTAGTACATCGTCGCCCCCGCCCCGATCCGCCAGTTGTCGATATTGCCGCCGTGGGCGCCGGGCGGGATGGTGCTGACCCGGCCGTCGACGGCGGGCGCCACCCCGGCTGTCCCGAGGTGCGGCCGCGCCGCCACCCGCACGCCGTTCAGGGCCGGCTGGCGGTCGCATTCGGGGCAGCGGGTGATCGTCCCCGGGATCAGGTACTTGCCCGGAAAGTCGTAGGCGTAGAGGGCGCTGGCGGTGTTGGTGTTCTGATCCAGTTCGTAGATCGTCACCCGCTCCTTCTCGCCGAACTCCTTGTAGAGATAGCCCCAGTTGGCGGCGAGGTTGGAGCCGTAGTTGTTGCGCGGGACCATGCGCAGGTAGCGCACCTCCAGCACGTCGCCGGGCTTGGCGTCCTCGACATGGATCGGCCCGGTCATGATGTGGACGCCGGGATTGCGGTCGTTCTCGGGGATCTCGGTGAAGATGCGGGTGACCGCCTCGTCCATCATCAGCTCGGGGGCGTCGCCGGCGTGGTGGGTGATGGCCTCGGCGCTGACCAGGTCGCCGCTCTTGATGCGCAGGGCCGGCCTGATCGACGGATCGAAATAGCCCCAGTGCACGGTGGCCGGCGTGGCGTTCAGGGTGTGCAGGGCGGTGGGCAGGACGTCGGGACGGGTCTGGCCGGGTTCGCAGATGAAGGGCATCGGTCTTCGATCCTCAGGCGGCCGAGAGCGTGACCGATGTCATGCTCAGCGAGCCGTGCTCGATGTGGTCGGGGGCGAAGGCGGCGACGTCGCCGGGCAGGCGCGCGCCCAGCACATAGAGCAGCGGCCAGTAGTGGTCCGGGGTCGGGACCGACCGGGCGGCGTCCTGGCCCTGCGAGGCGAAGTCCACCGCCCGCTCGGGCGCGTCGTCGACGATCGCCTGCTTGATGTGGTCGTTGAACCGCTGCGACCAGTCGTAGGGCGCGCAATGGCGCTCGCCCCAGTTCATGGCCGGCAGGTTGTGGACGATGTTGCCGGTGCCGACGATCAGCACCCCTTCGTCGCGCAACGGGGCCAGCCGCTTGGCCAGCTCGAAGTGCCACTCGGGCGGCTTGGTCGCGTCCATCGAAAGCTGCACCACCGGCACGTCGGCGTCCGGATAGACCTTGCTCAGCACCGACCAGGTCCCGTGGTCCAGCCCCCAGCCCTGCTGGTCCAGCGCCACCGGCTGGGGCGCCAGCAGGTCCCTGACCCGCGCCGCCAGTTCGGGCGAGCCGGGAGCCGGATACTGCATGTCGAACAAGGCCTTGGGGAACGAAGCTCCGAAGTCGTGGATGGTGCGCGGGGCGGTCATGGCGGTGACGGCGACCCCCTGGGTCAGCCAGTGGGCCGAGACGCAGAGAATGGCCCTGGGCTTGCCGAACGCCGCGCCCATGGCCTTCCAGGTTTTGGTGGTGTCGTTGGTCTCAAGGGCGATCATCGGGCTGCCGTGGCCGAAGAAGACGACGGGCATGCGGCTCATGCGACGACCTCCGGCTGGCTCGCGGAGGTCTTCATCGCCGCCCAGGCCTTCTGGTAGCGGGGCGTGAGCCAGCGGTTGAACTGCACCTGCGCCCCCTCCTGCCAGGAATAGCGGCCGCGCACGGCGAACCGCGAGCGCAGCCCCACCTGCACCAGTTCGTCGACATGCATGTCCTGGGCGATGATCTTGCCCGCCGAGGTCATGATCATCTCCAGCCGCTCCTCGAAGCCTGGCGTCTCGGTGGCGCCGGGCGCGACCAGCAGGCCGGTGTCCTGCTCCATGGTCTCCGGGCCGGTCGGCCGCAGGATCAGGTAGATGACCATGTCGCTGGTCATCACCAGCGACAGGGTCGGCGGGATGTTGGCGAAGGTGGCGCGGTTGCGGTCCTCGTCGGTCAGCCCGGGGAAGATCGGCAGGACCGCCTTCTGGGTCGGGTTGAAGCTGACGTCCGGATGGGTCGTGCCGTTGTAGCGCAGGAAGCCGGCGTCGCCCTCGGCGGCCTCGGGGAAGCTGCACAGCTCGCTGGGGATGAAGTCGTGCAACGGGCCGCGGTGCAGCTTGTTGGCGTGGTAGCCGTCGTTGTTGTTCTCGAACATCACCTTCCAGTTCCAGGCGAACTGGCCCGTCATCGGCGGGCTCAGGCCCTCGGCGTTGGCCAGGTCATAGCTGGCGATGGCGTCCTCGACCGCCTTCAGGCGCGGGGCCAGGGGCGGCGCCTCGGCGTCGAAATTGATGAAGATGAAGCCCAGCCAGACCTCGACCTTGAAGGCCGGCAACCGGACGGCCCTCTTGTCGAAGTCGCAGGCCCGCTCCATAGCCGGGGCGTTCACCAGGTCGCCGTTCAGCGAATAGACCCAGTGGTGGTAGGGGCAGACGAAGCCGCGGGTGTTACCCCGGCCCTCGGCCACCAGCATGGCGCGATGCTGGCACACCGCCGACATCGCCTTGATCTCGTCGGAGCGGTTCCTGGTGACGATGATCGGCTCGCCGATGATGGTGGTGGTGAAGTAGTCGCCCTGCTCCTTCACCCAATCGACGCGGCCCACGCACAGCCATTCGTGGTTGAACAGCGCCTCCTTCTCGAAGGCGTAGAAGGCCGCGTCGGTGTAGCAGGCGGGCGGCAGGGTCTCGGCCGCGTCGACGTCGCGCATCGAGCGCGACAGGCCGTCGAAGAACGCGTCGTTCAGGTGAGAGCCTGGCAAATGGGATGCGGGCGTGGGGCCCATGGCGCATGCGCTCCTTCGAGAGATCGATACGAAGGCTAGGCGCGGCGCGCCCGTCGGTCTTGCACCAGCGCGCACGATAACTTGGCCGTCGCCCGATGCGCGGGCGGCGCCGCCGGGTTCTCGGGCGGAAATGAGCAAAAGACGCGCAAGGCGCGCGCATCGCCGACTTTGCGGTACGCGCACGGAAAGCGATCGGGCGCGCTGGGGAAAGACGCGCCTGACGACCATGCCTAGCCTCGGGTCCAGACAGCTTCCAGAGGACCACGCCCGTGGACATGACGCTCGCCGACGACCTGACGATCTCGGACCTGAAGCCCGGCTTCGGCGCGCGGATCCACGACATCGACCTGCCGTCCGCCTCGGACGCCGAGCTCGATAAGGTGGTCGCCGCCTTCCACCGCCATGGGGCCGTGGTGGTGTCCGGCCAGACCATGGCGCCGGACGACCTGATGCGCTTCATCGCCCGGTTCGGCGAGCCCGAGGACCATACCCAGACCCGCTTCACCCTGCCCGGCTATCCGAAGATCTTCATCCTCAGCAACCGGGTGGTCGACGGCAAGCCGATCGGCGCCCACAACGACGGCGTGGGCTGGCACACCGACTACAGCTACAAGCCCGAGCCGGTGATGCTGACCATGCTCTACGCGGTCGAGGTCCCCGACGAGGGCTCCGACACCCTGCTGGCCGACGGCTGCGCCGCCTGGAACGCCCTGTCGCCGGAGAAGCAGGCGCAGTTGCTGCCGCTGAGCCTGCACCACAGCTACCGGCACTTCATGGCCACCCGTGAGTTCGGGGCGCAGGTCCTCTCGCCCGAGATGGCGGCGGCCAATCCGGACGTCGAGCACCCGCTGATCCGCACCCACCCCGCCGACCGCCGCAAGGCGCTGTGGCCCTCCACCGGCACGGTGACCGAGGTGATCGGCAAGCCCGGTCCCGAGGGCTTGGCCCTGATCGACGAACTGGTGGAATTCATGACTGGCGACGACTTCGTCTATCGCCACAAGTGGGCCAAGGGCGACCTTCTGATGTGGGACAACCGCTGCACCCTGCACACCGGCACGCTCTACGACGACACCAAGTACTTCCGGACCATGCACCGGCTATGGGTGAAGGGCGACAAGCCTTATTGATCGTGGTGCGAAATCCTCGTCCTTCGACAAGCTCAGGATGAGGATTTCGACTGAACCGCCGTTACATTCGCCCTCATCCTGAGCTTGTCGAAGGACAAGGGCGTCCCGCTGACCGACCGGAAGAGAAAATGACCCAGACCTGGCTGATCACCGGCGTCTCCGGCGGGCTCGGGCGCGAGATCGCCCTGGCGGCCATCGCGCGCGGCGACCTCGTGTTCGGCACGGTGCGCAAGGCCGAGGCCGCCGAAGCGTTTGAGCGGCTGGGCGGCCGCGCCCTGGTGCTGGACGTCACCGACGAGGCGGCCGTGCGCGCGGGCGTCGCCCAGGCCGAGGCGGCGGCGGGGCGGATCGACATCCTGGTCAACAACGCCGGCTACGGCCTGGTCGGGGCGGTGGAGGAGGCCTCGCTCGACGAGGTCCGCGCCCAGTTCGAGACCAACGTCATCGGCCCGCTGACCATGCTGAAGGCGGTGCTGCCGGCCATGCGCGCCCGCCGCGCCGGGCGGATCATCAACATCACCTCGGTCTCGGGCCTGGCGGTCTGGGCCGGCACCGGCGTCTACTGCGCCAGCAAATGGGCGCTGGAAGGCCTGACCCAGACCCTGGCCGCCGAGGTCGCCGAGCTGGGGATCAAGGTCACCAATGTCGCGCCCGGCGGCCTGCGCACCGCCTTCGCCGGCGGCTCCAAGGCCGTAGTGGCCGGCAAGATCGCCGACTATGACGGCCTGGCCCGCGACGCCGAGCGGATCATGGCCGACCACGCCGGCCACGAGCCCGGCGACCCGGCCAAGGCGGCCCAGGCTGTCCTCCAGATCGCCGATGCCGAGGCCCCGCCGATGCACCTGCTCCTGGGCCAAGACGCCCTCACCTACGCCGGCTACGCCGCCGCCAGCCTGAAGGCCGACATCGACACATGGAAGGGCCTCACCCTATCCGTCGGCTTCGATTGAGCCGCCAAACCCTCGTCCTTCGACAAGCTCAGGATGAGGGTTTGGACTGAACCGCCTTTTGCATTCGCCCTCATCCTGAGCTTGTCGAAGGACGAGGGCGCTCCACAGACGCCGCCAAGGATTCCCAAATGACCAACACCCTGATCTTCGTCGACCTGGCCTCGGACGACCCCGACGCCGCCGGCCGGTTCTATGCGCAGGTGTTCGGCTGGGAGAACGACGCCCGGCCCAGGGGCGAGTACCACCGCATGGTGCCCGGCGGCTTCTTCAAGAAGAGCGACGGAACCGACAGCGAGATCGGCAACCTGCACCTGGGGATCTTCAAGGCCGCCAACGCCCGCCCCCATCCCGAGCCCGCCGGCGTCGAGCCCCGCAGCCTGTCGACCGACGGTCGCAAGCCGCGCATCTGGGTGCTGATCGGCGACGACGACAGCGCCGACCGGATCCTGGGCGCGGCCGCCAGCCTGGGCGCGGAACTGCTGTGGCGCGACCACTACTGGGCCGAGTTCAACGGCTACAACCACGCCTTCCGCGACCCGTGGGGCAACGAGATCGTGCTGTGGGGCAAGGCCGGCGCCAGCCCGGAGATCCCCGAAAGCTTCACGCGGGAATAGGCCGGCTCACCGGAACTCCAGCACGTCGCCGTCCAGCGGCGTCTGGTCGCGCCTGGCCGACGGCGGGCCGGACGAGACCTTCGTCGTTTGGTCGAGGGCGTCGCTGACGGGCTCGCGGCCCAGATAGTCGAAGCGGTCGATCACGAACGGCAGGCCCTCGGACTCCTCGAAGGTCGGCGCGTCGGTGACCTGAAAATGCAGGTGGGGCGCGTTGGCGGCGCCCGACTGGCCAAGGAGCCCGATCACCGCGCCGCGCTTGACCCGGTCGCCGGCCTTGACCGTCAGGCTGCCGGGTCGGAGGTGGGCGTAGGACACGAAGACCTTGGGCGCGATCTCCAGCACCACGAAATTGCCCATCAGCGAGCGGGCGGTCAGTTCGGCCGGGGAAGGCGGGCTGGTCATCGGCCGGTTGTCGGGCTGGCCGTCGCGGGCGTCGCGCACCACGCCGTCGGCCACGGCCAGCACCGGCGCGCCATAGCCCGCCCAGTCGGCGTTCGTCGACTCGGTCAGCTTGTCGAGCGCGGCGCGCACGGCGTGCCCCGCCCCGTCCAGCCCGAAGAAGTCGATGGCGTAGCGCTGGGGAATGGTCACCCGGCCATTGGCGGCGACCGGGCTTCCCCAATGGTGGGACAGGTGATTGCCCGGGCCCTCATGGGCCAGCCACCGCCCGGTGCCCAACGGCGGGCCGATGACGATCGGCGGTGTCGTGTCGACGGCGGTGAGGACGCCATCGACCTGCTGCTCCGGGCCGGCCGGGGGTCGGAACTCCAGCTGATGGCGCAGCACCTTGGGCGGCCTGGCGCCGGCCGGCAGGTCGAGCCACAGGAACAGCACCACCCGCTCGCCGCCCTCGACTGGAACGCCGTCCCGCGCCACGTCGGCCGGATGGGCCAGCAGGTCGTTGACCTGGGCGTCGATGAAGCTGGTCAGCGGCGCGGCGTCGTCGTCGGCATAGACGCTCACCCGCCGGAGGATCAGCGTGCCGGTGTCCTTGTAGAAGTTAGTGACATGCAGCTCGTAGGCCAGATGGGTCGCTCCGTCGGTGGCGACCGTCGGTCGAGGCGGTTGCGGAACCCTGACCTCGACCGGCGCCTGGGCGAAGGCCGGAATGGGCGGAGCGACCGCGGCCCGGGCTTGGGCTCCAACCAGCAAGGCGACCAGCGCTAGGCCAGGGAGGTATCGACGCAACTTCACCAGGACGGCCTCCCACGCTCCGCCTGTTTGAGAACGCCCTGCCCGTCCCTGTCAAACATCAAGCGTCTGGCCGGGTTTGGACGGGTCGATCTTCAAGGCCGTGCGTGGTGCTCGTCCTTCGACAGGCTCAGGATGAGGCCCCTCTACCGACCCGGCAGTAGAAACCTCATCCTGAGCCTGTCGAAGGACGAGGTTTCGGCCCCAAAGCTATTGTCCTAGAACGGCCGGTCGCCCGCCACCGTCACGCGGTAGCCCGTGCGGGTGTCGGGGAAATAGTCCCAGATCGCCTGGTGCCAGGTGCAGCGGTTGTCCCAGAAGGCCACCGAGTTCTTCTTCCAGCGGAAGCGCACCTGGAAGTCCGGATTGGAGGCGTGCTGGTAGAGATAGCTGAGGATGGCGTTGCTCTCGGCCTTGGATACGCCGGCGACATGGGTCGTGTAGGACGGGTTGACGAACAGGCTCTTCCTGCCGCTGACCGGATGGGTGCGGACGATGGGGTGGGTCGAGCAATTGTACTTGCGGTCCAGGTCCGGGAAGATCGCCTTGTAGACCGGATTGGCGTCGTGCACCGCCGACAGGCCCTCCAGATAGGCCTTCATCCGGTCCGACAGGGTCTCGTAGGCCGCGTACATGCTGGCGAAGCAGGTGTCGCCGCCGTCGTCGGGCAGGACCTTCATGTAGAGGATGCTGCCCAGGGGCGGTTCGGGGTCGCAGGTCAGGTCCGAGTGCCAGTTCTCGCCGGCCACGAACTTGGAGTTGGCGTCGGCGTGGATGGCGACGATCTCCGGGTGCTCGGGCAGGCCCGGGACGCCGGAATGGATCGCCAGGTTCCCGAACTTGCGACCCAGGTCCTTGTGGGCGTCGTGGTCCATCTGCTGGTCGCGGAAAAAGATCACCTGATGTTGGGTCAGGGCCCGGTGGATCTCCTCGAACTGGCGGTTGCTCAGCGGCTTGCCCAGGTCGACGCCGAAGATCTCCGCGCCGATCCGGCGGGTCATCGGCCTCACATCGAGCACGTCATAGGCCATGTGGCGTAACTCCAACTAAATGGTCAGGAAACCGCCGCGCACATAGACGAGCGGGGCCTTGGCTTCGTCGACCACGACGCGCAGGACGCGGCCGACCAGGATCTCGTGATCGCCGCCGTCGTGGGCGGCGTGCAGCTCGCATTCGACGGCCGCGACGGCGCCGGAGAGCAGCGGCGCGCCGCAAACCCCGGCCTTGACGGCCGTCAGGGCGAAGCGGTCGTCCGCCCCGCTTCGGGCAAAGCGATGGGCCAGGTCGCCCTGGTCGCTGGCCAGGATGTTCACGCAGAACGTCCTGGCCTGGCCCAGCGCCGCCAAGGTGCGGCTGTCGCGCTTGAGGCAGACCATGACCAGCGGCGGGTCCATCGACACTGAGCTGAAGGCGCTCACGGTCGTTCCCACCAGCCGGCCGTCATGACAGACGGTGACCACCGTCACCCCCGCCGCGAAGCTGCCCATGGCCTTGCGGAAGTCGTGCGGCTCGGGGGCCATGTCCCTGGCGACGGCGCTCATCCTTCGGTCCCGAACGGGTTGTCGGGATAGACGGCCGAGGCCGGGCGTTTCCCGCTGTCCTCGGGACTGGCCCGGCCACAGACCGCCAGCGCGGTCAGGGCGTAGACCAGGGCGCTGTCGACCAGGTCCTGCGGGGTCGGCCGCCAGCGCTTGAAGCCAGTGGTGATGGCTGGGATGCGGTGCATGTTGAACACGTTGTGGTCGCGCCACATGCTGGAATAGACCGGGTTGGCCAGGGCCACCGGATGGCCCAGGCTCAGCCGGGTGGCGTCGTCGACGGCGGCGACCAGCGGGGCCACCTCGCGGGCGTCGGCCTCGAAGCCGTGGCGCACCACCACCGGCTCGATGTCGATGCGGCCCAGGCCGTTGTCGCGGACCATGGCCTCCAGCGCGTGCTGGACGTCGGCCACCCGCTGCTTTGGCGTCAGGCCCACCTCGAGATAGAGGTTCACCAGCTCGGTGCCTGCCCCGAAGGCGAACGGGATACCGCCGCGGATCGAGGCGATCTGCGACTTGGGCTGGGCCACGCCGCCGGGACTGTCGTAGCGGTTGGCCTTCTCGTACGCCCCGCTCCAGGCGTGGATGGCCTCGGTCAGCTTGCCGATCTTGTAGATCGGGTTGGGGTGCTGGGCCGCCGTCTCCGGATGCTCCAGCAGCGGGGTGAACACCCCCTCCCCCCACACCTGGAAGCGGAACACCGCATAGCCGCAGCCCACCCAGGTCAGGCCGAAGTCGCAGCCTTCGGCGGCGATGGCGTAGTCGGGGGCCACGCCGCCGTGGTGGAACAGGTAGTGGGCGCCGATGTCCTTGCCCATGTAGGCGACGCCGCGGTGCTCTTCGATCGGCTCGGGGCCGATCTCGCCGGGACAGGCGGTCAGGTACATCTTGCCGGCCAGTTCGTAGCCGGCGGTCTTCAGCGCCTTGGCGGCGATCAGGAAGCAGCTCATCGGGCCGCGATCATTGGCGATCGGGTAGCCGTACAGCTTGCCGTCCTCCAGCCAGCACTTTTCCCATTCGGGATTGGCTATCGTCTCGGGCGCGTACTTGTAGGCGTCGAGATCGGGGTTCCAGGTCGGCGCCTCGGTGTCGAGGTGGGCGGTGAACAGCAGGTTCTTGCCCACCCCCTTGCCGCCATGCGTGCCGATGATGTTCGGACGTTCCGGCGTCGCCCCGACCTTGCGCGGCGAGAAGCCCTCGCGCGCCATCCAGTCGTAGACGTAGGTGGCGACCTCCAGCTCCTTGCCCGAGGGCGCGGGGATGTTGCCCAGGGTCAGGGCCAGTTCGACCAGCTCGTCCTGGCTGATCGCCGCGGCGATGGCGGCGCGGTCCTCGTCGGTGACCTGGTGGGGCGCGGCGGCGCCCAGCGGCGGAAATCCGTCGGCCATGCTCAGGCGGCTCCTTTCCAGGCGTCGGCGATCGCGGCCGTGTCGGTCAGGATCGCGCTGTTCAGTTCCATCACCTTCAGCGACGCCTCGTGGAGGTCGACCTCGTAGGCGGCGCAGGCGTCGGCGGCGACGAACACGTGGTAGTCCAGGTCGAAGGCGTCGCGGACGGTGCTGTCGACGCAGCACTCGGTGGTCAGGCCCGCCACCACCAGGGTGTCGACGCCCATGTCCCGCAGGCGCTGGTCGAGGTCGGTGCCGACGAAGGCGCTGTAGCGGGTCTTGCGCACCACCGGTTCGCCCGGCGCCGGCTGGGGCCCATAGAACTCGGATCCGGCCTGGCCGGCCCGGCACAGGGCGGCGTCGACGTCCGGGTTTCCCCCGCGCCGGCGCAGGCGCTCGTTCCAGGCGGCGGAGTCGGTCTCGGGCGTGGTCCACAGGCCGACGAACACCACGGGGGCGCCGGCCGCGCGGGCGTCGGCGACCAGCTTTTCGGCGGCCGCCAGGGCGGGCTTGACCACGCCCATGTCGATGAACGCGCCCAGCACCCCGTCCGGCGAGGCGAAATCGACCTGCATGTCGACCACCAGCACCGCCGTGCGGCCCGGGGCGATCCAGGCGGCCAGGTCGTCAGTCCCGCTCACGAATAGACCGCCCGCAGGCCCGGCAGGATGTCGGCCCCGAACATGGTCAGGCCCTCCACATAGTCCGGGAAGATCAGCATCAGCCCGTCCAGCTCGCAGTAGGTGACGAATTCCTCGATCTGGGCGGCGCAGCTTGGCGGAGAACCCACGACGGTATGGGTCATGAAGGCCCCCTGCTGCCTTGCCACCGTGTCCAGCTTCTCGGCCGGCACGCCCCAGCTGGCCAGCATGGCCAGGATCGCGCCCATGTCGGCGCCGTCCTTGTAGTGCTCGACCATGGCCGCGGCCTTGGCGTCGGTGTCGCCGTGGACGACCGTGCACATGGCGTAGGTCTTGATGGTCTTGCCCATCGCTTCGGCGGTCGTCTTGGCCCGCAGCGAGGCGTCGCGGCGCTCGTCGGGCGTGCGGCCGCCGATGAAGCAGGCGTCGGCCTCGCGCACCGAGAACTGGAAGCCGCGGTCGGACATGCCGGCGCAGACGATCTCGGGACGCGGCTTGGCCAACGGCTTGGGCTTGGACTGGCAGTCCTTCATCGTGAAGAACTTGCCGGCGAAGTCGACGCTGTCCTCGGCCCACAGGCGCTTGACGATGGTCGTCCATTCCTCCGTCAGGGCGTAGCGGTCGTCGTGGGACAGGCTGTCGTCCCACGCCCCCATCTGGTCGAACTCGCCCTTGTAGGCGCCGGCCACGATGTTCAGCCCGGCCCGGCCGCCGCTGATGTGGTCGAGCGTGGCGATCATCTTGGCGGCCACCGCCGGGTTCTGCAGCAGCGGGTGGATGGTGGCCCAGATCCGCACGTTCTTGGTGGCCTCGGCGATGCCGGCCATCATGGTCACCGACTCCAGGGCCGTGCCCCAGTGGTCGGTCTCGCCGCCGAAGCCGCGGAACTTGCCCATCGACATCACGAAGTCCATGCCGACCTGGTCGGCGGTGACCGCCGCGGCCCGGTTCTGCTGGTAGAGGCCGTCGAGGACCGGGGTGGTCTTGGAGATGATCCAGCCGCCGTTGGCGACCGGCAGGAAGACCCCGAAGTCCTTGTGCTTGGATGGACTATGGAACATGGCGGCTCCTCCTTACGCGGCGTCTTGAAGCATATCAGGGACCGGTTCGGCGACCGGCTCTTGTGCGATGGCTTTGCGCGGCGGCCGCATGAAACAGGCCGCCACGAAGATTACGCCGATTATGGCGGCGCACATCTGGAAGGTTGGCGTGAAGCTGCCCAGCCGGTCGCGCATCTCGCCGCCGACCACCGGGCCCAGGGCCGAGACCGCGCCCACCAGGCAGACCAGAGAGAAGATCTCCAGGTTGTTCTTGCGGCCATAGTAGTTGAGCAGAAGGATGCTGACGGCCAGCACGGTCAGGCCGAACCCGATCCCCACGCCCACGGCGAACAGCATCAGCAGCGGCCAGCTGGCGGCGTGGCCCAGCGCCAGCAGGCCGACGGCCATCATCCCCTGGGCGCCGGCCAGCAGCCAGCGCGGGTCGACCCGGTCGCCCAGCAGGCCGCCGCCCATCCGGGCCGCCACCTGCATCAGGGATTCCAGGCTGATGGCCGCGATCGCCACGGCCGAGGTCACGTGAAGTTCGCTCAGGTGAGTGGGGGCCAGGCTGACGGCGGTCACCCCGCCCAGCAGGTGGGCGAAATAGGCGGCCATGATCACCCAGAACTGCGGGGTGGCGACGGCTTCCTTCACCGTCCAGTCGACGGCGGTGCGATAGACCTTGGTATTGGCGGGCGCGGCCTGGATGTCCTCGGCCAAGGCCTTGTCGGTCTGCACGGCGGCGGCTTCCAGCCAGGCGCGGCCGCCGACCAGGGCCGCGCACAGGGCGCCGACCACCACCGAGGCGGCGGCCTGGGCCCACCAGTAGGGCCGCCAGCCGCCATGGGCCGCGGCCATGCCCGTCACCACCATCCATGGACCGGCGACGCCGCCCAGCGAACCGATGGTGAAATAGATCCCGAACGGCAGGGCGCGCTTCTTGAACAGCATCGACAGCACGTGGGTGCCGGGGATCAGGGCCATCATCTGGTAGCCCGCGCCCAGCAACGCCGTGCCCAGCCAGTAGACCAGCAGCCCCGGCGACAGCGCCAGACAGGCGAAGCCCGCGACCATCACCGCCGAACCGGCCAGGATGGCGCCGCGCACCCCGATCTTACGGATCAGGATGGCGGGGAATTTCGACGACGCCCCGCAGAACGCGCCCAGCAGGGTGAACCCGAGAAAGCCGTGGAAGAAGCTCCAGCCGTTCTCCTTGATCATCGCCGGCAGCACCACGCCCAGCGACGAGAAGGTCGAGGCGGTGATCAGGAACAGCAGCAGGCTCAGCGCGCCGAGCAGCAGCCAGGACCTCCACGGGATCGTCGTCGACATGGGCCTTGGGCCTCCGTCCAAGCTGGATCCCGCGCCCCGCCCCATCCCTTGAGACGGGGGCGCGGGATGGGGGAACTAGAACTTGCGCGACAGGGTCACGCGCCACTCGCGGCCCTTGCTGGGCAGCGCGCCGAGGTTGGCGTAACTGTCGGCGTCGGGCGTGAAGTAGAGCTTGTCGAACAGGTTATCGATGTTGGCTGTCACCGTGTACGGCCCGTATTCGTAATAGGCCGAGGCGTTGGCGACCGCGTAGGCCGGATAGGTCACGGCGTTCTGGACCGTGCCCGCGGTCTTGGTCACGTGGGTGACGCCCAGCGCGCCGCCCACCTTGCCCCAGTCGTGGTCGTCGCTGGTGTAGGCGCCGTACAGGCTGACCACCGATTTCGGGATCAGGGTGTAGTCGTAGTCGCCCGCCCGGCCCGGCAGGCCGCTGAACGCCCAGACCACGTAGGTGCCGCCGAACGCCTGCGAGCCCGGGACGCCGGCGGTGTAGGCCGGGATGTACTGGAACGAGTTGTCCGGTCCCTTCACCGTGGTGTGTTGGCTGTTGCCCGAGAAGGTGAAGCTGAAGTTCTCGCTGGCCAGCCAGCGCACCTCCAGCTCCACGCCCTTGGCCCGGGTGCCGGTCGGCGTGCCGGTGATGCCGGTCAGCTGGGTGCGGTTCTGGCGATAGCCGGCCAGCGAGCCGACCAGCGTACCCTTCAGCCATTGGAACTTGACCCCGGCCTCGGCTAGGTCGCTGTTTGACAGCCAGGCGTCGCTGGCGTCGGCGACGAGGCTGGGCGCGACGTCGCCGGCCTGGCTCATCTCCAGCGCCGAGGCCTTGGCGTAGGTGATGTAGGGCATGACCCCGCCCGGCGCCTTGTAGGTGGCGCTGGCGGTGTAGGTGAACTTGTCCTTGCCCGCCTTCTGCTCGCCAGAGACCTGGTAGCTGAGCACGCCGGTGTCGTTCGACGTGACGTCGTAGTCGTCCCAGCGCCCGCCCAGCATCAGGTTCAGCTTCTCGCCGACCGTCACGTCGGTCATGAAGAACAGGCCCTTCTGGCTCCAGTCGGACCTGTTGTCGTTCTCCCACGCCAGGCCCAGCACCCCGGGGCCGGTCTCGGTCGAGAACGGGCTGTCGATGATGTCGGTGGCCGTGGCGCCGAAGCTGATGTCGCGGCGGTCGAGCGCGATCACGCCGCTGTTGTAGCTCTCGCGCCGGCGGCCCGAGAAGTCGCGGTACGAGGCGCCGACGAACGACTTGGCCTTGACCGCGCCGTCCATGAATTCGTTGGCGAAGTCGTAGGTGACGCGGGCTTCCCAGACCGAGCTCTTGAACCAGGCCGGATAGCCGTAGGAGACGAAGCGCTTGTTCTCCTGGTCGTCGTAGAACAGCTGGGCCTTGATCGTGCTGTCGGGCGACAGGGCCTTGGCCAGGTCGAAATAGAGGGTGTTGGTGTTGGTCTTCGAGAAGTCGGCCGGGCTGATATAGACCGTGCGCGGCGACAGCTTCACCGTGCCGACGCCCGTGTCCAGGGTGTGGGCGGCGTCGGTGTTGTAGAAGCCGTAGTACGGGATGTAGAGCGGCTTGAACGCCGGGTCGTAATAGTAGGGATTGGCGCTGTTGCCGCTGATCTCGTTGAGGGTCATTCGGCCGTTGCCGTCGCTGTCGACCAGGCTGGTGTCGCGGCCGGTCGTGTAGGTCCGGTTGTCGATCAGGCTCTGGGTCAGGCGGTTCCAGCCGGGCGTCTGGACGTCGCCGTCCGAGTGGTACTTCATGCCGCCGAACGCCGTGGTCCAGCCATTGCCCAGGTCGAAGTCGGCCGAGACCTCGCCGGTCTGGCGGCGCGGATAGATCCCCTTGTAGAAGCTGTGGCTGTCCTCGACCTCGCCATAGGCATAGACGCCGCCGGTCACCGGCCCCAGGTTCACCGGCAGGCCGATCTGGGCGGTGGCGTTCTTGCGGTTGTACGAGCCGTAGGTGGCGGTGACCTCGCCGGTCGGCTCGCTGAGATAGCCGCCCTCGTTCCGGCCCGACTTTGGGATGAAGTTGAGCATGCCGCCCACCTTGCCCGAGCCGTAGATCGGGGTCGGCGGGCCGCGCACGATCTGGATCTGGTCGGCCGCGCCGATCGGGGTGGAATAGGTGCCGCGGTTCTCGATGCGCTTGAAGCCGCGGAAGTAGTTCTCGGCCAGGGTGCCGCGGATGTTCAGCGCGCCGGGCACGCCGTAGAAGCTGGCGGTGTAGGTGCCCGGCGAGACGGCGGTCAGGCCGTCGATGGTCTCGATGCCGTAGCGCTGCAGAGTGGTGTCGCTGACGAAGCTGGCCGAGCGCGGGGTCTCCAGCAGCGGCTTGTCAAGGCCGAACACGGTGTTGTTGGGCTTGGTCTCCAGCAACCCCGCCTTGTCGCGCGCCTTGACCACGATCTCGTCGACCGCGGTCGGGGCGCCCGGATCCACCGCCGGATCGGCGGCGAAGGCGGGCGACGCGGCGACGGACAGAGCGAGCAGAACAGCGACGGAAGATCCCGCCATCAACAGCCGTTGGTTCGACATGACGTCCTCGTTCGAGGCCGTCGCGCCCATCACCCGCGGTGACTATCCCCAGGACGACGCCTCTTGAGGACCAGCATCACCCAGCCTCCGTCCCGCAACGGGATCGATCTCTGACATTTTGAAGGAAATGTCTCCAGCGCCCGGTTCTTGTTCAGGCGCCGCCCGGTTTCGCACGACGAAGGTCAAGAAACTTGATCCGCCGCGCACAAGGCGCCGTCAAACGCGCCAGGGCGCGACGCTCAGCGCGGGCTGGTGTCGACCCAGACGACGTCGCCCCGATCCCGGTCGTGGACCCAGGGCATGCGCCTGACGCCGTCCCAGGCGGCGGTGACCAGGCCGCAGGTGATGACGGACAGGAAGGCAAGGCTGCGGAACGTGGCGAACGCGGACATTGGAAAGAGATCTCCTCGGCCGCGAGGATGCCGGGTCAGGATTGCCGGTTGGTTGACAGGCCGCGCGACCTGCCCGCACGCGCTCCCGGAGACGCCGGGCGATCATCCGTGGACGGACGCTGTCGCAAATCTGTCGCCAAACTGTGACAAATGACGGCCGCATAGGACGTAGACTTCGTTCACCCCTCCTTCTCGTCCCTCTCGAAAGTAGGAATGTCCCCGATGAAGACCCTGCTCGGAGCCACCGCGGCGCTCGGCCTGCTGGCTGGCGCGTCCAACGCCCACGCCGCCCGCGACTATGTCTGGGCCGCCGGCTCCTCGACCGTGTTCCCCTTCTCCACCCGCACCGCCGAGAACTTCGCCAAGAAGACCGGCAAGAAGTCGCCCAAGATCGAGAGCCTGGGCACCGGCGGCGGCATCAAGATGTTCTGCGGCGGAATGGGCGAGAAGTTCCCCGACATCGCCAACGCCTCGCGTCCGATGAAGAAGTCCGAGTTCGAGGCCTGCAAGGCCAAGGGCGTCAACAACATCGTCGAGCTGAAGATCGGCTTCGACGGCATCGTCGTGGCCATGGACAAGTCCTCGCCCGACTACAGCTTCAAGGTCGAGCACCTGTACCTGGGCCTGGGCCAGACCGTGTTGCGCGGCGGCCAGTTCGTGGCCAACCCGTACAAGACCTGGAAGGACGTCGGCGCCGGCCTGCCGGCCAACCGCATCCTGGTCTACGGCCCGCCGCCCACCTCGGGCACCCGCGACGCCTTCGTCGAGCTAGCCATCGAGGGCGGCGCCAAGAAGTTCCCCACCGCCAAGGCCCTGGCCGAGAAGGACGAGAAGGGCTTCAAGGCCAAGGTCGACCCGCTGCGCACCGACGGCGGCTGGGTCGACGCCGGCGAGAACGACAACGCCATCGTCGGCACCATCGAGAAGACCCCCGGCGCCGTGGGCGTGTTCGGCTACAGCTTCCTCGAGGAAAACGCCAACCGCATCAAGGGCGCGGCCGTCAACGGCGTGAAACCCTCGGCCCAGACGATCGCCAGCGGCCAGTACCCGCTGTCGCGCTCGCTCTACATCTACGTCAAGAAGGACCAGGTCGGCGTGACCCCGGGCCTGAAGGAATTCGTCGCCGAGTTCGTGTCCGACGCCGCCACCGGCCGGGGCGGCTACCTCCAGGGCCGTGGCCTGATCCCCCTGCCCCCGGCCCAGCACGAGGCTATGAAAGCCGCCGCCGGCAAGCTGCCGCCGATGGCCGCGCCGAAAGCGTAGGATTTCACCCGTCCGACGAGAAAGGGCCCCGGAGCGATCCGGGGCCCTTTTGCATTTCAGGTGCAAGCGCACAAAACTTGACCCGACGGGGTCGATGACGCTCGATAGACCCCCAGCCAGCGGAGGACGCCATGAAGGACATGATCGAAGAGCGCCTGCAGGACCTGGAACGCCTGGTCCTCAAACAGGGCGAGCGCATCGAGGCGCTGGAGGAGGCCCTGGCCTCCCTGCGCCGCGTCGCGGGACGGGATCTTCTGGCCAAGGCGAAGGATCCGTCCGAAAGCCAGGCGGCCTAGTTCGACGGGTGTTCCTGCTCGGCCCGGGACGTCATGCCGGCGGCGGCGGCGTCGTCGGCCATCTGGGCGTCGACGGGCGGCGGTTCGACCGCGGCGGCGGGGGCCGGGACGACAGCGACGGGCGGCGGCGCTTCGGGCTTGGGCGCGGCCGCGACGGGGGCGGGCTTGGCCGCGGTGGTCGCGACGGCGTCATCGGCGGCCGTGCGAATCTCGGCCGGCCCCGACCTGTAGCCCGCGCCGGTGTTCATCGAGGACGCCAGCAGCAGCACGCCGGCCGTGGCGATCACCCCGACCAGGGCTCCCAGAAGTATCCATCCGAACGGATTGCTATGACGTTCGGCCTTGGCCATCCGGGCTTCCTCTGGTTCTGCGGCCCCCTTACGAGCCGACCCAACGCCGGACGGGCCCGACGTCGACATGGACGAAATTGCTGACGGGGTAATAACCCACACCGCCGCGTCCGAGATCCAGGGCCGCGGCCCGCACACGATCCAGAGCGACGTCCTCCAGATAGACATCCATCGCCTTGCCGTCCATGTGCAGGCTGCGCTTGGCGACCTGGCCGCTGCGTTCGTGCAACATGGCGTTGGTGCGGGGCGAGCGGTAGCCGGAGATCACCTGGAAGTGCGACTTGGTCTCGGTCTTCTGGGCCAGGGCCGCCAGGATGTCGAACAGCTCCGGATGCATCGAATAGACGTCGCCGGTGCGATAGTCGCGCAGCACCTTGTCCAGGGCCTGGACGGCGTCGGGCACGTACTCGCCCTTCTCGAAATAGACCGCCTCGATCTTTTCCTGGGTGTGGATGTTGTGCAGCTTCAGCCAGCGCGGGGCGTGCGAGGCGGTGGAGGCCCGGACGACGGGCGACGCCGCTGGCGGGGCGGCGACGGCCGGAAGCCCTTCGGCCGGCAGGCCCTCGGCAAGGTCCGACTGGCTCTGGAGCAGGTCGCCGATCGGATCGGCCGCTCCCAGCTTCGATTGGGCGAAGGCCGCCATCGGCCCGACCGCGCTCGCGCCGAGCACGCCGAGGCCAAGCCCCAACAGCTTGCGTCGTTCGATCATGATACGCTTCCCCGGACTGACCCCGCGCGACGCCGGAAGGCCGGGTCGCTCCACTTGGCGACCCTCACGCGAGCACTAAAACGCCAGAGTCTTTACGAAACGGCCAAAGCCTTCCGAACGGAAGACCAGCCGAAACGAAAGGCTGCTGCCCGGGAAGAGGCCTTACGCGGCGCCCTGGGTCAAGCTGGGCCGGGGCCTCCTGCGGCGATACGCAGCACCAGCTCCTTATCCCAGCCATACGGGTCGTCGCGGAAGTTCATCTGCCCGTCCGGGGTCATATAGGCCGTCCAGTAGAGCAGAAATACGGCGATGGGCTGGGCCAGCGGCGCGCGCACCGTCTTGCCCGAGGCCAGGGTGGCGTCGACCACGTCCGGCTGCCAGTCGGGACTGGAGGCCAGGAGTTGCTTGGCCAGGGGGATCGGCTTTTCCAGGCGCACGCAGCCGTGGCTGGCCAGGCGGCTGAAGCTGGCGAACTTCGAGCGGCTGGGCGTGTCGTGCAGATAGACGCCGTACGGATTGTCGAAGTCGAACTTGACCAGGCCCAGGGCGGCCTTCGGTCCGGCCTTCTGCTGCAGCCGCGAAGTCCCCTCGCCGGTCGAGATGATGACGAAGTCGTTGCGCTTCAGATAGCCGGGACTGGCCCGCTCCTTGGGCCACAGCTCCTTGGCGGCGATCGACGAGGGCACGTTCCACGGCGGATTGAGCACGATGGAGCGGATCGTCGACTGCAGCATCGGCGTCTCGTCGCCCGGACGACCGGTCACCGCCCGCATGGTCAGGTTCGGGGCGTCGTCATGGAAGACGCTCATCACCGCGGCGGCGATGTTGACCTGGATGCGGTCGGCCGGCAGCTGCTGGGGCAGCCAGCGCCAGCGCTCCATATTGGCCAGGATCTGGTCTATCCGCCGCTCGACCGGCACGTTCAGCGCCGCCAGGGTCATGGGCCCCAGCCCGCCGTCGGGATTGAGGCCGAAACGCTTCTGGGCCCGCATCAGGGCCTGCTGCAGGGCGGCGTCGAACACCGGCGCGCGGTCGACCGCCACGGTCGTGTCCTCGACCGCCAGCCGGGCTTCCAAGGCGGCGATGCGCGGATCGCCTGTGGCGCCCAGCTTCAGCGGCTCGCCCGACGCCACGGACTTCCAGCCGCCGGCCGCGGCGATGTCACGATAGGTCGCCAGGCCCTTTCGCAAGGTCTGATAGCCGGTATAGGGCGGCGGCAGGCTGTCCAGCCATGGGCCGAGGCGGTCCTGGGCGGCGGCCTGGATGAAGTCGGGCCCGGGATCATAGGGCGCGGGGCGCAGGCCCCACTCGCCGAGGAAGGCGTCCGGCGCCAGGCGGCCCGTGCGCACGGCCTTGGCGTAGCGCAGGGTCAGGCCGATCAGCTGGGCCTGCCCGGCCTGGCGGGCGGCCGCCTCGCGGGCGTTCAGCAGGGGCAGCACGGGCTCGGGCGAGAAGGCGGCCGGCTCGAAGCCGTGGGTGTAGGCCTGGGTCAGGACGCGGAGCAGCAGCTCAATCTGGTCGGAGCGCAGCACCACGCTGGTCGGCGGCGGCGAGGCCAGCTGCTGCGGGGCCCGCACCAGGGGCGGATTCTGGAGCTGGGCGGCCGCCGACGAAAGCGAGAAAAGCGAGACCGCGCCGCCGAGCAGCGCGTCACGTTTGGTCCAGGAGTTGATCACCGTCGAAAGGTCTCGCCGTACGCTTGCGCGCGGCCACTCCGCGCGCCCTCAAATGGCCGCCCCGATCCCGGCTCGTCAACGTGCGTATCCATCGAAGGCCAACGGTTCAGGCAGCTTATGGTTCTTTATTTTCGATGCGGAACCTTACAGCCACACTGGCGGTTTGGTTTGACGTCGGGGCGTGCGGTCGCGCCCTTTCAGCGTCAGGAATTCAGCCATGAGGATCGCCCAGGTTCCGCCCCTGTACGAAGCCGTTCCACCACGTCTCTACGGCGGCACAGAACGCGTCGTCGCACACCTTACGGACGCCCTGGTCGACCTGGGCCATGAGGTCACCCTCTTCGCTTCAGGCGACGCGCGGACCAAGGCGGAACTGGTGGTCGTGCGCGACCAGGCCATCCGCCTGGACCCCGCCCTGCTCAAGTCAGACCTGGCGGCCCACATGGCCATGCTGGCCGAGGTCCGCCGCCAGGCCCGCCGCTTCGACGTCATCCACTTCCATACCGACATGATCCACTTCCCGATGTTCGAGGACATGCCGGAACGGACCCTGACCACCCTGCACGGCCGACTGGACCTGAAGGACCTGCCGGGCGTCTATCGCCGCTGGCCTCAGTTCCCCCTGGTCTCGATCTCGGACGACCAGCGCCGCCCCCTGCCCTTCGCCAACTGGGCCGGTACGGTGCTGCACGGCATGGCCGAGGAGATCTACGATTTTCGTCCGAAATCCGAGGGTTACCTGGCCTTCCTCGGCCGCATCTCGCCCGAGAAGGGCCCTGACCGGGCCATCGCCATCGCCAAGCGCCTGGGCAAGAAACTCAAGATCGCCGCCAAGATCGACGCCGCTGATCGCGCCTATTTCCATGACGAGATCGAGCACCTGCTGGACCACCCGCTGATCGAGTTCATCGGCGAGATCGGCGACCACGAGAAGTCCGCGTTCCTGGGCGGCGCCGACGCCCTGCTGTTCCCGATCGCCTGGCCCGAGCCGTTCGGCCTGGTGATGATCGAGGCCATGGCCTGTGGCACGCCGGTGATCGCCTACGACTGCGGCTCGGTGCCCGAGGTGATCGAGGACGGCCTGACCGGCTTCATCGTCAAGACCGAAGACGAAGCGGTCGCCGCCGCCCAGCGCCTGGGCGACCTGGACCGCCGGAAGATCCGCCGCCGGTTCGAGACTCGGTTCTCGGCGACCGCCATGGCCCGCCGCTACCTGGACCTCTATGATCGACTGGAAGAAGCGTCCGCGCCGCCGCGCCTGACGCTGGCCCAAAGCGCCTGACCCGGCCTTCGCGCGGTCGCCGCGTCGGAGACACGATCAGGTTTTAGGAATCGGGAACCCGCCCGCCGCGCCCGCGCGGCGCGGCGGGTTTTCGAGGGACCTCAGCGCAAGGGGCCGAAGGACATGGACGATCTCACACCAGGCCCGACCCCGAGCGGGGCCGTCGAACAGGGCGAAACGGGCGAGCCGCGCGTCCCCTACCGGCTGTTTGCGCTGAAGGACAAGGACACCTTCCTGGTGGCCGACGCGTTCGGCGACGTGCTGGGCGCGGCCGACGGCCTGTTCCATGACGACACCCGCCTGCTGTCGCGGCTGCGCCTGCTGCTGGGCAACCGCTCGCCGGCCCTGCTGAGCGCGGCGGTGTCGCAGGACAACGTGTTCTTCACCTCGCACGCGACCAACGAGCCCCTGCCCGCCCTGGGCGGCGCCGCGGCGCCGCACGGCGCGATCCATGTCGAGCGCAAGCGGTTCCTCTGGGATCAGCGGCTGTACGAGCGCCTGCGCTTCGTCAACTACAGCCGCGACATGGTCATCCTGCCGGTCAGCCTGGAATTTGACGCCGACTTCCACGACATGTTCGAGGTGCGCGGCTCCAGGCGCCCGGCCCGTGGCCGGGTGGCGCCCGCCCAGACGAACGGCCGGTCGGTGACCTACGCCTATGACGGCCTGGACGGCGTGCGGCGCACCAGCATCATCTCGTTCTCCGAGCCGCCCGGACGCCTGGGTCCGCAGCGCGCCGACTTCATGTTCATGCTGACGCCCGAGACCCATTTCGACCTCTATGTCGAGGTGGGGGTCGACGCCGCCCAGCCGCCGACGCGCGAGCGATGGCGGGCGGCGGCGGCGCGGGCCCGGATCGACATGCGCAATCGCCGGCGGCGCGGGGCGCGGCTGCACAGCTCGGGCCGGCTGTTCAATGACTGGTTGGAGAAGTCGCGGGCCGATCTGGCCCTGCTGACCACCCAGTTCGCCACCGGCCCCTATCCCTATGCCGGAATCCCCTGGTTCTCGACGCCGTTCGGGCGCGACGCGATCATCACAGCCTGGCAGGTGCTGTGGATCGAGCCCGGCTTGGCCAAGGGCGTGCTGGGCTACCTGGCCGAGCACCAGGCGGAAGAGGTCAGCGCCTTCCGCGACAGCGCGCCCGGCAAGATCATGCACGAGACCCGCAAGGGCGAGATGACCGCCCTGGGCGAGCTGCCGTTCGGCCGCTACTACGGCGGGGTCGACACCACGCCGCTGTTCGTGGCCCTGGCCTGCGCCTATGCCGAGCGCACCGGCGACCTGGCCTTCATCGACAGCCTGTGGGAGCCCCTGCTGAACGCCATCGCCTGGATCGAGCACTTCGGCGACAGCGACGGCGACGGCCTGATCGACTACGCCCGCGGCCTGGACTCGGGCCTGTCGAACCAGAACTGGAAGGACAGCGAGGACAGCGTCTTCCACGAGGACGGCAAGTTCCCCGACGGGCCCATCGCCGTCGTCGAGGTCCAGGGCTACGCCTTCGCCGCCTTCCGGGGCATGGCGGACCTGGCCCAGCGGCGCGGCGATCGCGCGAACGCCGACCGCTGGCGGGCCAAGGCCGAGCACCTGCGCCTGGAGGTCGAGACCAAGTTCTGGATGGAGGACAAGGGCTTCTACGCCATGGCCATCGACGGCCATGGCAAGCCTTGCCGGGTGCGCGGCTCCAATCCCGGCCACCTGCTGTTCTGCGGCCTGCCCTCGCCCGAACGCGCCGCCAAGGTGGCCGACGCCCTGCTGTCGGCGGCGTTCCACAACGGTTTTGGGGTGCGGACCCTGGCTCAGGGCGAGCCCCGCTTCAACCCGATGAGCTACCACAACGGTTCGGTCTGGCCGCACGACACGGCGATCTGCGCCATGGGCCTGGCTCGCTACGGCCATCGCGACGGGGTGGTGGAGATGACCTCAGGCCTGTTCGAGACCGCCGCCCACTACGAGATGCGCCTGCCCGAGCTGTTCTGCGGTTTCCCGCGCCAGCCGGGCGAGCCGCCGGTGGCCTATCCGGTGGCCTGCCTGCCCCAGGCCTGGGCGGCCGGATCGGCTTTCATGATGCTGCAGGCGTGCCTGGGGATCACCATCGACGGCTGGCGGGGCGAGGTGCACCTGACCGACCCGCGCCTGCCGATCGGCATCGACCACCTGCAGGTCGACGGCCTGCGGATCGGCGAGGCGTGCGCCGACATCACCTTCGAGCACATCGGCGCCCATGTGGCGGCCCACACCAGCAAGTCGTCGCCGGTGCCGATCCTGATCCGGCGCTGACCGCCTCGCCACGCGAAAACCCGAACCTGAAAGACGAGCTGGACCAAACCATGCCGCAGAACCTCGACCTCTTCCCGATCGGCAACTGCGCCGTCAGCGCCCTGATCGACCGCGGCGGCCGTTTCGTCTGGGCCTGCGCGCCGCGCATCGATTCCGACCCGGTGTTCAGCGCGCTGCTGGGCGGGCTGGAGCCCGGCGATCCGGCCGCCAAGGGCGTCTGGGAGGTCGTGGTCGACGGCGCCACGACGGTGGAGCAGGACTATCTGCGCAACACCCCGATCCTGCGCACGGTGATTACCGACGCCGACGGAGCCAGCATCGAGATCATTGACTTCGCCCCCCGCTACCAGCAGTTCGGCCGCAGCTTCCGGCCGACGGCCTTCATCCGCCTGATCCGGCCGCTCACCAGCGTGGCGCGGATCACCATCCGCCTGCGCCCCACCGCCGACTGGGGCGCGCGGGCGGCCGAGCATACCCACGGCTCCAACCACATCCGCTACCTGTGCTCGGACATGACCCTGCGCCTGTCCACCGACGGGCCGGTGTCGCACGTGCTGGAGGAGCGCACCTTCCGGCTGGAGAAGCCGATCGCCATGTACCTGGGGGCCGACGAGGGCTTCAACGCCGACATCGGCGCCACCTGCAACCGCATGCTGCAGCAGACCCAGGAATACTGGATGGACTGGGTGCGCGGCCTGGCCGTGCCGCTGGACTACCAGACCGCGGTGATCCGCTCGGCCATCACCCTGAAGCTCTGCATGCACGAGGAGACCGGCGCGATCGTGGCGGCCATGACCACCTCGATCCCCGAGCACGCCGACAGCGGCCGCAACTGGGACTATCGCTACTGCTGGCTGCGCGACGCCTATTACGTGGTCCAGGCGCTGAACCGCCTGGGCGCGGTCGACATCCTGGAGAACTATCTGGGCTACCTGCGCAACATCGTCGACCGGGCCGCCGGCGGCCATATCCAGCCGCTGTTCGGGGTGGGGTTCGAGCCGCAACTGACCGAGCGCTTCGCCCCCGACCTGCCCGGCTATCGCGGCATGGGGCCGGTGCGGATCGGCAATCAGGCCTTCGAGCACCAGCAGCACGACGTCTACGGCCAGATCATCCTGTCGACCGTCCAGGCCTTCTTCGACGAGCGGCTGCTGCGGCCGGGCACGGTCGAGGACTTCCAGAACCTGGAGCCGGTGGGCGAGCGCGCCTTCCAGCTGCACGACCAGCCTGACGCCAGCCTGTGGGAGTTCCGCGGCCGGGCCAATGTCCACACCTATTCGGCGGTAATGTGCTGGGCGGCGTGCGACCGGCTGGGCAACGCCGCCGCGCGACTGGGCCTGGCCGACCGGGCCGAGTTCTGGAACGCCCGCGCCGCAAAGGTGCGCGAGACCATCGACAAGCGCGCCTGGAACGAGACCCTGGGCCGCTTCGCCGCCACCTTCGAGGGCGACGAGCTGGACGCCAGCCTGCTGCAGCTGGTCGACCTGCGGTTCATCGAGGCCAGGGACCCGCGCAACGTCGCCACGGTGGCGGCCATCGAAGCCGGCCTGCGCAAGGGCTCCTACCTGCTGCGCTACGCCATCCCCGACGACTTCGGCGCGCCGCAGACGGCGTTCAACATCTGCACCTTCTGGCTGGTGGAGGCCCTCTACCTGGCCGGCCGCATCGACGAGGCGCGCGAACTGTTCGAGGAGATGCTGGCCCGCCGCACCACCGCCGGCCTGCTGTCGGAGGACATCGGCTTCGCGGACGGCGAGCTGTGGGGCAACTATCCCCAGACCTATTCCCTGGTCGGCCTGATCAACTGCGCGGTGCTGCTGAGCCGGCCGTGGATCTCGGTGCGGTGAGGGCCAGATGACGCGGCCTTAACTGACGCGACGCCGGTTCCGGGCTAAACTCCGGCCATGCTCCGCTCCGCCCTCGCCCCCGGCGAGACCATTCCGCGCCACATCCACGACGAGGCCTACGCCGCCGTCGTGCTGGACGGCGGCTACGAGGAGGCCGGCGAGAACGGACGCTGGCGGGTGCAGGCCGGCGACGTGCTGCTGCATGGCCGCTTTTCAGGCCACTGGAACCACCGACCCGGCAAGGCCCTGGTGCTGAACCTGCCGCTGGCCGGCGGTGCGGCCGCCCTGCCGGCCATGGCGCGCGCGGACGATCCCGACCTGTTGGCCCGGCTGGCCGAACGCGACCCGCTCGAGGCCGCCGCCGTACTGCTGGAAACCCTGCGGCCAGGCCCAGCGGGCCTTGCCGACGCGCCCGACTGGCTGGCCCAGGCCCTGTCCGGTGACGCGCCTCCGGCCGTCGAGGCCTGGGCCCGCCAGCAGGGCGTCACCCGCGAGACCGCCTTCCGCTGGTTCCGTGACGCCTATGGCGTGGGTCCCGCCCGCTTCCGCGTGGAGGCCCGGGCGCGCCGTGCCTGGCGATCGATCGTCGACGGCGCCGCGCCCCTGGCCGAAATCGCCGCCGAGGCCGGTTTCGCCGACCAGGCGCACATGAGCCGCGACGTGAAGAGCCTGACCGGCCGCGCGCCCGGCGCGTGGCGGGCGCAGGTCCCGGTGCAACATAGTTTCAAGACCCGGGCGGCCTGAGGCCGGCATCTGGCCGGCATGACCGATCTCGCCCTGCCCCCGTCGCGCCGTCCCTTCCTGCAGGTCGCCGGTTTCCGCTTCCATCCGTGGTCGACCCTGTGGCCGATCGTTCTGGCCGCCGCGCTGATGCAGACCCTGCTGGTTCCTGGCCGGGAGGCGGGCCGCTGGCTGTACAAGCATAATATCGAGCTTTTCCAGCACCAGGTCTGGGTCTTCGTGGCCCTGGCGACTCTGTTCCAGATCCTCACCGGACTGCTCGCCTTGGCCGTGATGCGCCGGGTGCTGCCTCAGGCCGATAACGCCCTGCGCTGGCCGCCGGGCAAGACCTTCGCGGGCCTCGCGGTCGCGATCGGGGTGACCATGGGCCTGGTCATGCTGGTCGCCGACTACTGGCCCCAGCTCCTGGCCGGCGCCGCCCCGGACGGCGGCTACGACATCGGCTCGCCGGGCGCCGTGATCGGCTGGCTGGGGGTGATGCTGGCCGCGGGCCCCAACGAGGAAATCATCTTCCGCGGCCTGCTGGTCGGAATGCTGGCCACGCTGGTCCCCGGCCGCCTGCGGATCGGACCGCTGGACCTGCCGGTCGCGGCCTATGTCGTGGCCCTGCTGTTCGGCCTGGCCCACTATGACAGCTTCCTGCACAACCCGCCGCACCTGGCCATCGCCCAGCAGGTCTACGCCTTCGCCTGGGGCCTGACCTATGTCTGGCTGATGGAACGCTCGCGCAGCCTGCTGGCCCCGATGATCGCCCACGGCCTGAGCGACGCGGTCGAAGTCGGCGCGGTGATGGTGCTGATGGCGGCTTGGGGTTAGGCGGTCTCCCCTTGCGCAACCCGAGGCGATCCTGAAAGAACCGACGGGTGACGGAACACAGGACACGACGCCTCGCCGGCCTGGACGGCCTGCGAGCGGTGGCGGCGCTGGGGGTGCTGCTGTACCACGCGGCCGACTGGTCGGGACGGCCGGGCCGCTTCGCCCACGGCTACCTGGCCGTGGACTTCTTCTTCTGCCTCAGCGGCTTCGTCCTGGCCCACGCCTTCGAGCGGCGCGAGATCGGCTGGCCGACCTATCTGTGGATCCGCGTGGTGCGGATCTGGCCGCTGCTGGTGCTGTCGACCCTGATCGGCGCGGTCCTGACCTCACGCCATAGCCCGCCCTTCTGGCCCAACCTGGCCCGCGGCCTGCTGCTGGTTCCCCGCCTGGGGCATCCGGCCGAATGGACCTTCCCCACCCTGTTCCCGTTCAACCCGCCCGCCTGGTCGCTGTGCCTGGAGGTGATCGTCAGCGCCCTGTGGTTCCCGCTGCGGCGCGCGCCCGACCTGGTGGTCGCCGCGATCGTCTTCTGCTGCGGGGTGGTGATGGCCTGGGCCGCCCTGGGCCTGAACGGGGTGGAGACCGGCTGGGACCAGGCGACGTTCTGGCTGGGCGTGGTGCGCGCCGCCTTCAGCTTCGGCCTGGGCTGGCTGGGCTGGCGCTACCGGGCCCTGGCGCCGCGTCCACGGCTGGGCTTGGCGGCCGTCGTCCTGCTGACCGTGCTGGTCATGCCGCTGGCGCCCGGCCGACCTTGGAACGGGCTCTACGACTTCGCCTGCGTGGCCGTGCTGTTTCCGCTGCTGGTGCTGATCGGCGCCAACAATCCCCAGGGCCCGGCGGGCGCGCTGTGCCGGACGACGGGCGACCTTTCCTACCCGCTCTATGCGACCCACTGGGCGACCTGGGCGGTCATGCTGCGGCTCTATCCCGACGGCTGGAAGCCGCTGTTGCCGGTGTGGTTTCCGGCCCTGGCCGTGGTGCTGGCGCCTATCGTGGCGTGGGTCGCGTTCCGGCTCTACGATGCGCCCGTGCGCCGATGGCTGCGCGCCTGGAACCCCGCGACCAAGGCGATCAGCACCGGCTAGCGCCCATTTCCGGCCCTTGCCCATCCATCCAGTCGACCGCCTCGACCACACGCTCCCGCTGGCCGTCGAGGATGGCGGTATGGCTGGCCTGGACGTCGATCACCACCGCGCGGCAAGCGCGCGCGGCCGGGGCGACCTGGGCGGCGCGCCAGGCGCGGTCCAGAGGCTTGTCCGGGCTGCGGCTGGCGACGACCACGGCCACCGGAATGGCCGGACTCAGCGGCGGCAAGGCATCGACCGCGGCCAGGCCGGGCAGGAAGGCCCGCTCCTCCTGCAGCGCCGCCTTGATGCTGCTGCGTCTCGTCCAGGCCCTGCGCCGACGTGCGGCCGCCTCGGCCGCGGGCGAGATGTCGTCGATCAGCGGGACCAGCCGGGTCAGGCCGACCGCGCGGGCGAACGGGGTGAAGCCGGCCAGCCGCGCCTCGCGCCGCAGGTCGACCATGGCCAGCGGCTGGTCCTTGGCGTCGGTCCCCACCGCGTCAACCAGCACCAGCCCCGCCGTCCGCTCGGGCCACAGACGGGCGAAGGCCTCGACATAGAGCCCGCCGTTCGAATGGCCGGCCAGGATCACCGGCGCGTCGCCCTCCTCCGCCGCCACCAGGGCGCCCAGCCGCCGGGCGATGGCGACGGGAGAGCGGTCCAGGTCGTGCATCGCGGCCAGGCCTATGCCGTCGCGGTCATAGGCGCAGACCTTGCCCTCGGCGGCCAGGTCCTGCGCCACCAGCGACCAGTCGGCCGCCCCGCCGAACGCCCCCGCCTCGAGGATCACGGTGGGACGGGCGGACCTGCGGCCCTGGCATTCCAGCCCGCCGCCGGCCGTCGGGAGCGGGCCCACGGTGACGCAACTGCTGGCCGCCAGGGCGACCAGGACCAGGGCGCACAGCCTGGCGCCGAAGTTCGGGCGGAGTTTCGGAACGCGTCGTCTCACCGGCCGGCAAGAGCGGCCCATCGCGAGGGATGGCAAGCGCGAAGTCGTCGCCGATCCGCCTAGGAGGCCTTTTTGCGGGGCGCAGCGCGCTTCGTGGGCGCTTTTGCCGCGGCCTTCTTCGGCTTGGCCGTGGAGCGGCCCGTGGATGGGGCCGCGCCCGGCTTCTGCCCCAGGCTCTTGCGCAAGGCCTCCATCAGGTCGACGACATTGGTGTTGTCCGGCTCCTCGACCGTCACCTTGGCCTTGCCGCCCTTTTCCTTCTGCTTGATCAGGGCCCGCAGCGCGTCCTCGTAGCGGTCCTTGAACTGGCTGGGATCGAACGGGCCTTCCTGCTGCTCGATGATCTTCTCGGCGATGGCCACCATCTGCGGGTCGGCCTTCCGGTCGGGGATGTCGTCGAACAGCTCGGCGGAGTCGCGCACCTCGTCATGGCTGCGCAGGGTGTAGCAGATCAGGCCGTTATCGCGCGGCTCGATGGCCAGCAGCCGTTCACGGGTGTGCATCACCACCCGGCCCAGGGCGATCTTGCCCGCCCCGGCCATGGCGTCCCGGATCACGGTATAGGCGTCCAGCGCCAGCTTGCCGTCGGGCACCAGGAAATAGGGATTGTCCCAGTAGAGCCGGTCGATGTCGGCGGCGTCGACGAAGCGCTCGATGTCGATGGTGCGGGTGCTTTCCAGCCGCACGCTTTCGATCTCCTCGGGCGTCAGGATCACATAGTGGTCCTTCTCGTACTCGTAGCCCTTGACCAGGTCCGAGCGGTTCACCGGCCCCAGGTCGGGGTCAGTGGCGATCATCTTGATGCGGTTGTGGGTCTTGGGGTGGAGCAGGTTGAACCGCACCTCGCCGCCGGGACTGGTGGCCGTGTACATCGCCACCGGGCAGGTGACGAGCGACAGCCGCAGGTGACCTTGCCAGCTGGGGCGGGCGGCCATGACTCAGGCCCTCCCGCCGGCGCGCAAGGCCAGGGCGGGCGGCGCCGTCAGGGCCAGCTTGGCTCCGCCGGCCTTGGCGTCGTCCTGCCGGGTCAGGGCCGGCGTCGGGGTGGGCTCGCGCAGCTGGGCCACGAAGTCGTCGCGCCAGGCCGTGACATCCTGGCGGGTGACGTTGTCCATCAGGCTCTCGAAACGCCGCCGGCGCTCGTCGATGTCCATGTTCAGAGCCCGGGTCAGGGCGTCGGAGATCTCCTCGGGGCTGTTGGGATTAATGATCAGCGCCTCCTTCATCTGCCGCGCGGCGCCGGCGAAGCGCGACAGGATCAGCACGCCGGGATCATAGGGCGTCTGAGAGGCCACGTACTCCTTGGCCACCAGGTTCATGCCGTCCCGCAGCGGGGTGACCAGGGCGGCCTTGGACGCGCGATAGACGCCCGCCAGCTCGTCGCGGCGGTAGCTGCGATTGAGGTAGCGGATCGGGTTGTAGTCCATGTCGGCATAGGCGCCGTTGATCCGGCCGATCAGGCCGTCCAGCCGCCCGCGCAGGTCCTGGTAGGCCTCGACCTCGTCGCGCGAGATCGGGGCGATCTGCAGCAGCATCACCTCGCGCCGCGCCTGCGGATTGTCGTGCAGGAAACGCTCGAAGCCGATCAGCCGCTCCTCCAGCCCCTTGGAATAGTCCAGGCGGTCGACGCCCACGACCATCTTGCGGAATACGCTGTGGGCCATCAGACGATCATAGACGCGGGTCGCGCGCGGGCTTTCCTTGATGCGGGCGAAGTCCTCGGCGTCGATGCCGATCGGGAACGCCGCGGCCCGGGTGATCTGGCCAAAGGCGGTCAGCCGCCCGTCCTCGGTCCGCTCGCCGCCCACCTCGTTGAACACATAGCCCTCGAAGGCTTGGACGCTCTCCTCGGTCTGGAAGCCGACCAGATCATAGTGGAACAGCGCCTCGACCAGCGGCCGGTGGCGCGGCAGAGTCACCACCAGCTGGTGGGCCGGCCAGGGGATGTGCAGGAAAAAGCCGATGCGGTTGGTCACGCCCAGCCGCCGCAGCTCCCGCGCCATCGGGATCAGGTGGTAGTCGTGCACCCAGATGATGTCGTCCGGCTCGATCAGCGGCAGCAGGGTCTGGGCGAACCGCCTGTTGACCCGGTCATAACCCTCGCCGAACGAGCGGTCGTAGGCGGTCAGGTCGACCCGGTAGTGGAACAGCGGCCACAGGGTCTTGTTGGCGTAGCCGTTGTAGTATTCCTGGTAGTCGCCCTCCTCCAGGTCGACCGTGGCCACGGTGACGCCGTCGGCCTTCTGCATGTTCAGCTGACCGGTGAACTCGGTGGTGGTCTTGCCGCTCCATCCGAACCAGATGCCGGAATATTCCCGCAGGGCCGCGGCCAGGGCCATGGCCAGGCCGCCGACGCTCTCGTCGCCCTTGCCGGTGGGCGGATTGACGCGATTGGAAACGACGATCAGACGGCTCATGCAGCGGCCCTTCCGATTGAAGCGCTCAGCCAGTCGAGCACGGCGTTGAAATCGTTCAGGCGATAGGTCGCCTGGGTGGGGCGATGCGACGGACCGACCAGCACGCCATAGCCGCCCAGTCGGGCGGCGGCGGCGAAGCCGTCCTCGTCGGTCAAGTCGTCGCCGACGAACACCGGGGTCGCGCCGTCGAACGGCGCCTCGCGCAGGAAGGCGGTGACCGCCTTGCCCTTGTCCTGGCCGGGCGTGCGCAGCTCGGCCACCATGTCGCCCAGCTGGAGCACCAGTTCCGAGCCCTGGGCGAGGCGCTCGGCGGCCTCGATCACCGCGTCGGCGGCCGAGGGCACGTTGCGATAGTGCAAGGCGACGCTGAGGTCCTTGTCCTCGAACAGCAGGCCGCGATCCCCGCGCGCCAGATCGCGCAGCACGTCGCGGGCGTGGTGGAGGTCCGGGTGCGGCGGCAGGCGGTCGACGCCGTTCACCCCGCGACGCACCAGCCCGTGGACCGCGGCGACGAACCTCACCCGATTCTCCAGGATACGGTCGACGTCCTCCAGCGCGCGGCCGCTGACGACGGCCAGCCGGCCGTCCAGCGCGCGCGACAGGGCGTCGAGCAGCGCGGCGCGCCGAGCGTCGGGCCCCACCTGCTCGGGGCGGGGCATGATGGGGGCCAGGGTTCCGTCAAGATCGAGAAACAAAGCCGCGCGAGGCGGCAAGGCGAGTGGTGGTGGCGGCAAATCGCTCGGCGCATGCCGAACGACTGACCCGAACGCGGTCATGGCGAGAAGGCCCTCTCCGATGATTACAGGCCGTTGAAACGCGCGTTGGCGGGGTTTCGATCCCCCGAAGTCGACCGGAGCCGGGTCACGATGTGCTCACGCGGATGTGCGCGGCGTCGGCTTGCGCCCGAAATCTCAGAGGGCGGCGGCGTTCAAGACCGCTTTGCCGAGGCCGGCGTAGTCGCCGTCGAAATGGTGGCCGCCGTGCAGCCGGACCTGGCGGATGGTGGCGGCCGGCAGGGTCGGACAGATGTCCAGCCGCTCCTTGTCGCCATAGATGCAGGTCATCGGCAGGCCCTTCAGCGCCTCGACCGCCGGGGCCACGGGATAGGAGTCGGCTGTCGCGCGGTTCAGCCAGCTGGCGGGGTGGAAGGTCAGGTCGCCGTGCGGTCCGGCGCCGATCAGCACCAGTCCCTTGATCTGCCCGCGCAGGTCGGCCGGCAGCAGCGGCACGATGGCCGGCAGGGCGTCGGCGCCGAACGAATAGCCCACCAGTACGATCTTGCGCCGGCCCCATTGCGCCTCGTGCCGGCGCAGCTGGTCGGCCAGGTCGTCGGCCACCGCCTGGGGCGGGCGCCTGCCCAGGAAATAGCGCAGCGAGTTGAAGCCCAACACCGGCACCCCGTCGGCGGCCAGCACCTTGGCCACGCCCTCGTCCAGGCGGCCCCAGCCGCCGTCGCCCGAATAGAGTACGGCCAGGGTGTCGCCCGGCGCCGTGGCCGGCGTCTCGACCAGGCGCGGCGCGACCTTGGCCTCGGCGATCCCGGCGAAGGCCAGGCCGAGGACGGCGGCGAGGGTCAGCAGGCGGGCGCGCGGGCTCATGCTCTTCCCATGCTCCTCAATCTTGACCGTGGCGGGGCGAAGGTGGGGCGACCGGGCGGCTTTCGACGTCCACCGCCCGGGTTACGGCGAATTCATTTCGCCCGCCGCATTGCGGACGTTATTCACTACATATGTAACGCTACAAATGTAACGTCGCCGAACGGCGGCGATTTTCAGGGAGGTCGCCGTGATCGAATCGCTGCCCCGACGCGAACGCGAGGTCTTCGAGACCCTGTGCCGTCTGGAGTCCTGCACCGCCGCCGGCGTCCGCGCGGGCCTGTCCGATCCGCTCAGCGACTCGGCCGTCCGCACCCTGCTCTCGCGGCTGGAAGCCAAGGGCCTGGTCGAGCGGGCGCCTGGCCCCGACGGCTTCCGCTACAGCCCCGTCCAGCGGACCGAGACCGTCGCCGCCGGGGCCCTGCGGCGGATGATCGACACCTTCTTCGCCGGCTCGGCGGCCAGCGCCGCCACCGCCCTGCTGGGCCTGGGCCAGCGGCTGACCCCGGAAGAGGCCGCCGCCCTGGAGCGGATGATCGACCAGGCCGTGGAGCGCAAGCCATGACCTGGACCCTGCTCGTCGCCCTACTGGTCAAGTCCAGCCTGGTGGCCGGCGCCGGCCTGGCCTGCGCGCGGTTCCTGACCCGGCGGCCGGTCGAGCGGGTGGACATCCTGCGCGCCACGGTCTGCCTGCTGCTGGCGCTGCCGGTGATCATGAACCTCCTGCCGGCCCTGGACCTGGCCCTGCTGCCGGCCTCGCCGCCGCCCGCCCCCCTCGCCGCTCCGACCGTCCTGGCGGCCGACACCACCGCCGACATGGCGACGCCGAGCCCCTCGCCCTGGCCCTCGCTCGGCCTGGTTGGCGGCCTGTGGCTGCTGGGTTTCGCCGCCATCGCCGGCCGGCTGCTGCTGGGACTGCGCACCCTGAGCCGCTGGACCCGTCAGGGCCAGCCGGTGACCAGCGGCGACTGGCTGGCTCCGCTTGAAGGCCTGCCCCCCGAGGACCGCCCCGACCTGGTCTGCAGCGACCGCATCGCCAGCCCGCTCAGCTGGGGCGTCGCGCCGGGGTCGATCCTGGTCGACCCCGACAGCCTGGCCCGGTGCGGCGCCGCTTCGGCCATCCTGGCGCACGAGATGGCCCACCTGCGGCGACACGACTGGATCTTCCTGGTCCTGTCGCGGCTGGCCCTGGCGATCTTCTGGTTCAACCCGCTGGTCTGGCGGCTGCACGCCGTCCTCGCCGAACGTTCGGAGGAGGCCGCCGACGCCACCGCTGTCCAGACCGTCGACCGCACCGCCTACGCCAAGGCCCTGATCGGCCTGGCCGCGCATCCCCGCCCCTCCGCCCGCCCCGTCCTGGGCGCCGCGACCGCCATGGCCGCCGACGCCCGGACGCTGAAGACAAGGATCGCCTGCCTCATGACCGACACCTCCGCTCGCCGCCGGCCCCTGACGGTGGTCCTGGCCATCACCGCCCTGGCTGTCGTGGCCACTCCGCTGGCCGCCCTGGCCGTCACCCGCCAGGACTGGGTCGCGCCGCCGCTCCCGCCCCCGCCGCCGCCGATTCCGGCGCTCGCCGTCCCGCCCGCGCCGCCCGCGCCGCCGCCTCCGCCGGTCGAAGCGATCGCCATGGCCGCCCTGGTCCCGCCGCCTCCTCCTCCTCCTCCTCCTCCTCCTCCTCCTCCTCCGCCGCCTCCTCCGCCCCCTCCTCCGCCTGCGCCGCCCGAAGCGCCGCCACCGCCTCCCCCGCCTCCGCCCGAGCCTCCGGCGGGTCCCGGCTACAGCTATTACCGGTCCGCGACGCCCGAGGAGGCCAAGGCCGCGATCGAGGCTCGCGCTCGCGCCGCCGAAGCCCGCGCCCAGGCCGCCGAGGCTCGGCGCCAGGCCCACGAGGCGCGGGACCAGGCCCACCGCGCCGCCGACCAGGCGCGTCTCCAGGCCGATCAAGCCCGGGCCGATGGTGAACAGGCCCGCAGGATCGGCGAGCAGGCCCGCCAGGAGGCCGCGCGCCAGATGGTCAGGGCCCGCGCCCAGATGGCCCAGGGCGCCGTGCAGATGCGCCAGGGCGCCCAGCAGATGCGCGACGAAGCCGCCCGCCTGCGCGACCCCGCCTACCGCGCCCGGCAGATCCAGGACAATCGCGCCCGCGGCAACATCGTCACCGACGCCGAGCTGCGCGCGCTGATCGACAGCTTGCCGAAACAGGCCGACGACCTGGACCGCCAGGCCGACCACCTGGCCCAGGAGGCCCGCACGGCCAGCTAGGGGCCGATCAATATCCAGGACCGTGCGTGGTCCTCGTCCTTCGACAAGCTCAGGATGAGGACCAAGGCATGGGCCGAGCCGTAGAAAACCTCATCCTGAGCTTGTCGAAGGACGAGGTTTTCGGCGCCGAGAGCGGAACGCCCTCACCCCAGCCGCTTGATCGCCGCCTTCAGGGGCTTGGCGGAGTCGAAATAGTCCTCCCACGCCGTGCTCTTGGCGATCAGGGCCGGGACGGTGCGGATCGTGTACCGGGTCGGGTCCAGCCCCGCCTTCACCTGGGTCCAGTTCAGCGGCATCGATACAGTCCCCCCGGGCCTCGCCCGGGCGGATAGAGGCGCGACGGCGGTCGAGGTGCGGTCGTTGCGCAGATAGTCCAGGAAGATCCGCCCCTCCCGCGCCTTCTTGCTCATGGTGATCAGGTACCGGTCGGGGGCGTCGGCGGCCATGCGGGCGCAGACCTCGCGGGCGAAGACCTTGGCGGCGTCCCACGGAACCTTATCGGACAATGGCGTAACCACGTGCAGCCCCTTGCCGCCGGTGGTCTTGCAGAAGCTGGCCAGGCCCAGCTCCTCCAGCCGGTCGCGGATCTCGCGGGCCCCGGCGATCACGTCCTCGAAGGTGACGCCCGGCGCGGGATCCAGGTCGAACACCAGGCGGCCGGCCACCTCGGGGTTGTTCGGCTGGCAGTTCCACGGGTGGATCTCGACGGCGGCGATCTGGGCGGCGGCGATCAGCGCCTCGATCCGGTCGAACTGGATGTAGGGCTGGCGGTCGCCCCTGACCGACACCTGCTCGATCAGCGACGACATCCCGCGCATGGCGTGACGCTGGAAGAAAGTCTCGCCGCCGACCCCGTCCGGCACCCGGATGATCGAAGCCGGCCGGCCCTTGATGTGCGGCAGCATCCATTCGCCCACCGCCGCCATGTAGCGGGCCAGGTCGATCTTGCGGGCCGGCGCGCCGTCGACATCGGGCCATAGCGGCTTGTCGGGCTTGGAGATCGTCACGCCCAGGACGATGCTGTCGGCCTTGGCCGTCGAGACCGTTGACACCTTGCCGTCCGCCTTGGCCGCGGCCTTCGGGGTCGGGGTCGCCAGCTCGGCCGTCTCGGCCTTGGCCGGAACCTCGGCCTCGACCTCGGTGGCCGGGATGTCCTCGCGCAGACCCTTGAACGAGGCCTGGCGGATCGAGCCGTCGCCGGTGAAGCCGGCATATTCGATCTCGGCCACCAACTGCGGCTTGACCCAGTGCATGTTGGCGGCCTTGCGCGGCGCGCCCTTGCCCTCGAACGGCGATGTGTCGGTCTCCAGCGCCTTGAGGCGCGGCAACAGCTTGGCGACCTTGTCGCGGCCAAAGCCGGTGCCGATCCGGCCAACATGCGTCAGCTTGCCGTCGCGCATCACCCCGGCGATCAGCGAACGGAAGGCCGAGCCGGTCGTCGTATAGCCGCCGATCACCACGTCGTGCCCCGCCCGGCACTTGGCCTTGGTCCAGGTCTCGCTGCGGCCCGAGCGGTAGGGCGCGTCCAGCCGCTTGGAGATGATGCCCTCCAGCTCCAGCTTGCAGGCCGACAGCAGCACCGCGTCGCCCGCCGTCTCGAAATGGTCGACGAAGCGCAGCCGCGCCTCGTCCTCGCCCATCACCGCCTTCAGCCGCGCCTTGCGCTCGCGCAGCGGCAGGTCGCGCAGGTCCTCCCCGTCCACGGCCAGCAGGTCGAAGGCGAAGAAGATCAGGTCGCTGCTGTCGCCGTCCGACAAGGCCGCCTGCAGGCCGGCGAAGTCGGGCTGGCCGGCCGCGTCCAGGGCCACCACCTCGCCATCCAGGATGCTGTCGGGCAGGTCGGCGGCCGCCTCGGCGATCGCCGCGAACTTCTCGGTCCAGTCCAGGCCCTTGCGGGTGCGCAGGGTCGCCCGGCCGTCCTCGACGCGCAGTTGCACGCGGTAGCCGTCGAACTTGATCTCGTGCGCCCAGCCGGGGCCGGTGGGCGGTCGGTCCAGGGACTTGCACAGCTGGGGCTCGATGAAGTCGGGCAGGACGGCGGGCTTTCCTTTTTTACTCCGCTCATCCCGGCGAACGCCGGGACCCAAGCTGAGCTTGTTGCTTCGCGCAGCGCCGGAACCGCCACCGCCGCTTGGGTCCCGACTTTCGTCGGGATGAGTGGATTTGAAAGAGCGCGTCTCCAGCGCTTCCTTCTGCGCCGCCTCCCGCTCGGCCTGGGTGCGCGAGGTCCAGACCGCATCGCCCTTGCCCTTGGTCTTCAGGATGAACGGCGACGGCCCCCGGCCCCTGCCGGCGGCGATGTCGGCCATGGTCCGGCCCGAAGCGATCGAGGCGTCCTCCTCCAGGATCGCCGTCCCCTCGCCCGGTCGCGCGGCCTCGTCCTTGTGCTTGATCAGCAGCCAGTTGGAGCGTTTGCCCTTTCCATCCTTGGCGCTGCGGTCCCAGTTCATCCGCACCAGCACCCACGAGCCGTGCAGCCGCTCGCCCTCCAGCACGAACTTCAGCTCGCCCTTCTTCAGGGCCTTGGCCACGTCCTCGAAGCCCGGCTCGGGCGACCAGTAGCCGCGGTCCCACAGCTGCACCGTGCCGCCGCCGTACTGGCCCTTGGGAATCGTGCCCTCGAAGTCGCCATAGTCCAGCGGATGGTCCTCGACCTCGACCGACAGCCGCTTGTCGGCCGGATCCAACGACGGGCCCTTGGTCACCGCCCACGACTTCAGCACCCCGTCGACCTCCAGCCGGAAGTCGTAATGCAGGCGCGTGGCGTCATGCTTCTGGATGACGAACCGGGCCTGCGGCGCCGGCGCGACGGCCGTGTCGCCGCTGGGCTCGGCGGTCTTGTGGAAATCGCGCTTGCGGCGGTATTCGGCGAGTTGTCCCTGGGCCATGGCGAGGTTCCCTGTCTGCTAGGGGAAATCGCCGCCGGGGTTCGTGGTTCCGGATCGCTCGGCGTCGATCCGCTTGACCAGGGCCTTGGGCGCCAGGATTCGCCAGGCCTGGACCAGCAACCCCGCCAGTTCGGCCTCGTCGATCCCGTCCAGCCGCACCAGAACGGCGGGAAAGCCGCGATAGTGGTCGTCGTCGAAGAAGCGCTCGGGCGCGGTCTCCAGCAGCATCTCCTTGGTCTCGCGCCGGCAGCGCACGGCGATCACGCCCTCCACCAGTTCGCGGCGAGCCTTGGGATGGGCGCGGGCGAAATAGGACCAGGCGATTCCCTTGCCGTGCACATCGAACGCCAGCCGCGCCCCATCGGGGCTGGCTTCGACCTCGGGCAGGGCGAGGGCCAGACGGTGAAGAGCGGCGAGATCGACCATGATCGCCCATGAAAGCGCCCATGGCGCGGGCGCGGCAATCCCCTTGCCACCGGTGTCGCGTGGCCGATTGTCAATGACACCGGTTTCCATTATGCACGACCAAAGCCCGTCGAACGGGACTGTAGTGTGTTAGCGCGAGGGAGGATTCGCGGCGTGACCGTTTCCGAGGCCGAGAGCGAGGTGTTCGCACCGGCGTCCATCGCACCCCAGTTCGTCGAAGCACGCCTGAAGGGCGTCGCGGTTCCCGGCTATCCGGGCGGCGTCCTGCCCCAGTCCATGGCCGAAGGCTACGCGGTGCAGGACATCGCCATCGATCTCTGGCCGGACGAGCTGGTGGGCTGGAAGGTCGGCCTGGTGCCGCCGCAGCACCGCGAACGCCTGGGCGCCGAGCGCCTGGCCGGCTGCATCTTCAAGACCAAGGTCTGGGACGCGGGCGAGCAGCCCACGCCCTTCCGGTCGATCGCCGGCGGCTTCACCGCCGTCGAGGCCGAGTTTATCATCCGCCTGGGCAAGGACGCCCCGGCCGACAAGACCGAATGGACCGCGCAGGAAGCCGCCGACTATGTGGGCGAGCTGATCCTGGGCATCGAGATCGCCGGCAGCCCGCTGGCCACCATCAACCAGCTGGGCCCGCCGATCGTCGCCTCCGACTTCGGCAACAACGACGGCCAGATCCTGGGCCCGGTGATCGGGAACTGGCGCGACATCGCCTGGGAAGACATGCCCGCCGAGACCTTCATCAACGGCGTGTCCGTCGGCAAGGGCGGCGCGGCCTCGATCCCGGGCTCGCCCCTGGCGGCCCTGGCGTTCCTGCTGGGCCATGTCGCCTCGCGCGGCCGTCCGCTGAAGAAGGGCATGCTAGTGACCACCGGCGCCAGCACCGGGATTCACGACATTGCCGCCGGCGATACCTCCCGCGTAGACTTCGGCCCGTTCGGAAGCGTCGCCTGCGTCGCCGTTCCGGCCTAGAAGAGATTCGCGAACCGGCGGGGGCGTCGGAATAACTACAAGCCTAAGGGTGAGGATGTGACGTCCATGGACGCTCCAACGATGCCGGCTCCGTCTGCGAAGATCGGGCGGTACAGGTGGGTGATTGTCGGCCTGCTGTTCCTGGCGATGGTGATCAACTATGTCGATCGCCAGACCATCGGCCTGCTGAAGCCTCAATTGTCGAAGGAATTCGGCTGGGACGAGGTCCACTACGCCGACCTGGTGTTCTATTTCCAGCTGGCCTACGCCGTCGCCTACCTGGCCTGGGGCAAGATCATGGACAAGATCGGGGCCCGCTGGGGCTTCGGCATCGCGTTCCTGATCTGGCAGATCGCCCATATCGGCCACGCCCTGGCGCGCGGCTTCGGCGGCTTCGCCATCGCCCGCATGGGCCTGGGCGTTGGTGAGGCCGGCGGCTTCCCGGGCGGCATCAAGGCCGTGGCCGAGTGGTTCCCCAAGAACGAGCGCGCGCTGGCCACCGGCATCTTCAACGCCGGCACCAACATCGGCGCCATCGTCACCCCGCTCGTCGTGCCGGGGATCGTCTTGGCCTTCGGCTGGCAGATGGCCTTCATCGTCACCGGCGTCATCGGCCTGCTGTGGCTGCCGCTGTGGCTGATCGTCTATCGCCGCCCGCGCGAGCAGAAGCGCCTGTCGGCCGCCGAACTGGCCCATATCGAGCAGGACCCGGCCGACCCGGTCGAAAAGATCGGCTGGGTCAAGCTGCTGGGCAAGAAGGAAACCTGGGCCTTCGCCCTGGGCAAGTTCCTGATCGACCCGATCTGGTGGATGTTCCTGTTCTGGCTGCCTGACTTCTTGGGCAAGCGCTACGGCCTGGACCTGAAGTCGTTCGGCCCGCCGCTGATCGCCATCTACCTGCTGTCGGACGTCGGCAGCGTGGGCGGCGGCTGGCTGTCGTCCAACTTCATGAAGATGGGCTGGAGCATCAACAAGGCCCGCAAGACCACCATGCTGATCTGCGCCCTGCTGGCCATGCCGGTGGTCTTCGCGGCCAATGTCGATAACCTGTGGGTCGCCGTCCTGATCATCGGCGTCGCCACCGCGGCCCACCAGGGCTTCTCCGCCAACCTCTACACCCTGCCGTCGGACGTGTTCCCGCGCGGCGCGGTGGGCTCGGTCGTCGGCATCGGCGGCATGCTGGGCGCCTTCGGCGGCATGGTGTTCTCCAAGTACATCGGCCAGGTGCTGGACAAGATCGGCACCTACACCCCGATCTTCATCGTCGCCGGCAGCGCCTATCTGGTGGCCCTGCTGGTGGTCCACCTGCTGACCCCCAAGATGGAGCCCGTGAAGGTCTAGCGGCCGTCAGGCGCGCCTGGAAAACCAGCCCCCGGTCGCGAGATCGGGGGCTTTTCTATGCGCCCTCTCCCGGAGGGGAGAGGGAGGGGCCCGCGCTCGAAGAGCGTGGGAGGGTGAGGGGTGACGCCCTCACCGGTTTCACACGACGCCCTGCCGGCACGCCGTCCAACGGTTTACCCCCTCACCCTCCCATGCTGCGCATGGGCCCCTCCCTCTCCCCATGGGAGAGGGCTATAAGATCCGCATGTCTTCCCCCCTCCCCTTCAAGGTCGCCCTGGTCGGCTACGGCTTCGTCGGCAAGACCTTCCACGCCCCGCTGATCGCCGCCACGCCCGGCCTGCTGCTGCACACGGTGGTGTCCAGCGACCCGGCCAAGGTCCTGGCCGACCACTCGGCGGTGAAGGTCGCGCCCGACCTCGACGCCGCCCTGGCCGACGCCGAGATCGACCTGGTGGTGATCGCGACCCCCGACCCACTGCACGCGCCCCAGGCCCACGCGGCGCTGGACGCCGGCAAGGCCGTGGTCATCGACAAACCGTTCGCCGCCGCCCTGGACGAGGCGCGCGCTCTGGTCGACCACGCCCAGCGGGCCGGCAAGCTGCTGAGCGTGTTCCACAACCGCCGCTGGGACAGCGACTTCCGGACCCTCCGGGCGCTGATCGCCGACGGGGCGCTGGGCGAGGTCGTGCAGTACGAGAGCCATTTCGACCGCTTCCGCCCGGTGGTCCGCGACCGCTGGCGCGAGAAGCCCGGAGCCGGCGCCCTGCTGGACCTGGGCCCGCACCTGATCGACCAGGCCCTCCAGCTGTTCGGCCCGCCCCAGGCGATCCAGGCCGACCTGGCGGTGCAGAAGGACGGCGGCCAGGCCCCGGACTATTTCCACCTGGTGCTGCGCTATCCGCGCCTGCGGGTGCTGCTGCACGCCAGCCAGATGACCATCGACTCGCGCCTGCGGATGGCCGTGCACGGGACGAAGGGCAGCTTCGTCAAGCAGGGCCTGGACCAACAGGAGAACGCCCTGAAGGCCGGCGTCGTCCCTGGGTCGCAGGGCTGGGGCGCCGATCCTCAGCCCGGAACCCTGACTACCCCTGATGGCGACGGGACGGCCAGCCGCGAGGTCGCGGGCGTCCCGGGCGACTACTTGGCCTACTACGCCGCCATCCGCGACGCCCTGTCGGGCCATGGACCCAATCCGGTCCCGCCGGACCAGGCCCTGGCGGTGATGACGCTGATCGACCTGGCCCAGCGCAGCGCCGCCGAAGGCCGGGAGCTGTCGCTGTGACCGACGCCGAGCGGCTGGCCGCCATCGCCGCCCAGGAAAAGGCCCTGGTGTTCCAGCGCTTCACGCTTGAGGACGCCTGGACCCTGGGAACCGCCCTGCGCGACGCCGCCCTGGCCCGCGCCGCGCCCGTGGCCATCGACATCAGCCTGCGCGACCGCCCGCTGTTCCACGCCGCCCTGCCGGGCGCGGGGCCGGACAACGCCGACTGGGTGCGCCGCAAGCGCAACACGGTCCTGACCCTGGCCACCAGCACCCTCGCCGTGGGCCTGAAGCTGAAGGCCTCGGGCGAGACCCTGGAGCAGCGCTACGGCCTCTCGCTCAGGGACCACGCGGCCCACGGCGGCGGCTTTCCGCTGGCCCTGGCGGGCCTGGGCTGCATCGGCGCGATCACCGTCTCGGGCCTGCCGCAGGTGGAGGATCATGCGCTGGTGGTCGAGGTGCTGGAGCGGATGCTCGGGTGACTGGGGACACGCCCTTGCGGCGTGTCCCCGTCCGCATCCACGGCGCCAAGACTGGGGACACGCCGCAAGGGCGTGTCCCCAGCCCGCTCAGCCCTCGCCTTCGATCCCCAGCGCATCCGCGGCGCCGACGTCCCCCTCCCCCTCGTCCGGCGCGTCGGGCAGCGGGGTCGGGCGCTCGATCCGCGCTCGGATCTCCGGGTCCTTCAGTAGGGCCACCCGCATCACCTCGCGGGCCCGCGGCGCGGCGGCGCTGGAGCCGAACTGGCCGCCGTGCTCGATGATCACCGACAGGGCGTAGCGGGGGGCGTCGTAGGGGGCGAAGGCGATGAACAGGTTGTGGTCCTTCAGCCGCCAGGTGATCCCCTGGTTGCTGCGCGAGGCCCCGGCCGCGTACTGGCGCACCTGGGCGGTGCCGGTCTTGCCAGCCATCTTCACGTCGCCCAGGCCCAGCTGGCTCTGCTTGAAGGCCCCGCCCGTCGGATCGTTGGCCACCGCCGCCATGCCGGCCCGCACGATCTCCAGGTGCGCCTGGCTGAACGGCAGGTCGGGCACCGCGTCGCCGTGCGGCTGCTCGACGCCGCCGACCGACTTGACCAGGCGCGGGTTGAGCGCCTTCTTCCCATTGGCCAGCCGCGCGGTCATCACCGCCAGTTGCAGGGCGTTGACGTTGATATAGCCCTGGCCGATGCCGTACGGCACGCTATCGCCCGGATGCCAGACCGGGTCGCGCTTGAAGGCGGTTTTCTTCCAGTCGCGCGAGCCGACCAGGCCCTTCTTCTGGCCCGGTATGCCGATGTCGAAGGTCCCGCCATAGCCGAAGGCCTTGGCCGCGGCGGCGATCGGATCGGGGCCGATGCGCAGGGCCATCTGGTAGAAATAGACGTCGCAGCTGTTCTTGATGGCGGCGTGCATGTCCTGCACCCCGTGGCCGCCCTTCTTGTGGCAGTGCCAGACCCGGCCGCCGAACGCCCAGCCGCCGGTGCACAGCACTCGCTCGGTAGGGTCCACCCCCGCCGTCAGGGCCGCCATGGCCACGGTCGGCTTGAAGGTCGAGCCGGGCGGATAGGTGCCGGTCATCACCTTGTCCAGCAGCGGCTTGCGCTCGTACTCGGCCAGCGCCCGATACTCCGGTCCCGACAGGCCCTTGACGAAGCGGTTGGCGTCGAAGCTGGGGGCCGAGGCCATGGCCAGCAGGTCGCCGTTGCGGCAGTCCATGACCACGATGGCCCCGCTTTCGTCGCCCATCACCTCCAGGGCCCGGTTCTGGATGTCGGCGTCCAGGGTCAGGCGGATGTCGGCGCCGGGCTTGGCCGGGATGTCGCCCTCCGGGTCCAGGCGCACCGTGCGGCCCTGGGCGTCGACCTCGGCCTTGTTGGCGCCCGCATGGCCGCGCAAGGGGCCGTCGAAGGCCTTTTCCACGCCCAGCTTGCCGATCCGGAAGCCCGGATGGTGCAACAGGGCCTGGTCCTGGGTCGGGTCGTCCTTGGCCTTGTCGAGATCGCGGTCGGAGACCTTGGCGACATAGCCGATCACATGGGCGAAGGCCCCGCCGAACGGATAGACCCGCACCTCGCCCATGTCGGCGGTCACCCCCGGCAGCTCCGGGGCGCGGATATTGACCCGGGAGAATTCCTCCCAGGTCATGTCCTCCATCACCGCCACCGGCGCCTTCTTCGGCGCGTGGGCCAGATCCTTGAGCAGCCGCCCGCGGCGGGCCGGATCGATGGGGACCAGCAAGGCCAGCTCGTCCAGGGTCGCGGAGGCGTCGAAGCCCGTGTCCTTGGTCACCAGCAGGCGGAAGTTGGGGCGGTTGGAGGCCAGGACCACGCCGTTGCGGTCGTAGATCGCCCCGCGCGGCGGCGGCGTCAGGCGGTAGTTGAACTGGTTGCCGGCCGAAAGCTTCTGATAGCGCCGGGCCTCGACCAGCTGCAGCTGGGCCAGCCGACCGCCGAGCGCGAGCAGGCCGGTCGCCGCCAGCCCGCCCATCAGGAACGCGCGGCGGTGGAACATGCCCTGCCGTTCGTTGACCTCGGAGAAGAAGATCGCCGGCTCGCTCATCGCGCCGCCACACGGGCGGGCAGGACGACAGGCTCAAGCAGTGTCGCTCGACAACGCGACGAGGTCGCGGCGGCCAGGAGAATCATGGTGGTGGGATGGCCGCAGGCTAGGGTTGATCCACCGCCAGAGTGGACCTGCGAACGTCGCCGTCAATGGCCCGGCCTGGCCACGGCGAACAACATTTGCGTGAACGTCCCGCCGATCTGGAAACACGTCGGGGACAGGCCCATGGGCCTGTCCCCGACGGTTCAGGTTCCGCCGCCGACCTGCAGGCTGATGCCCCAGCCCTTCACCAGGCCGACGATCAGCAGGACGATCATCGCCACCCCGGCCACGGAGACCAGGACCGTGACGAAGGTGATCGGGGAAATCAGGATCCAGGGCAGCACGGCCACGGCCGCCGCGACGAGAAAACCCAGAATGTACAGGAAGATACGCATGAAACGCCCTTTCCTTGTTGCCGGCGAACCCTGACACAGAAGCAGGCGCTTCACAACTTTCATGAGAGCTTTATGCAAACTCTCCAAATCGGACACCTTCACCGACGCCGACGGCGGCGATCTCGGCCGTGATCCCCAAGGCCGTCGAGACCTGCCCGGCGAAGGCGATCGTCGTCAGATCCTCCAGGAACGGCCCGATGAACTGCGCCCCGATCGGCAGGCCGTCCCGCGTGCGGCCGATCGGGGCGGCGGTGGCCGGCAGGTGCGGCATGCCGGCGATCAACGGCCAGGCGGTCTGCGGCCTGAAAGGAACCTCGGCGCCATTGATCCGCAGAGTCCGGTTCGCCCCCGGCCAGGGGTTCGACCCGGGGAACGGCGGAAACGCCGCCGTGGCGTAGCAAGGCGCGATCACCACGTCGAAGGACCGGAAGAAGACGTCCCAGGCGCGCCGCAGCACCTCCTGGGCGACCAGGCAGTCGTGATAGTCCTTGATCGTCGCCCGAGGCTCGGGCGCGTCGGGGCTCATGCCGGTCTTGTAGGTCCAGGCGAATTTCTCGACCAGGGCCTGGGAGTCGGCCAGGGACGGCAGCAACACGCTGTGGCGCGACACCGACGCCCCGGCCGTCTCCAGCACTGTGGCCAGGTCGTCGATGGCGGCGACGATCTCGTCGTCGACCGCCGCGGTCGGGTGTTCGGTCAGGACGAAGACGCGATAGTCCGCGAGCCGGCCGTGGCGAGGAGCAGGCAAGGCCAGGCGGTAGGCCGTGGCGTCGCGTCCTTCCGGCCCCGACAGCACCTTCAGCGCCAGGTCGAGGTCGGCGGCGGTGCGGGCCATCGGCCCGGCGGCGGCCCAGGCCCGCCCCACGATAATCCCGCCCCCCGGCGGTCCGTGGTCCTCCAGGGAGATCAGCGGAAACGACGACAGATGCCCATAGACGCCGCAGAACGCCGCCGGGATGCGGATCGACCCGCCGGCGTCGCCACCCAGCTCCAGGGGCACCATGCCGGCGGCAGGGCCGCGGCCGACCCGCCCGAGGACCCGCCCGGCGATCGCGACAGGTCATGAGGATTGCCGGTGCAACCATAGATCGGATTGTCGACCTGGTAGTCGGCCAGGCCGGCCGCCACGTTGGTCTTGCCCAGGATGACCGCGCCCGCCGCCTTCAGGCGCCGGACCGCGACGGCGTCCTCGGTCGGCCGGTAGTTTCGCGCCGTCTCCAGGCCGAAGGTGGTCGGCAGGCCGGCGATGTTGAAGCACTCCTTCACGGTCATCGGCACGCCGGCCAGCGGCAGGTCGGCGCCATCCGCCAAGGCCTGGTCGACCTGCCGGGCCTGGTCGCGGGCGCGGTCGAAGTCGCGCACGACCACCGCGTTGATCGGTCCGTCCAGCGCCTCGATCCTGGCGATCGCCGCGTCGGCCAGCTCCAGGGCGCTGACGGACATGGCGCGTACGGCGGCGGCGAGCTGCGTCGCGCTCGCCGTGGCGAGCGTGGTGTTCGATTGCGGCATGGCTTGGGGCCCTTTTCGGTTCAAGGGCTCTGAAAGCTACGCATAAAACGGCGTTCGCCAAGACTTGAACTCAAACCATTCGGCCCCAAATCCGAAGTGCGGAAGGATGGCTGACCGCCCGTCCGCCTACGGCAGTGCGGAAGGATGGCTGACCGCCCGTCCGCCTACGGCGCCACCGCCTCGGCCCCGTTCACGGCGAAGCCGTGCTGCTGGAGCGTATAGGTGCAACTGGGGCAGATGGCCCGGTTGGCGACCACGGCCTTGAGCACGGCCCCCTGCCACACGCCGCCGCCCTGGACGGCCGAGGAGAACACCGCCAGCGCCTGCTGCTCGGCGTCGTTCATGTGCCAGGTGCCCTGGCCGGGCGTCGGCGAGGCGCCGCCCAGGACCGGGACGTGGAGCGCGGTCTCCATCTGGCTGAGCAGTGTGCCGGTTATGCCGCTGGCGCTGGCGCCCGCCTCGGTGACCAGCACCGCCCGGTTGCCGTTCTGCAGCTTGATCACGGCCGCGCAGTACGAGGTGTAGCTCAAGGTCCGCGCGGGGAGATAGCCGACGATGAAGTTCATCGCATTGCGCGCCAGGGTGAGAGACTTCACGCTTTCCTCCATGAAAGTCAGACGTTTGGGCAGGGGTGGCCAGCGAGCCGGATAAACATTAAGGCGAACAAAGTTCAGCCGAAAGCCTAGATTGCATCCATGGGGAAACAAGCGCAGGACGCAGCGGCGCTCCAACGCGCCATCAAGAGCGCGTGGAGAAAAATCCTCCCATCGCTCACGGCGTGGTTCCTCAACGAATTCAACGCCCCGAACGCACTTATCCTCCCCCTCTCACGCCGGCGCATAATCACTGCACCACAAGGCGATGGGGAGGGCGCTAAGGCCTGCGACCTTCGCGGCCTTGAGGTGCGGTCGAGCGGGTAGCGCTCGTCGGCGGCGGTTTGCCCCCAAGGCGGACCGCGACCTGCATCCCTCTGGAGCCGGCCGGGCCTGGAACACAAAAACGGCGTGGGGTGCTAGGGCTGGCGAGGGCGAAGGCGGGTGGTGACGCCCGCCGCACGGGACGGGGCTTCGTGGGCCTCGCCCGCCCGCCGGAGGCTTCAATCGGCGAGGCGCCAATAACGCCGCCCGCCGGGCGCTTCCGGATAACGACCGCGCGGAGCGTTGGTCTGAGTCGAAACGGTATTTCTACAAAAGCTTCCGGGCCCAGCCCGGCGCTCCGCAGCCCTCCCCACACCTTCAGCGGCCTTCCGCGTGAGGCGGCCGGCCCGCGCCCCCAAGCCAGTGGAGACCCTGATGCCGAGAAGTCGAACCCGCGCCGCCGCTCGTAAGAACAACCCGGAGCGTCGCCCCCTAGATCCCGAATGGACACCGGTCCGCTTCGCCCAGCTCCGCCGCGCCGTCATGCGGAAGATCGCCAAGTTCAAGACGACGCGGGAATATGCCAGGATGGCGGAGCAAGCCGCGCAGGTGGCCGTCGCCCAGCAAAAAGCCCCCGGCCTTGCGGCCGGGGGCTCTGCTGGTTCCGCCGACGAGGCCGGGGACTAGCGGATGACCCGCGCGCCCTTGCCCTTCATCACGGCCTCGACCTCGGCCTGGCGCACCATCGAGGTGTCGCCGGGGGTGGTCATGGCCAGGGCGCCGTGAGCCGCCCCGTACTCGACGGCGGCCTGGGGACCCTTGCCTTCCATGAAGCCGAAGGCCAGGCCCGAGGCGAAGCCGTCGCCGCCGCCGACGCGGTCGTAGATCTCGAGGTTCTCGCGCATCATCGAGGCGTAGAACTCGCCGCCGGCGTACAGGATCGCCGACCAGTCGTTGACCGAGGCGGTCTTGGCGTTGCGCAGGGTGGTGGCGGCGACCTTGAAGTTCGGGAACTCCTTCACCGCCGTCTGGATCATCTTCTTGAAGTTGGCCGGGTCGATCGAGCTGATGTGCTCGTCCAGGCCCTCGACTTCAAAGCCCAGGCAGGCGGTGAAGTCTTCTTCGTTGCCGATCATCACGTCCACGTACTGGGCGATGTGGCGGTTGACCTTCTGGGCCCCTTCCTTGCCGCCCTGCGACTTCCACAGGCTGGCGCGGTAGTTGAGGTCGTAGGAGATCACCGTGCCGTACTTGCGGGCCACCTCGACGGCCTCGATCACGGCTTCGGCGGTGTTGCTGGCCAGGGCCGCGAAGATGCCGCCGGTGTGGAACCAGCGCACGCCTTCTTCGCCAAACAGCTTTTCCCAGTTCACTTCGCCGGGACGGATCTGCGAGGCGGCCGAGTGACCCCGGTCGCTGCAGCCCAGAGCCGGACGAACGCCGAAGCCCTTTTCGGTGAAGTTCAGGCCGACGCGGGTGTTGCGGCCCAGGCCGTCGAAGTCGCGCCAGATGACGTGGGAGGTGTCGACGCCGCCCTGCATCATCAGATCCTCGACCAGCCAGCCCAGGTCGTTCACCGGCAGGGCGGTGACGGCGGTCGAGCGCTTGCCCCAGCACTTCTTGAAGGCGCGGGCGACGTTGTATTCGCCGCCGCCTTCCCAGACGTTGAACTGGCGAGCATTGCGAACCCGGCCGAAGCCGGGGTCGAAGCGCAGCATCACTTCACCGAAGGACGCGCAATCCCACTTCGTTTCCGAAGCCGGGCGGATGTTGAGGATATTGTCGGTCATTTAGGCCTTCCCACGAACCTTCTTGATCAGATCAACCGTCTCGCGGACCTTCTTGGAGATGCCCGCATAGTCCTTGGCGTCCAGCATCTCAGGCGTGATCAGCTTGGAACCCATGCCGGCGGCGACGATGCCCGCGCCGAACCACTTCTTGACCGAGGCCTCGTCCGGATCGACGCCGCCCGTCGGCATGATGCGGGTCCAGGGCATCGGGCCCAGCACGGCCTTGACGAAATCGGGACCGCCGACCGACGAACCCGGGAACACCTTGACGATCTCGCAGCCCAGTTCCTCGGCGTAGGAGATTTCCGAGGCCGAGCCGCAGCCCGGCGAATACGGGATCTTGCGGCGGTTGCAGACCTTGGCGACGTCGGCGTTGAGGATCGGGCCGACCACGAACTTGGCGCCGTTGGCGATGTAGATGCCGGCGGTCGGGGCGTCGACGATCGAGCCCACGCCCATGATCACGCGCGGATCGGCCTGGTCGAAGTGACGGGTGACTTCGTAGAAGACGTGGCTGGCGAAGTCGCCGCGGTTGGTGAACTCGATGCAGGGGGCGCCGCCGTCGGCGCAGGCCTGGATCACGTTCTTACAGACCTCGACGTCCGGGTGATAGAAAACCGGGATGACGCCCTGGTCCATCAGCGCCGTCAGAACGGCCATGCGGTCTTTCACCATCAGTACTGCTCCTCAAAGGATCGATCTTGCGTGCGGCCCCGCGAGAGGGCCTCGGCGTGGAAGATTTCGCCGCGTCCGGCGCTGGGCGACCGTTTAGACCGCGTTGCGGGCGGACGCCACACCGGAGGGCTCCCCCAACGTCAATTCGTGTCCTGCCTGCTCGCTCGTCTGTCGTCCTTCGTTTCCATCCGCTCGCGCCCGGCGATTTTCCGATCGTCGCAGGCGCGGTCGAGCTCTCAAAATAAAGGGCGCCGGGCCGGAGCCCGACGCCCGAAAGTTTTGCGCAGGAGCGAACTCTGAAAGAGCCGCGGACGCCCAGGCCCGGACAGGCCGGTCCAAAACGTCAGGTGAAACCGGCGGTAGATTGGCCAGGCCACTTTGCCACCGGTGTCATCGAGGAATCTACTCCGAAGCGACGCCTTGTGCAAGCGGCGTCAAAACGTTGTTCTCCATTTTGACGCGGGTAACAAAAATGGGGGCTGGGGACACGCCCTTGCGGCGTGTCCCCATCGAGCGCCGAGGATAGGGGACACGCCGCAAGGGCGTGTCCCCGGCGGCGCCTCACCCCGTGTTGCGCAGTCCCGCCGCGATGCCGGCCACGGTCAGCTGGATGGCCAGGCGCACGTTCTCGTCCTGGTCGCCGGCCCGGCGGCGGGCCAGGAGTTCAAGCTGCAAGTGGTTCAGCGGATCGACCGACAGCCCGGCCAGGGCCACCGACTCCGCCAGCTCCGGCTGGTTGTCCAGCAGGGCCGAGCCGCCGCGGATCGCCAGGGCGATCTGCCGGGCGCTGTCGTGCTCGCGCTGGATCGCGTCGAAGATCCGCTGGGCGTCGGCCTTGTTCGGGGAAAGGTCCTTGTACCGGGCCGCGATGCCCATGTGGCTCTGGGCCAGGGCCAGTTCCATGTTCGACAGCAGGGCCCCGAAGAAGTCGAAGCCGCCGGCCAGGTCCTGCAGCTGTCCGGTCGACAGCCCGGCCCGCTCGACGCCCGAGGCGAAGCCGTACCAGCCGGGCAGCATGAAGCGGGCCTGCGACCAGCTGAACACCCAGGGAATGGCCCGCAGGTCCTCGATCTTGCGGCTGGCGGTGCGGCTGGCCGGCCGGCTGCCGATGTTCAGCCCGACGATCTCGCCGATCGGGGTGGCCGACCAGAAGAAGTCCTCGAAGGCCGGATCGTCGTACACCAGGGCCCGGAAGCCGTGGAACGAGGCCTCGGCCAGGGCGGTCATCGCCGCCTCGACCTTGGGATCGGGACGATGAGCCTCGCGCTCGCTGGCCATCAGCACCGCGGCGGCCAGGCCGTCGAGGTTGCGGCGGGCGGTGGGCTGGTCGCCGAAGCGGCGGGCGATCATCTCGCCCTGCTCGGTCATGCGGATGCGGCCCTGGACGGTGCCGGCTGGTTGGGCCAGCACGGCCTCGGCGGCCGGTCCCCCGCCCCGCCCGACGCTGCCGCCCCGGCCGTGGAACAGTTGAAGCCCGACACCCATTCGCTCAGCCTCGAAGGCCAGGGCCGAGGCGCCGCGCGCCACGCCCCGACGGCTGGCCACGTAGCCGCCGTCCTTGTTGCTGTCGGAATAGCCGAGCATGATCTCCTGCACCGGCCGGTCGCCCAGGATGGTGCGGGAAAGCGGCAGCTCCAGCCACTGGCGCAGCACCCGCGGACCGTTCTCCAGGTCGCCGATGGTCTCGAACAGCGGACTGATCTTGACCGAGGCGCGCGGCGCCGCCCCGCCCCAGACCAGACCCACCTGCTTGAGCAGGACCAGCGGCTCGAGGATGTCCGACAGGGTCGCCGACTTGGAGATCACATAGGCGCCGATGCAGCCGTGGCCGTAGTCGCGGACCATCTGGGCGGCGGCCTCCATGGTGGCCAACTCGCGCGTCGTCTCCTCGCCATAGGCGGTGAACGGCGAGACCAGCGGCCGCTGGTGCGACAGCTCGCTGATCAGCAGCTTGGACCGGGCCTCCTCGTCGAGATCCAGATACTTCACGCCGGTGCCGGCCCGCTGGAACAGCTCGTGCAGCGTCCGCTCGTGGACGTCGGCGTTCTGGCGCAGGTCCAGGCTCATCAGGTGGAAGCCGCAGGCCTGGGCCACCTCGACCAGGGTGCGCAGGGCCGAGCCGACCAGCCGCTCGCCGCCGTTGCGCTCCAGGCTGTCGATGACGATCTTCAGGTCAGCGACGAAGGCGTCCGGATGGCCGTACGGCTCGACGTCGGTGCGGCTGGTGGCGAAGGCCACCCACTGATTGGTCAGCTTCTGGGACACCGCCGACAGACGGTCGAAGATCAGCTCCAACGCCAGGCGATACGGCTCGTCGAGACGGTGAACGGACGGATCCCGGGTCTGCGCGGCCAGGGCGCGCAGTTCCTCAGAGACCGGCGTATAGGCTGTGGAGACCGCCAGGTTGGACCACAGCTTGCGGACCTCGCCCGCGTACCAGTCCAGGATCACCCGGGCCTGCGAGGCCAGGGCCAGCTTCAGGGTGTCCCCGTTGACGCCGGGATGGCCGTCGCGGTCGCCGCCCAGCCACGAGCCCATCTTCAGCAGCGGGGCCATCTGGCCGTGCTGGCCGATCTGCTGGGACCAGTCGGCATAGAGGTCGATGACCGCCGGCAAGATCGAGGTGCGGACGATCGACAGGGCGTTGCGGATCTCGTCCTTCACGGTGATCCGTTCGGGGCGATACAGCCGGGTTCGCCACATCAGGGCGATCTCGCGGAACAGGCGCTCGCGGATGTCGGCGTCCAGGTCCGGCGGCAGGTGGTGGCGGCGCAGGGCCATCAGGCGCGAGATCTCGGTCTCGCGGTCGACCATGCTGCGGCGGCGCACCTCGGTCGGGTGGGCGGTCAGCACCGGGACCACGTTCATGGCCGCGAAGGCCTTGGTCAGCTCGGCCGGCGACTTGCCCTCGGCCACCAGGGCCTTGACGGCGTCGACCAGGGTGCGGGGGCGCTCGTCGCCAGGCTTGGCGTCGCCCTCGGCGTGGCGGCGGCGACCGGCGACGTCCTCGCCGATATTGGCCAGCATCGAGTGGCTGGCCAGCGCCCGGGCCAGGAAGATGGCCTGGTCGCTGGAGAGGTCGGCGAACAGGTGATCCAGGCGCGGGGCCTCGCCGTCCGGCGTCTCCTGCGAGGCGGCGCTGCGGGCCGTGGCCACCAGCTTGGCCGCGTCCTCGCCGTCCAGATAAGCGATGGCCTCGTTCAGCAGGTCGCTGAGCAGGTTGGCGTTCTGTCGCACGTGGCGGCTGGTGGGCCGATCACCAGGCGACGACAGGTCCAGCGACAGGGGCATGCGCGAAACTCCGCGACCGGCGCGAAACCGCGACGGCTCAACAGGGAAAGAACGAACGAACCGCCAGGCGGATGTCGCACCCGCACTGCCGTAGCGGCGCCCTTACCGCGCTTTGCAGATCGCGAAAAGGCGGCCGGCGCAATGGTTCCGGTACCAAATTCGCTTTTGCGCAGATTCCTGCCTCTAGCGGGCCAGCCATCCACCGTCGACGGGCAAGGTAATGCCCTGGACATAGTCCGCGGCTTGGGAAGCCAGGAACACGGCGGCCCCGCCCAGGTCGCCCGGCTGGCCCCAGCGGCCGGCCGGGATGCGGGCCAGGATCGAGGCGTTGCGGTCGGCGTCGTTGCGCAGCGCCTCGGTGTTGTTGGTGTCGAAGTATCCCGGCGCGATGGCGTTGACGTTGATGCCCTTGGACGCCCACTCGTTGGCCAGGATCTTGGTCAGGCCCGCCAGGCCGCTCTTGCTGGCCGTATAAGACGGCACGCGGATGCCGCCCTGGAAGGACAGCAGGCTGGCGATGTTGATGATCTTTCCGATGCTGGCCGTGTCGCCGCCCTGCTTGAGGACCTGCTTGGCGAAGGCCTGGGTCAGGAAGAACACGACCTTCAGGTTGGTGTCCATCACGGCGTCCCAGTCGGCCTCGGAGAAGTCGATGCTGTCGGCGCGGCGGATGATGCCGGCGTTGTTGACCAGGATGTCGACCTTGCCGAAGGCGGCGACGGTCTCGTCGACCACCCGCTGGACCGGCTCGATCGAGCCGAAATCGGCCTTGATCGACAGGAACTTCCGGCCCGTGGCCTCCACGAGGCCTTGCGTCTCGGTCGGGGCGCTGCGGCCGGCGGCGGCGATGTCCGCGCCCGCTTCGGCGAGCGCCACGGCCACGGCCTGGCCGAGACCGGTGTTGGCGCCAGTGACGAGGGCGACCTTGCCTTCGAGGCTGAACGGATTGGCCATGGTGCGTGCTTCCTGATCCTGAATCTTGTCACCCCGGATGGCTTCAAAGGCCGCCCCGGGACCGCCACGAACGCCTGTGGTCGTAGCGGTCCCTGTTCGTTGCTTCGCTATGGCCAGGGTGACAGCCGAAAGGAAGCCGGACGGTCCCCGCCCCTATTTCAGCTGGCAGATGTCCAGCACGTTCATGTCGGTATAGTCGAGGTTCTCCCCGCCCATCGCCCAGATGAAGGTGTAGTTCGAGGTGCCCGAGCCCATGTGGATCGACCACGGCGGGCTCATCACGGCCTCTTCGTTGGCGATCACGATGTGACGCATCTCGTCCGGCTCGCCCATGTAGTGGAAGACCCGATCGTTCTCGCCCAGCCCGAAGTAGAAATAGGCTTCCGAGCGGCGGTCATGCAGGTGGGGCGGCATGGTGTTCCAGACGCTGCCCGGCTTCAGCACGGTCATGCCCAGCAGCAGTTGGGCCGACTTGCAGGTGGTCGGCACGATGTACTGGTAGATGGTGCGCTCGTTGGAGGTCTCCAGCGCGCCCCGCTCCATCGGGATGGCGTTGGCGAATTCGAGCTTCTTGGTCTCGAAGGCGGCGTGGGCCGGCAGGCTGGTGATGTAGAAGCGGGCCGGGTTGGCGGCGTCGAGGCTCTCGAACACCACCTCCTTGGCGCCCATGGTCACATAGATGCCGTCGCGCGGCTCGATGTCGTAGACGACGCCATCGACCGTGACCTTGCCCTTGCCGCCGCCGACATTGATCGCGCCCAGCTCGCGGCGCTCCAGGAACGGATGGCCGGCGGCCGAGGCGGGCTCGGTCTGGTCGGGCAGCTTCACGCCCTTGGACACCGGCGCGGCGCCGCCGATCACGAAGCGTTCAGCGTGGTTGTAGTGCAGCACGATGTCGTCGGCGGCGAACAGGCCGTCCATCAGGTAGCGATCGCGCAGGTCGTCGTTGCTGACCGCGTACATCATGTCCGGGTGGGTGGCGTGGTAGGTTTTGGTGAACATCAGGAGACTCCGGAAAATCTATTCGGCGGCGTGTTTGATCGGCTGGACAGGCCGCGCCCAGCTGGGACGCTGGTCGAGCTTGTAGGCCTTCTTAGGCAGGTTGTACGTCAGGTCGACGATCAGCTCGGCGGCCTCGACCTCGTCCATCCGGTGCTCGGCGACCATGCGGGCCAGGAAGGCGCTGTCGACGCGGCGGGCCACGTCGTGGCGGGCGGGGATCGACAGGAAGGCCCGCGTGTCGTCGTTGAAGCCGACGGTATTGTAGAAGCCGGCGGTCTCCGTGACCTGCTCGCGGAACCGCATCATGCCCTCGGGGCTGTCGTGGAACCACCAGGACGGGCCCAGCTTCAGCACCGGATAGTGGCCGGCCAACGGCGCCAGTTCGCGGCTGTAGACGGTCTCGTCCAGGGTGAACAGGATGATCGACAGGCGCGGATCATTGCCGAACTTGGTCAGCAGCGGCTTGAGCGCCTCGACATATTCGGTGCGCATCGGAATGTCGGCGCCCTTGTCGCGGCCATGCGACGCCAGAAGACCGACATTGTGGTTGCGGTGCGAGCCGGGGTGGATCTGCATGACCAGGCCATCGTCCAGACTCATGCGCGCCATCTCGGTCAGCATCTGGGCGCGGAACAGTTCGGCCTTGGCCGGGGTGACCTCGCCCTTCAGCAGGCTCTGGAACAGGGCTTCGGCGTCGGTTTCGGACAGGTCGGCGGTGGCGGCGGTCGGATGGCCGTGGTCGGACGAGGTGGCGCCGGCCGCGATGAAGGCCTGGCGGCGCACGCGGTGACCTTCCAGATAGCCCTTCCAGGTCGTGACGTCCTGGCCGGAGACCTCGGCGAAGCGCTCGAACGCGCGGCCGAAACGCTCGTCCTCGAAGTCGATCACCGCGTCCGGGCGATAGGCGGTGACCACGTGGCCGCCCCAGCCGCTCTCGCGAATGGCCTTGTGGTGCTCAAGCCTGTCCTGCGGGCCCTCGGTGGTGGCCAGGGTCTCGATGTTGAAGCGGTCGAACAGGGCGCGAGGACGGAAGGCCTCCGTGGCCAGCGCCTCGTTGATGGTGTCGAAGTAGAGGTCCGAGGTCTCGGCGCCCAGGAACACCTTCAGGCCGAACACCTGGCTGAACACGTGGTTGAGCCACAGCCACGATGGCGTGCCGCGGAACAGATGGAAGTTGCTGGCCAGCAGCCGCCAGGCCTCGCGCGGGTCGGTGTCGGGCACGCCGGCCTTGGACCGCACTTTCAGGGCGTCCAGGCTGACGCCCTGGCTGTAGAGCATGCGGAACAGGTAGTGGTCCGGCGCCAGCAGCAGGTCGGTGGCGTCCTCGAACGGGGCGTTGGTCGCGAACCAGGCCGGGTCGGTGTGACCGTGCGGACTGATGATCGGCAGGCCCTTGACCTGGCCGTACAGCGCCCGGGCGATACCGCGCGTGCGTTCGTCGGCCGGAAACAGGCGGTCGTCGGAAAATACCAGGGGCCGGGTCATGGCGCTTCTTACTCCCTACTCCGCCGACGGCTTTGGCAGGCCGTTTTCGACGCGCTTGGTAACCGGTGTCATGGCGCCTGGCAAGCCAAAGCGCCGGCGATCCTAACCCACGGGCGGGGCGCCCGACGACTCCCGGACGACCAGATAGGGGATGGTGTTGTTGGGATCGCGTTTCTCGCGAGCCTCCGCGCCGATCAGCTTCTCGGCGGCGATCCGGCCCACTTCGCGCGTCGGGATGTGGATCGTGGTCAGCGGCGGCCAGACCGCCTGGGCGATCTGGAAGTCGTCGAAGCCGACCACCGTCACGTCGGCGGGCACCTGCAGCCCGGCCCGGCGCGCGGCCTGCAGCACGCCGGCGGCCATTTCGTCGTTGCCGGCGAAGATCGCCGTGGGCCGCGGCGTCTTGGCCAGCAGCTGCTCGCCGCAGGCCAGGCCGGACTCGAAGGTGTAGGCGCCCTGGACCACGTAGTCAGGCTTCAGCTGCAGGCCGGCCTTGTTCAAGGCGTCCTCGAAGCCCCCTCGCCGCTCGTGCGACGACCGGAAACTGGGCAGGCCGCTGATGAAGCCGATCTCGCGATGGCCCAGCTCAACCAGGTAAGCGCCCATCGCCTCGCTGCCCAGGCGGTCGTGGCCGACGATCATGTGCTCGGGCTTGTCCAGCTCGACCGAGGCGATGCGGATATATTCGCAGCCGATCTCGCGCAGCAGCTTGGCGACCCGCTCGTCCTCCGAAACCGAGGGCGGCAGCACCACGCCGAACAGCTTCTGGCGCTCGACGAAGGTGCGGATGTCCTGCAGGAAGGTCGGGCTGGCGCGGTCGCAGGGGTGCACCACCAGCTCGAAGCCCGACCCCCGGATGCCGTCCAGCAAGCCCAGTTGCATGTTCACGACATATTGCGGGTTGGGGTTGTCGTAGATCATGCCGATCAGGAACGAGCGGCGGAAGGCCAGGCCTCGAGCCTGAGGATCGGGGGCGTAGCCCCACTCGGCGATCACCGCCTCGATGCGTTCGCGGGTCTCGTCGCGCACGAAAGGCGACTGGTTGATGACCCGCGAGACGGTCTTCTTCGACACGCCGGCCAGGCGGGCGATGTCGTTGATGGTCGCGCGCTTGCGGCCGCCTTCGAGGCCAGCCTCCAGGCCGGCGTCGATTTCCACGCCATCGGCGTCCGGCGAAGGGGTCTTGGACGAGGTCAAAGCGTTTCCATGCGGCGATCGTTGTCGGGTTTTGTCATACTCTACCGGGATCGGCGTCGCTACAAATGCACCACCGGACGCAATTGCCCTATGGTGACACCGGTTTCCCCGCCTTACAGACGGGGGATGGCAGCACGAAAAGGTTCAATGGCCAAGGCTTTGATAGGCGACACCACCGCCAGTCCCGCCGAATCGATCCACGGCGTCGATCCCCGCGATCACGTGGCGACGGCGTTGCGCGACCTCGTCGCCGGCGAGACGCTGAACCTGCACGGGCAGACGATCGCGGCTCGCGCCGACATCCCCAAGGGCCACAAGATCGCCGTGCGCGCCGTCGGCGAAGGCGAAGACGTGCTCAAATACGGCTGGCCCATCGGTCGCGCCACGGCCGATATCGCGGTCGGCGATCACGTGCACATCCACAACGTCGAAACCCGCCTGTCGGGCGTCGAGGATTTCGCCTACGCCAAAGTCCACCTGGAGCCGCACGCGCCGGCGCCGGCCGGATCCTTCCTGGGCTATCGCCGCAAGAACGGCCGGGTCGGCACGCGCAACGAGATCTGGGTGCTGTGCACCGTCGGCTGCGTGGCCAACACCGCCCGGCGCATCGCCGAGAAGGCCAACGCCCGCTTCGCCGGCCGCGTCGACGGCGTCTTCGCCTTTCCCCACCCCTTCGGCTGCTCGCAGCTGGGCGACGACCTCACCCACACCCGCAAGCTGATCGCGGGCCTGGCCGCCCACCCCAACGCCGGCGGCGTGCTGATCCTGGGCCTGGGCTGCGAGAACAACCAGTTGAAGGCGCTGCTGGACTCGGCCCCGGGCCTGGATCCGGAACGCCTGCGTTCGTTCACGACCCAGATGGTCGAGGACGAACTGGAGGACGGCCTGGACGCCGTGGAAGCCTTGGTCGCCATCGCCGAGCGCGACCGCCGCGAGCCCGCTCCTCTGTCGGACCTGGTGGTGGGCCTGAAATGCGGCGGCTCGGACGGCTTTTCGGGTGTCACCGCCAATCCCCTGGTGGGGCGCATCGCCGACAAGGTCTCCGACGCCGGCGGCACCCCGGTGCTGACCGAGATCCCTGAAGTGTTCGGCGCCGAAGGGGTGCTGCTGGCCCGCGCCGCCTCGCGGGAGGTCTTCGACGAGGCCGTTGAGGTCATTGACGACTTCAAGCGCTACTTCATCGACAACCACCAGCCGATCTATGAGAACCCCTCGCCCGGCAACATCGCCGGCGGCATTACCACGCTCGAGGAAAAGTCGCTGGGCGCGGTGCAGAAGGGCGGTCGCGCGCCGCTGGTCGAGGTGCTGCGCTACGGCGAGCAGGTCGGCCCGCATGGCCTGACCTTGCTGGAGGCGCCGGGCAACGACGCGGTCTCGTCCACCGCCCTGACGGCCGCCGGCGCGACGGTGATCCTGTTCACCACGGGCCGCGGCACCCCGCTTGGCTTCCCCGCCCCCACCCTGAAGATCGCCTCGAACTCGGCTCTCGCCGCCCGCAAGCCGGGCTGGATCGACTTCGACGCCGGAGTGGTGCTGGCCGGCCAGACCATGGACGCGGCGGCCGACTCCCTGATGGATCTGGTGGTGGCCACCGCCTCAGGCCAACCCACCAAGGCCGAACTCAACGGCGAGCGTGAAATCGCCATCTGGAAACAAGGCGTTACCCTTTGACCGACACCCTTTCCCGTCCGCTCCGCCTCAACGCCGTCAGCTATCCGGCCGCCGTCCCCGGCGTCGCCCTGCCCGCCTATGACCGCGACAAAGTCACGGTCGGCGTGGTGCATTTCGGCCCCGGCGCCTTCCACCGCGCCCACCAGGCGTTCTATTTCGACCAACTGCTGGCCCAGGATCCGCGCTGGGGCCTATGCGCCGTGTCGTTGAAGAGCCCGGGCGTCCGTGACGCCCTGCAGCCGCAGGACGGCCTCTACACCTTGGCCCAGTTGGACGCCGAGACCACCTTCCGCGTGGTCGGCTCGATCCTGGAGGTGTTGGTCGCGCCCGAGGATCCGCCGTCGGTCTTCGCCCGCCTGGCTGCTCCGACCACCCGCATGGTCACCCTGACGGTCACCGAGAAGGGCTACTGCCTGACCGGCGACGGCAAGCTGGACCTCGCCCACCCCGACATCGTCCACGACCTGGCCCATCCGCGCGAACCGATCAGCGCGGTCGGCTATATCGTCGAGGGCCTGCGCCGCCGCCACCAGGCCGGCCTGCCGCCCTACGCCGTCGTGGCCTGCGACAACCTCGCCGACAACGGCTGGCGGCTGAAGGCGGCTGTCGTCGCCTTCGCCGAGTCGATCGACCCCGCACTCGCCGCTTGGATCGAGGCCGAAGGCCGCTTCCCCCGCACCATGGTCGACAGCATCACCCCCGCCACCGACGACGCCCTGCGCGCCCGGGTCGAGGCGGCCACGGGCCTGACCGACGCCTGGCCGATCCAGCGCGAGGCCTTCACCCAATGGGTGGTCGAGGACGTGCTGGGACCGGACGCGCCGGACCTGGCCAGCGTCGGCGTCACCCTGACCGACGACGTGCGCGGCTTCGAGCGCGCCAAGCTGCGGCTCCTGAACGGCGTCCACTCGACCATCGCCTATGCCGGCCTGCTGAAAGGCCACGAGACGGTGTTCGAGGCGATCAGCGATCCGGACCTGGCCAAGCTCGCCGAGGACCTGATGGTCCAGGACATCATCCCGACCCTGACCGCGCCGCGCGGCCTGGATCTCCTGGCCTACGCCCAGGCCATCCTCGGCCGGTTCCGCAATCCCGAGATCCGCCACCTGCTGAGCCAGATCGCCTGGGACGGCTCGCAGAAGCTGCCGTTCCGCATCCTCGGCACGGTCGCCGACGCCTTGGAGGCTGGCCGCCCGGTCGATCGCCTGGCCCTGCCCCTGGCCGCCTGGATGCACTTCGTCCGCCGCCGCGCGGCCGAGGGCGTCAAGATCGTCGATCCGCTGGCCGATCGCCTGGTCGAAACCGCCGCCGCCTGCACCGGCGACGCCAGGGCGGACGTCGCCCAGTTCCTGAAGCTGGAGCCGGTGTTCAACCGCGACCTGACCGCCAACGCGACGTTCGTGGCGGCGCTGGAGAAGGCGTACGGCGAGCTGGCCTAGGAGCCCTGACAGGGGCAGGCGCCCGCGCCTGCCCCTGTCAGGGCCTAGCCCTTGTCACCGCGTCACGTCCTTGCCCGTGACCACCGGCAGCACGGTCGCGGCCAGGATCCTGAGGTCGAACCAGAACCCCTGGCGGCGCAGGTATTCGGCGTCCAGCGCCACCTTTTCCGGGATCGACACCTCGTCGCGGCCGTTGATCTGCGCCCAGCCGGTGACGCCGGGCCGCAGCGCCTCGACGCCCGCCGCCGTGCGCAGCGCCACCAAGTCGTCCTGGTTGAACAGCGCCGGCCGGGGCCCGACCAGGCTCATGTCGCCGACCAGGACGCTCCACAGCTGCGGCAGCTCGTCCAGGCTGGTCCGGCGCAGGAAGGCGCCGGGCGGCGTCAGCCAGCGGTCGGGGTTCTCCAGCAGATGGGTGGCGACCTGCGGGGCGTCGATCCGCATGGTGCGGAACTTGGGCATGGCGAACAGCACGTTGTGGCGGCCCACGCGTTGGGACCAGTGCAGGGCCGGTCCCGGCGAAGTCAGGCGCACCACCGCCGCCAGGGTCAGCAGCGGGATCGCCAGCAGCAACAGCGCCGCACCGGACGCCGCCGCATCGAACAGGCGCTTCACGTCAGGCCCATTCTCTTAAGCCAGGTCCCCGAAAGCGGCGTCCAGCAGCAGGTAGGCGCGGCCGGCGTCCGACGACAGCAGGGCCGCCACCAGGAAGCCTTCGCGATCCTGCTCGGAAGCCTCGTCCATCATCCCGGCGTAGCGACGCAGGAAGCGTTCGGCCTCGGCCCGCAGCGGCGCGTCGGAGAACAGGCGACGCACCAGGCGTCGGATCGCGGCCGGGGCCAGTTTCTTGACCACCTCGCGCGCGCCGCTTTCGTCGTGGGTCTGGATCGTGGCGGCGATCTCGTCGATGCGGGCGCGCGGCAGCAGCGCGGTCGGATCGATGCCCATGGCGAGGATCTCGCCGGCCATCTTCTCGCCCAGGGCGGCGTCGCCCGGGGCCGCGCTTTCCAGGCCCGACAGCAGGTTGCGCCACGACAGGCCGCCCCCTTGGGCATGCGGTTCCGGCCTGTCGCCAGGGGGCGGCGCGGGCGCGGCCGTGCGGCCGCCGGCCGCGTCGAACACCGAGCGGAACTCGTCGTCCGTCGCTGTGGGTGTCAGGCGCAGGCGTGGACGCAGACTGGGCTCCTCGGCGCCGGGCTCGTTGGCCGGCTTGGGGGCCAGCGTGGGCGCCGGCGGCGGCACGGGCGGCGGCTGCGGTGGCGCGGCCTGCACTTGGCGGCTCAGCGGCGGCGGCGCGCGGGAGGGCGTCGCGGCGGAGGGGCCGGCGGGCGGGGCGGCGTTCATGCGCACGACCGCCTCGCTGAGCATGTCGTAGTTGCGGCGCACACGCTCCTGGAACGCCTGGTCGATCGCCGCGGTCTCCTCGGCCGTCCGCCGCGCCGCGCTCCGCAGGTCTTCGATGCCCTGCTCGATCTGGGCCCGGGCCTCGTTGGCGCGGGCCAGGGCCTCGGCCGGCAGGTCGGCGGTGCGACGGCCGACATCGGCCAGCATGGCCTCCATCTCGGCGATGGCGCCTCGCGCGGTCTCGACGCTTTCGGACAACTTCTGGGCCGTGCGGGCGCCGGCCTGCTCGACCACCTGGGCCGACTGCTCGATCAAGTCACGAGCCTCGTCCATCCGCGACTCGAACACCGTGTCGGCCTTCTGGCCGGCGGCGAAGGCGATCTCGTTGAGCTGGTCGACGCGGACGCGCGCGGCCTCGACGCGCTGCTCGACGCCTTCATTGGCTCTGCGAGCCGCCTCGGCCATGGCGTTCATGGCCTGGATCAGGGCTCCTTCCAGATCGGCGCGCTGGCCGCCGGCGGCGCTGGCCAAGGCGGCGATGGCGCTGGAGGTCTCGGCCGCCAGGGCCTCGCGTTCGGCGCGGGCCGTCTCGGCGACCTCGCGCAACTGCTGGGCCGCGGCGCCGATCAGGCCGCGCAGCACCTCCGCGCCCATGGCCGCCATGTCGCTCATCTCGGTCGCGCCGGCCCGGGTGTGGCCGATGAACTCGGTCAGTTGGGCGGTGCGGGTCTCGGTCTCGGCGGCGAAGTCCTCCTGGTCGGTGCGCAGCGACTGGCTGGCGGCGACCAGGGCGGCGCGCTGGGCCGCTAGGTTGCGCTCGACCGCGCTCATCTGGTCGCCGACGCCCTGGCCGGCGGTCTCCAGGCGGGCGATCTGGCGCGACAGATCCTCGGCCCCGACCCGCGCGGCGTCGGACGCTTCGGCGGCGGCTGCGGCCAGGTCGGCGGCGCGGGCGGCCAGGGCGGCCTCGGCCTCGCGAAGCTGGGTCTCGGCCAGATCGGACGCCTCGGCGACCATACGCGCCTGGCTGCCGATGGCGTCGACCACGGCCGTGGACTGGGCGTCCAGCGTGGTGGACAGCGCGTGCATGGCCTGGCGCTCGTGACCCAAGCCTTCGGACAGTTGCTGGACCATCCGCGCCGACTCGCTGGTGGTCTGGGCCAGGGCGAGGGTCTCCTCGGCCAGGGCCTCCCGCAGTTCCTGGACCCGTACGCGCGCCGCCTCGGCGGCGACCGTCGCGGCGTCGATCTGTTCCCGGATGCCGCCGACCACGCCCTCGACGCCGGCGGCGGCCAGGGCCGCCGGACTGACCAGGCGGTCGGTCATGATCCGGGTGTGTTTCAGCTCGGCCGAGATCCCCATGGCCTGGCGCAGCATGTAGGCGCCCAGCAGGGTGAAGGCGGCCGGGCCCACAGCCAGGGCGGCGAACACCATCAGAGCGAACTGGTCGACCTTCAGGGCTGGTACGCCGGCGCCATAGCCCAGCGCGAAGGTGATCGGCCCCAGCGTCCAGAGCGCCGCGGCGGCGACCGCCAGGCTCCAGAACAGCGGCGCGGGCATCGGCTTCTTGCCTTCTCGGGCCGTGGACAACGGCGTGACGGGCGGAGGTTCGGGAGGCTTGGAGACCGCCGCCTCGAACCGCCTGGAGGCGGCGGGCGGCTCGGGTTCGACCACCGGGGCCGGTGGCTGAGCCGCCTGGGTCGCCACGGGCGCCGTCAGGAACGAGGGCAGCGGGGCCAGGGGTTCAGCCTCGACAGGCGCGCTGCGTCGACCACGGGCCGGCGCGAAGGGTGCGGGATCCGCCTCGGGCTCGGGCGGCTTGAAATTCGATTTGAGCGGCGACCCCGGCTGGATCACCGCTTCAGGTTCGGGGGTTGCGATATCGGCCTTTGGCGGTTCAACCGGCTCGAACGTCTCGGTGACCGGCTGGGGCGCGGACTTGGAGGCGCCGAAGAAGCCGCGCCTGGCGCTGACGCGAGGGGCTTCGGGAACCGGTTCGGGCAGGGGTTCCGGCGCGGGCTCGGGGCCAAGGTCCAGGGGACCGCGGCCCAGAATCGGCGGGGGCGACGCGTCGGGGACGGCGGCGATATCGAGATCGAGGTCCGGTTCGCTGACCGGCGCATCCGGATCGGGCTGAACTTCCGCCTGCGCCGGACGACCAGCGTCCTCGACCGGCGGCTCCATCGGAATGCCGGTGAAATCAAGCGGTTGGCGCTTCTTAGGCTTCATACGCAGCCATAGTCCCAGGGCGAAACGGCTCGGGGCCGGATGAACATCGCCGCGCGGACGCCCCTCTCGCACGCAACAAATAAACCTAGCGGTGAAAAGCCCGCGCGCATAGCGGCTTCCGCCGGATTTCCCATCCTGGGCAGGGGTTGGCGCGGTGAAAGCCTAGGCGTTGATCTCGGCCGTGCGTAGGCGGGGGCAATGCTCGACGGCCTGGACGGCCTGCTGACGCGGGCTCCGGGCGACGACCCGCTCCGCCTTGGGCGGCGACTTGGCCTGGTGCTCGACGGCCATGCCGAATTGGCAAAGCGCCATCGAGGAAAGCCAGAGCATGATCGCGGCGATGAATTCGGCCAGGGATGACATCGGGAAGCCCATTTTCCGATAGCGGCGTTATGCGCCGCTTCGCCACCCTGCGCGAATGAACTTTTGGTCATGAAACGGCGCCGCTCGCCACGCCAGGCGACACGGGAGGCTCCACCGAAGCTCACAGCGCCTGCAGATTTCCCCGCCTTGCCCGCCGCCTCCGCGAGACCTAGGTCCAGGCTCAGGATCACCGCCCCGTCGACGCGCTTTCGTGCGTCGGCGGAGCTTTCCATTTGCGGATACGCGTTTTGCCCCCTACCCCAGTCGCCTCGCTGTCGCACGACGCCTTTGCGGACCCGTCCATGAACGCTCCCGCCAGCTCCCCCGCCCTGTCGGCTGCGCGTCTGACGCATTTGCAGCGACTGGAGGCGGAGAGCATCCACATTCTTCGGGAGGTGGCGGCCGAGTGCGAGAAGCCGGTGATGCTGTATTCNGCCCTGTCGGCTGCGCGTCTGACGCATTTGCAGCGACTGGAGGCGGAGAGCATCCACATTCTTCGGGAGGTGGCGGCCGAGTGCGAGAAGCCGGTGATGCTGTATTCGATCGGCAAGGACAGCGCGGTGATGCTGCACCTGGCGGCCAAGGCGTTCTATCCGTCCAAGCCGCCGTTCCCGCTGCTGCATGTGGACACCACCTGGAAGTTCCGGGCCATGTACGACCTGCGCGACACCATCGCCGCGCAGCTGGGCTTTGACCTGCTGGTCCACAAGAACCCTGATGCGCAGGCGCGGGGSATCAACCCGTTCGACCACGGCAGCGCCCTGCACACGGATCTGTGGAAGACCGAGGGCCTCAAGCAGGCCCTGGCCAAGYAYGGCTTCGACGCCGCGTTCGGCGGGGCGCGGCGCGACGAGGAGAAGAGCCGGGCCAAGGAGCGGGTGTTCAGCTTCCGCACCGCCGAGCAGCGCTGGGACCCCAAGGACCAGCGRCCCGAGCTGTGGAAGCTGTACAACACCCGCAAGCACCCGGGCGAGAGCCTGCGGGTGTTYCCGATCTCCAACTGGACCGAGCTGGAYGTSTGGCAATACATCCACCTGGAGGCCATCCCGATCGTGCCGCTGTACTTCGCCGCCGAGCGGCCGGTGGTCGAGCGCGACGGSTCGCTGATCATGGTCGACGACGAKCGCTTCCGGCTGCGCCCSGGCGAGGTCCCGCAGATGCGCAGCGTGCGGTTCCGCACCCTGGGCTGCTACCCGCTGACCGGGGCGGTGGAGAGCACCGCGGCCACCCTGCCCGAAGTGATCCAGGAGATGCTGCTGACCACCACCAGCGAGCGCCAGGGCCGGGTCATCGACCATGACCAGTCCGCCTCGATGGAGAAGAAGAAGCAGGAAGGCTATTTCTAGATGACCGCCGCCGCCCCCGTCACGGCCGACAAGGCCACGGTCTACAAGCCCTCCGACCTGATCGCCGACGACATCGACGCCTATCTGGTCGCCCACCAGCACAAGTCGCTGCTGCGCTTCATCACCTGCGGGTCGGTGGACGACGGCAAGTCGACCCTGATCGGCCGGCTGCTCTACGACAGCAAGATGATCTTCGAGGACCAGATGGCCGCCCTCGAAGCCGACAGCCGGCGGGTGGGCACGCAAGGCGGGGCGATCGACTTCGCCCTGCTGGTCGACGGCCTGGCCGCCGAGCGCGAGCAGGGCATCACCATCGACGTGGCCTACCGCTTCTTTTCCACCGACAAGCGCAAGTTCATCGTCGCCGACACCCCCGGCCACGAGCAATATACCCGCAACATGGTCACCGGCGCCTCGACCGCCGACGCCGCGGTGATCCTGATCGACGCGCGCAAGGGCGTGCTGACCCAGACCCGCCGCCACTCCTATCTGGTCAAGCTGCTGGGCATCCGCCACGTGGTGCTGGCGGTCAACAAGATGGACCTGGTCGGCTGGGACCCGGCCCGGTTCGAGGCCATCGTCGCCGACTACCGCGCCTTCGCCGACCAGATCGGCCTGGAGGTGTTCACCCCGATCCCGATCTCGGGCCTGACCGGGGCCAACATGGCCAGCCGCGGCGAGGACTCGCCCTGGTWYSASGGCCCGATCCTGATGGACTGGCTGGAGGGGGTGCAGGTCGAGGACGACCTGCGCAGCCAGTCGTTCCGCATGCCCGTGCAATGGGTCAACCGGCCCAACCTCGACTTCCGCGGCTTTTCCGGCCAGATCGCCGCGGGAACCGTCAAGCCCGGCGACAAGGTCCGGTCCCTGCCGTCCGGCCGCCAGAGCACCGTGGCCCGCATCGTCACCAAGCCCGACGACCTGTCCGAGGCCTATGCCGGCCAGTCGGTGACGATCACCCTGGCCGACGAGATCGACGTCAGCCGCGGCGACATCCTGGTGGCCGCCGACGACCCGGTCGCCGTGTCCGGCCAGTTCGAGGCCACCGTGGTGTGGATGGACGACGAGCCCCTGCCGCCGGGCCGCGCCTACCTGCTGAAGATCGGAACCCGGATGGTCGGAGCCAGCGTCACGGAGATCAAGCACCGGGTGAACGTCAACACCCTGGAGCACCTGGCCGCCAAGAAGCTGGAGCTCAACGAGATCGGCCTGGTCAACCTGTCGCTGGACCAGGCCATCCCGTTCGAGCCCTACGCCCAAAACCGCGACCTGGGCGGGTTCATCCTGATCGACCGGATCAGCAACCGCACCGTCGGGGCGGGGCTGATCAACTTCGCCCTGCGCCGGGCCGACAACATCCACTGGCAGCACACCGACGTGGGCAAGGCCTCGCGGGCGGCCCTGAAGGGCCAGCGCGGCCGGGTGGTRTGGCTGACGGGCCTGTCGGGRGCGGGCAAGTCGACCATCGCCAACCTGGTGGAAAAGCGCCTGCACGCGCTTGGCCGCCACACCTACCTGCTGGACGGCGACAATGTCCGCCACGGCCTCAACCGCAACCTGGGCTTCACCGAGGAGGACCGGGTGGAGAACATCCGCCGGGTCGCCGAGGTCGCCAAGCTGATGGTCGACGCCGGCCTGATCGTSCTGACCGCCTTCATCTCGCCGTTCCGCGCCGAGCGCCGCCTGGCCCGCGAGATCCTCGACGACGGCGAGTTCGTCGAGGTCTTCGTCGACACYCCCCTGGCCATCGCCGAGCAGCGCGACGTCAAGGGCCTCTACAAAAAGGCCCGCGCCGGACAGCTGAAGAACTTCACCGGCATCGACAGCCCCTACGAAGCCCCNCCTGGCCATCGCCGAGCAGCGCGACGTCAAGGGCCTCTACAAAAAGGCCCGCGCCGGACAGCTGAAGAACTTCACCGGCATCGACAGCCCCTACGAAGCCCCAGAGCACCCCGAACTGGTGATCGACACCACCAGGATGGACCCCGTCCAAGCCGCCGAGCGCATCGTCGCCTGGCTCGAAGGCGAGATCGACTACGAAGTCTGAAACGGCCAGGACCGAGGAGATGGACATGCCCGTGCGATCGGTGCTGAACGGACCCGGCCAGTTGGCCATCGAGGCCGACGCCGTGCGGCTGTTTGCGCACCCGGCGGTCCAGGCGGCCGTCGAGGCCAAGCGCGCGGCGTTCGAGGCCCACCCGTTGGCGCAGGCGCCGGCCGGCCGGGCGACCATCCCGCTGAACCTGGAGGAAATGGCCTTCAGCGCGGTGGTGTCGGTGGTGGCCATGGACGTAGGCCGGGCCACGGCGTTCTGGACGCTGAACCTGCCGCACGCGCGCGACGGGACGCGTGTGCCCGGAACTCGGCACGGGGTCGATAATCCCGACAACGTCTACCGGGTCATCGCCGTGGACGATGTCAGCGATTTCCGCATCGACGGCCAGGTCAACGATCGTCCCGGCGCCGATGTCAGCTTCACCCTGTTCGACGCCTATCCGGGGTCTGGTGTCGACAGCCGGTCCCAGGGCGTCCTGATCCTCGACCAACTGGACAGGGACGACGAAGGGCGGTTCAGCTTCACCGTCGGGCCGGACGAGACCGGCGGCCGCGTCAACCACCTGCAGACCCGCCCCGGCGCCGCCCGCCTGATCTTCGTGCGGGACTCGCTGCAGGACTGGGCGGCGGAGACGCCGGTCTCGCTGACGGTCACCCGCACCGCCGGCCCCGGTGCGACGGCGCGCTCCGAGGGCCAACTGGTCGCCGAGGTGGTCGCGGCCATCGACGCGTCCATCGACTACTGGCTTCGCCTGATGCCCCAGTGGTTCGGGACGCCGTTCAACGAGATCGCCAAGGGCCGCGCCAAGAACTTCTCCTACACGCAGCAGGCCACCAGCGAGGCCCGCTTTGAACTGGCTGTCGACGAGGCCTTGGTCGTCACGATCGATCCGTGCGGGGCGCGGTATCTGGGCGTCCAGCTGGCCGATCCCTGGGGCGCCTCGATGGACTATGGCGCCCACACCTCCAGCCTGAACCAACACCAGGCCCACCGCTCGGCCGACGGGACGATCACCTATGTCGTCGCGCTGTCCGATCCCGGGGTCCACAACTGGCTGGATCCCGCCGGGTTGGAGCAGGGGACCATGCTGCATCGCTGGCAGGGGCTGCCGGACGGCGGGTTCGACACCGAGCGCTCGGTGCGCGGGTCGCGCGTCGTGAAGCTGGACGTCCTGGCGAGCGCCCTGCCGACCGACATGCGCTGGGTCACGCCGGCGGAGAGACGGCGACAACTGTCGCAACGGGCCGCCGACCTGGCGCGGCGGCTGGATTGATTCAGGAGGACACCATGGCGTCTGACATCCATTTCGACCCGTTCGAGGAAGACGCGCTGGCCGATCCCGGCGCGGCCTACGGCGCCCTGCGCGCCGCCTGTCCCTTCCACCATCAACCCGCGCAGGCGGGCCGGCCGGACTACTACGTCCTGAGCGACCACGCCGAGATCAAGACCGACATCCTGCAGGGCAATCCGATCTGGTCGTTCCGCTTCGGCAACGCGATGAAGGACTCGATCAGCGACGTCGGCTTCAAGACCGACGGCGACTTCCACGCCGCGTTTCGCATGGTGGTGCAGCGCGGCCTGACGCCGCCGATGGTCAAGGCCTGGCGCCCGAAGATCGAGGCTATCGTCGACGAACTGCTCGACGCGATGCTGGCCATTCCCGACGGCCAGGGCGATTTCTACAGCCTGTTCGCCCTGCCGCTGCCGGCCCGGATGATGTGCCGGATGCTGGGCGCGCCCGAGGCCGACTACCAGAACTACAAGCGCTGGAGCGACACGCTGCAGTTCCTGACCTTCGAGGATCCCGAGCCGGGCTCCTACGAGGTCGTGCTGCGGGAGATCTATCCGCACTTCACCACCCTGATCGAGCAGCGCCAGGCCCTGCTGGCCGCGGCGGGCGTCGACGACCCGGACCTTTCGCACCTGGGCGCGGTGCTGCCGGACGACTTCATGTCGCGCGCCCTGGTCTCGCGGGTCGAGGGACGGCGGCTGACGCACGAGGAAATGCTGAACATCTGCCTGGCCTTCCTGACCGGCGGCCAGGAGACGACGACCAACCTGATCGGCCACCTGCTGCGGCGGCTGCTGGAGGCGCCCGAACGCTGGGAGCAGCTGAAGGCCGACCCGTCGCTCATCGACAACGCCGTGGAAGAGTCGCTGCGCTTCGACCCGCCGGTATTGGCGCATTTCCGCACCAGCCTTTCCGAGACGCAGATGCACGGCCATGACATCCCCGAGCGCGCCAAGCTGATGTTCTCGATCTGCGGCGCCAATCGCGATCCGGCGGTGTTCGAGGCCCCGGACGAGTTCCGCATCGATCGGCCGTTGCCCGAGGCGCGCCAGCACCTGTCGTTCGGCTCGGGCGTCCATCTCTGCCTCGGCGCGCCGGTCGCCCGGCTGGAGGCCCGGATCGCCCTGGAACGCTTGATCGAACGCCTGCCCAACCTGCGCCTGCTGGGCCTGGGCGGCCGGGTGCGGACGTGGATGTACTGGGGCCATACCGGTCTCGACGTGGCCTGGAGCTGATCGGATGCTGAGGTCCATGCCCCTACCGCCGGACGCCGCCCTGACGGGGCGCGCCCGGGCCCTGGCCTATCCTGAGCACACCGCCGCAGGACTGGCCGCGCTGAACGGCGCGATCCCCGCGGCGAGCGCGTTGGCCCTGACGCCCGAGGCCCTCAAGGCCGAGGCGATCCTGCGGGCCGGCGGACCGGTCGATTTCGGTCCGGCGCCGCTGGACGAGCCCCTTTCCGTCCTGTGCCGGTCGCTGAACGAAGAGGTCGAGCTCCACGCCCTGGGTCGGTTGCAGGTGTTCAACCAGCTCGCGGGTCTCTTGACCATGCGGCTGCGGTTCGAGGACCTTTGGCGGCGCCATCCGGAAATCCTGGATCAGCCGGTCGAACGCCCGATCGTCGTCATCGGCCTGCCCCGCAGCGGAACGACCATCCTGCACCGCCTGTTGTCGCGAGACCCGGCCAAGCGCTCCTCGCCGTTCTGGGAGCAGGTCGTCCCGTTGCCGGACGGCGATCCGACGGCGCTGCAGCCCGACCCCGACCCGCGCCTGGTCCGCATGCGTCAGTCCCTGGACATGCTGGACAAGGTCGTGCCCGACCTGAAGCTGATGCACGAGCTGACGGCCGACCAGCCGGACGAGGACATCAGCCTGCTGATCTTCGCCTTCGCCTCGCTGCAGTTCGAGTGGAGCTACCGCGTTCCCAGCTACAGTCGCTGGCACCAGGCCTTCGACCATACCGAAGGCTATCGCTATTTCCGTCGCGTGCTGCAGACCCTGCAGTGGCTGCGCGGCGGGGAGCGCTGGGTGCTGAAGGCGCCGCAGCATCTGGAGCAGCTCAAGCCGTTGCTGAGCGTCTTTCCGGACGCCATCCTGGTGCAGACCCACCGCGATCCCGTGCCGGCGATCATCTCGCTGGCCAGCCTGACGACCTATGGCGGGCGACGCTACTACGACCATCCCAACCCGCACGCGGTGGGGGCGGACATGGCGTCGATCGTCGAGCGGCTGCTCCGCAAGGGCGTGGAGGACAGGCCCGAGGATGAAGGACGCTTCGTCGACATCCAGTTCACCGACCTGATCGCCGATCCGCTGGGCTGCGTGCGACGCATCTATGCGGTCGCTGGCGACGCGCTGAGCCCGGAGGCCGCGTCCGCGATGCAGGCCTGGATCGACGACAATCGCCAGGGCAAGCACGGCGGCCACGAGTACGCCGCCGAGGACTTCGGCCTCGACGCCGGCGACCTGCGCCGCCGTTTGGGGTTCTACCAGGAGCGCTTCTCCATTCCGGTCGACCGCCGGTTCGCGGTCTGAGGGCGCCCGATGACCTCGCCAATCGATCCCGCCCTGTCGTCCGACACGATCACGGCCATCGCCGAGGAGGCCTATGTCTACGCCTTCCCGATGATGATCGCCTACGGCTTCTTCCACCGGCAGACCATGGGCACCGACACGCCGGAGAAGCAGGCGATCGGGCGGTTCACCCACTTCCGGATCCTGGGCAGCCCGACGTTCAACAACGTCATCCCCTGGATCAACACCGACACGCTGTACTCGGCCGCCTGGCTGGATCTGCGGCGCGAGCCCGTGGTGCTGAAGGTCCCGCAGTTCGAGGGCCACCGGTTCCAGAACGTTCAGGCCGCCGACTGGTACACGATGAACTTCTTCACCCGCGGCACGCTGGACGTGGGCAACGCGGCGCGGACCTATCTGCTGGCCGGGCCGGACTGGAGCGGCCCCTCGCCGCCGGGCGTCGACGAGGTGGTGACGGCCGACAGCTGGATCATCAAGCTCTTCACCCGGATCATCGTCGAAGGGCCGGGCGACGAGGCCGCCATCCACGCGCTGCAGGACCGGTACGCCCTGGTCCCGCTCAGCGCGTTCCTGGGCCTGGCCCCGCCGCCAGCGCCGCCGGCGGCCGAGTTTCCGGCCCCGCCCGCGTCCGGCCTGCGAGGACGGGGGTTCTTCGAGCAGCCGTCGCCCGAGTTCATCGGAACCTTCAACCATCTGATGACCCAGGCGGCCGTCCATCCCGACGAGGCGGCGCTGTTCGAGCGTTTCGCCGGCATCGGCGTGGCGCCCGGCGCGGATTTCGACGCCTCGGTGCTGACGCCGCAGCAGGCGGCGGCGATCCAGGCCGGGATCGACGCCGGACGGGCCAGGATTGAGCATCGGCTGGCCAACCTCGACACGCCGGTCAATGGCTGGGTCTATCCCCTGGACCTGCGCGGCGGTCGCGATCGGTTGACCGGCTCTTCCGGCGCCTATCTGGCCCGGGCGGTCGCGGCCCGATACGCCATCTGGGGGCCGGGCGCCGCGGAGGTGGTCTACATGGTCGCCGAGGTCGACGCCGCCGGGGCGGCGCTGGACGGGTCGGCCGCGACCTACGCGATGACCTTCGACGCGGCGCCGCCGGTCGACGGCTTCTGGTCCTATACGGTCTACGACGCGGCCACGCGGCTGCTCGTTCCCCACCCCTCCGGGCGCTATAAGCGCGGCGATCGCGACGCCGACATCCGCCGCAACGCCAACGGCGGCTTCACCCTGCTGCTCCAGAACGCGCCGCCGCCCGCCGATCGCCTGGGCGACTGGCTGCCCGTACCGGCGGGGCCGTTCCAGGTGGTGGGACGGTTGTACGGTCCCCATGCGACGCTGCTGGACAAGACCTATGCCCCGCCGCCGCTGGTGGCTCGACCGCTGGAAACCTAAACCGGATAGGCCGTCGACTCGACCAGGTCGACATGCAGGTCGTAGTCGGCCAGGCGCGCGTGGATCGCGTCGCGGATGTACTTGCGACCGTCGGCGCCCAGCGCCAGGTGGACGGGCGGGTTTTCCATCGCCGCGAGGGCCAGGACGACCGCCGCGCCGCGGGCCGGATCGTTGGGCGCGGGAACGACCGGGCGCTCCATCGAGTCCCGCAGACGGGCCGTCATCGCCGCATAGTCGGGCAGGGGGGCCTGGGCCCAGGCCATGCTGGCGGCGCCGAAATTGGTGCGGAAGCCGCCGGGCTCGACCACGGTCACCCGGATGCCGAACGGCGCGAGTTCCTTGGCCAGGGCCTGGCTGAGTCCGGCCACCGCGAACTTGGAGGCGCAATAGAGCCCCATGCCCGGAAAGCCCCGGGCGCCCGCCACCGACCCGACGTTGATGATGGCGCCGCCGCCACGCGCCTTCAGGTGCGGGATCGCCGCTTTCACGACTCTGAACACCCCGAAGAAGTTGGTGTCCATCTCGCGGGCGGCCTCGGCCTCTGTCAGTTCCTCGACCGCGCCCACCAGCCCGTAGCCAGCGTTATTGACCACCACGTCGAGGCCGCCGGCCAGGCGAACAGCGGCCTCGACGGCAGGGCCGACCGCCGCGGCGTCGTTGACGTCGAGGGCCAGGGCGTGGGCCCGGCCGGGCGCGAGCGCTTCGAACGCGGCGAACTGGTCGGCCTTGCGCAAGGTGCCCACGACGACATGGCCGGCGGACAGCGCCGCCTCGGCGATCGCGCGCCCCAACCCGCTGGATACGCCGGTGATGAACCACACCTTGGGGGAAACCATCGAAGCCTCGCTGAGCACACCGACGCCGCGCCGGGTCCGCTCCAGCCTTTCTCCTCAAGGTAGCCGCGTCCAGCCGCCGCACCCGATGGAAGGGGCATATCGCTGACGCGATGAGGACGGCGTGACGCATAGGCAAGGCCGCCGTTGGGCATAGGGTGTCTCATCGGGAGCCCGCCAGAAGAAGAGCGGACCTCGCGCGGCCAGACGACTGGCGGCTAGGGAATAGAAACGCAGGAAGGGGAGGCTTCATGGGCATTCGAGGAAATTGGCGCGTGTTGGCGTGCGCTACGACCGCCTTGTGCGGCGTGCCGGCCGTCGCGCTCGCGCAGGACGCGCCGGTCCAGGCCCCGCCTGCCGCCGCCTCGGCGCAGACCGTCACCACCGTCGACGACATCATCGTCACCGCCCGGCGGCGGGAGGAGCGCCTGCAGGACGTTCCCCTGGCCGTGACGGCCGTGGCGCCCAAGGCCCTGGAGCGCGCCAACATCACCAACGTGTCGGGCCTTCGCACCCAGGCTCCGGCCCTGATCATCGTCCCGGGCGCCGGCGCCAACAAGAGCACCCCGACCTTCGCGATCCGTGGCCAGAGCCAGCAGGAGCTGACCATCCTGGCCGACCCGTCGGTCTCGCTCTATATCGGCGACATCGTCGCGCCCCGCTCGCAGGGCGCCAATGGCGGCCTGTTCGACCTGGCGTCCGTCCAGGTGCTGAAGGGACCGCAGGGCACCCTGTTCGGTCGCAACTCGACGGGCGGCATCGTCCAACTGATCCCCAATGCGCCGACCCACGAGGCCGGCGGCTCGTTCGGTGTTACCGTTGGCAATTTCGGCACCTTGAACACCGAGGCGGTCGTCAACATGCCGCTGGGCGACAAGCTGGCGGCCCGCCTGGCGGTGGTCAGCAACAAGGACGACGGCTATCTCTACGACGTCCTGCTGGGCCGCAACGTCAACTTCACCGACAACCAGGCGCTGCGGTTCTCCCTGAAGTGGGATCCGAACGACGCCCTGACCAACACCCTGGTGGTCGACGCCTATCACTCCAACGAGGGCGGCGCCGGCTCGTATGTGCGCGCCGTCAATCCCAACGGCGTCTTCAACTCCGCGCCGGCGAGGACGCCGCGCAACTATCCGACCCTGCAGCAGATGCTGGCCGACCAGCAGGCCCGGGGCACGCTGAAGACCGCCAGCGGCACGCCGTCGTTCTCCAAGGTCGAAACCGTGACCGTCGCCAACTCGACGGTCTACGATCTCGGCGACCACATCTCGGTGAAGAACATCTTCGGCTATCGCGACGTGAAATCGCACAGCTACGAAGACACCGACGGCCTGCCGATCCCGCTGCTGGAGATCGAGCGCATCTTCGACCAGCACCAGTTTTCCGACGAACTCCAGATCCTGGGCCAGAGCGGCAACCTGAACTGGATCGCCGGGGCCTACTACTTCCGCGAAAAGGGTTCGGACCAGGGCGCCAGCGTCACCGGCGCGGTCGATTTCGGCGACGTGCAGCCCACCAGCGTCTTCGCCTATCCGGGCTGGGCCAACACCTGGGTCAAGGCCAAGAACACCAGCTACGCGGTCTTCGCCCAGGGCACCTACGCCTTCCCGAGCGTGAAGGGGCTGTCGCTGACCGCCGGCGTGCGGGGCAACTGGGACAAGCGCGAAGCCGACATCCTGAGCCGGACGGCGACGGCCTGCCGCTTCACCATGGACGAGGACCACAATTCGGCCACCGCTGAAACCCGGCCGACCCTGGCCAACTGCGACCTGCCGCTGGCCGTCAAGTACAGCGAGCCGACCTACAATGTCAGCCTCGACTACAAGTTCGGCGACGGCAAGCTGGTCTATGTCGCCCACCGCCACGGCTATCGCACCGGCGGCTTCGGGGCCCGCGCCTCGACCGAGGCCGGCCTGCGCCGGACTTTCGAGCCCGAGATCGTCGACGACGTCGAAGTCGGCGTGAAGGCGGACTGGCGCTTCAACGGCGCCTTCCTGCGCACCAACCTCGCCCTCTACAGCAGCCAGTACAAGGACATCCAGCGGCTGCTGCAGGACAACACCGTGATCCCGATCACGACGGTCACGGCCAACGCCCAGAAGGCCCAGGTCCAGGGCGGGGAATTCGAGTTCCTGTTCCGGCCGGTGCAATCGGTCGAGCTGTCGGGCTTCTGGGCCTATGCGGACGGGAAGTTCAAGCAGTTCATCGACCCGAACGGCGTGGACCTATCGGCCACGGCCTTCTCGCGCACGCCCAAGAACGTCTACAGCCTGTCGGCCCGCTTCATGCCGACCATCCCGGACAAGATCGGCAGTGAGTTGTCGTTCGGCGTCAGCTACTTCCACAGCGACGGCTTCGTCGACAACGACGGCGCCGCCCCGACCCAGATCACCTACGCCTACGAACTGGTGAACCTGAACGCCGAGCTGCGCAATGTGGGCGGGACGAACGCCTCCATCGGTCTCTACGTCAACAACGCCCTGAACGAGAAGTACGACTTCGCCATGCTCGACGTCTTCTCCTCGCTGGGCTTCAGCGCCCGGACCCCGGGCGACCCGCGGACCTACGGCGTGCGGCTGAAGTACGAGTTCTAACGACCTTCGATCAAACTGAAGGGGCGGAGATCCTAGTGATCTCCGCCCCTTTTTTTGTCTGCCGGCGGCCACATCGGAGGGCCGTCAACGGCCTGACCATTCTCATCATCACCAACAACCGTCGGTGAAAAAGGGGAAGCGTGGAGAGTCACAACCCAAGGCCCCTTGGCCTCAGCGCGGCGCCTTGTCGGGCCGATAGTCCTGCGGCAGGCCCAGGATCCGTTCGGCCACGGTGTTCAGCAGCATCTCATCGGTCCCGCCGGCGATGCGCAGGGTGGGCTGGTCCATCCACGACATGGCGAAGTCGGTCTTGGGGCGGGGATGGGCGCCGGCGTCGAACCGCAGCCCGTCCGCGCCCAGCAGGTCCAGCGCGCAGATCGCGACCTCGCGCCGGCCCCGCGCGCCGACCAGCTTGTGGATCGAGCCCTCGGGGCCGGGCTCGCGGCCTGCGGCCAGTTCCAGGACGGACTTCTCGTGGATGGCCGACAGCGCCTGTTGCGTCGCGAAGGCGCGGGCGATGACGCCGCGGACGCGGCCGTCCTGGCTGGCCGGCCGGCCGTCCACCTGGGTTTCCTGGGCCAGGGCGACCAGGGCGTCGAGCGGCGGACCGAAACCGGTCTCGTCGGCGGCGGCCGTATAGCGTTCGATCATCAGGGTCTCGACGGCCAGGCGGAAGCCCGCCCCGACCTCGCCCAGGCGCCAGGCGTCCGGGATGCGGACGTCGTCGAAGAAGACCTCGTTGAACTCCTCAGCGCCGTGCAGCTGCCGGATCGGCCGGACCGTGACGCCCGGCGCCTTCAGGTCCACGAAGAAATAGGTCAGGCCACGATGCTTGGGCGCGTCCGGGTCCGAGCGGGCGACGATGACGCCGTAGTCGGAATACTGGGCGAAGGTGGTCCAGACCTTCTGGCCGGACAGGATCCAGTCGTCGCCGTCGCGGACGGCGCGGGTGCGCACCGCCGCCAGGTCCGAGCCCGTCGAGGGTTCGGAGAACAGCTGCGACCACATTTGTTCGCCGCGCAGGGCTGGCGGCACGAAGCGGGCCTTCTGCTCGGGCGTCGCGTAGCGCAGCATCATCGGGATCGGCATGGACAGGCTGATCACGAAATAGGCCGAGGGAAAGCCGCGCGCGGCTTCCTCCTCGACGAACAGGACCTGCTCGATCTGGCTGAGGCCCGCGCCGCCATACTCGGTGGGGAAGGTCAGGCCCGCGAAGCCCGCCGCCGCCTTGGTCGCCTGCCAGCGACGGGCGAGCGCGACGTCGTCGTCCAGCGAGAGGCCCAGACGCGCGGCCTGGCCGAACTCAGCGACATGCGGCTCCATGAAGGCGACGACGCGGGCGCGAAAGGCCTCCAGTTCGGGGGAAAGGGCGCTCATGCGGTCAGGTCCTTGGCATGACGGGCGACCAAGCGTTCGGCCACGACATCCTCCCAGCGCCCGGCGGCGCCCAGTTCCAGCGCCAGGGCGCGGCTGCGGCGATAGTAGAGGTGCAGGTCGTGCTCCCAGGTGACGCCGATCGCGCCGTGGGTCTGGATCGCCTCGCGCGCGGCCAGTTCGCTGGCCTCGATGGCGCAGAGCCGCGCCGCCCCGGCCCGGATCACCAGGTCGTCGGCATTGTCGCGCAAGGCCAGGACGGCGCGCAGGGCCGCGCCGCGCGCCAGCTCGGTGGCGACATAGATCTCGGCGATGCGGTGCTTGATCGCCTGGAACTTGCCGATCGGCTGGCCGAAGGCCTGGCGCTCGTTGGCGAAGGCGCGGGCCCGCTCCAGGCACGCCTCGGCGACGCCCAACTGTTCGAAGGCGACGACGGCCGCCACGCGGGCCAGCAGGTCCAGCGCGGCCTTCCGGGCGTCCGTCGCGACCAGGATCATGGCCGGGGCCCCCTCGAAGGTCAGGTCGGCATAGCCGCGGCTGTTATCGAAAGTCTGGACCGGGGCCCGACGAGTCCGGGCGTCGAGCTCGACCAGCGCCAGGACGTTGGTCCCGGTCGCCACGTCCTGCGCCAGGGTGACCAGCAAGCCGGCCTGCAGACCGGCCGCGACCGGGCCAAGCGCGCCATGCAGCGCGCCGTTGCGAAGCTCGGGTGGGCGGACGCCGTCGAGCGCGGCGGACAGATCGACCGCGCCGATCGTCTCGCCCCTTCCCAGGCTCGGCAGAAGCCTGGCCCGAAGCTCAGGCGCACCATGCAGGCGCAGGGCCTCGCTGACGCCGAAGCTGGTTGACAGGAAAGGCGCGCCGGCGGCGAAGCGGCCGGCGACCTGGGCGGTCAGGCAGAGTTCGACAGGACCCAGGTCCAGGCCGCCATGCGCCTCGGCGAGGGTGATCGCGGTCCAGCCCATCTCCCGGCACGCGGTCCAGAAGACCTCGTCATGGCTTCCGGTTCGCTCCAGCAGGCCGCGCAGGCGGTCGGGCGAAAAGCTGTCGGCCAAAAGGCGCTCGGCCTCCCGGACGATCTGGCGCTGGTCGTCGTCGAGCAGGAAGGCCATGAGCTGTGATCCTACAGGCCCTGGGCGATCAGGGCCGGGGCGTCCTTCCAGCCCTTGCCCTCGGCGACCAGTCGTTCCAGCAGCTTCGACGGCCCCCAACGGGTCTGGCCGTTCTCGGCGCCGAGCACGCGCGCGGTCTCCAGCACCTTGTCCAGGCCGATCTGCTCGCCCCAGAACATCGGGCCGCCGGTATGGATGGGGAAGCCGTAGCCGTTGACCCAGGCGACATCGATGTCGCTGGCCCGGATCGCTATGCCTTCCTCCAGCTCCTTGGCGCCTTCGTTGACCAGGGGATGGAACAGGCGAGCCAGGATCTCCTCGTCCGTGAAGGTGCGCTGCTCGATGCCTTGGCGCTGGGCCTCGGCGGTGATGATCGCAATGGCCTCGGGATCGGGCAGGCGGTCGCGGCCTTCGTAGCGATAGAAGCCCGAACCCGAGCGCTGGCCGATGCGTCCGGCCTCGACCATGCGCTCGACCAACTCGGGCATGCGTTCGTCGACGGGCAGGGCCTTCTTGCGGACGGCGCGGACGTTGACCGCCTGGGCCATGCCGGCCAGGTCGCGCATGGCCAGCGGCCCCATGGCCATGCCGAACGCCTCGGCCACACGGTCGATCTGCTCCGGCGTCGCGCCGCGCTCCAGCATGTATTCGGCGTTGACCGTGTAGTACTGCAGCATGCGGTTGCCGATGAAGCCGTCGCAGTTGCCGGCCAGCACCGGCGCCTTGCCGATCTGCTTGCCCAGCGCCATCACCGTGGCGATGGTCTCCGCGCTGGTCTGGGAGCCGCGCACGGCCTCCAGCAGCTTCATCACGTTGGCCGGGCTGAAGAAGTGGGCGCCGATCACCTTGTCGGGGCGGCTGGTGGCCGAGGCGATCTGGTCGATGTCCAGCGACGAGGTGTTGGTGCCCAGGATGGCGTGCGGCGGCGTGGCCTTGTCCAGCAGGGCGAAGATCTCCTGCTTCAGGGCCATGTCCTCGAACACCGCCTCGATGGCCATGTCGACGTCGCCCAGGTCATCATAGCCGCCGATGGGCTGGATGCGGCCCAGCCGCTCGTCCATCTGGGCATGGCTGATCGAGCCTCGCGACAGCGAGGTCTCGTAGGTCTTGCGCACCGCCGCCATGCCGCGCTCCAGCGCCTCGGCGTTGACGTCCAGCAGCTTGACCGCGATGCCGGCGTTGGCGAACGACATGGCGATGCCGCCCCCCATCAGGCCCGAGCCGATCACCACGACCTTGCGGACGGGCAGGGGCTTCACCTCGGCCGGCACGTCGGGGATCTTGCGGGCCTCGCGCTCGGCGAAGAAGTAGTGGATCAGAGCCTTGCGCTGGTCGCTGGCCATCAGCTCGGCGAAGGCCTGGTTCTCGAAGGCCTTGGCCTCGTCGAAGCTTCGGTTCGTCGCCGCCTCGATGACGTCGACGATGCGGGCGGGGGCGATCTGGCCGCGCCACTTCTTGCGGTTCTTGGCGCGGAAGTCCTCGAACACCTTGGGATCGACGCCGCCGACCTTGTCGTTGCGGTCGCGCACCGGGGCCGGCGCGCCGTCGGTCGCCAGCTTCAGGGCGTAGGCCACGGAACCACTGCGCAGATCATCGACGATGGCGTCGATCACGCCCAGCCGTTCGGCTTCGACGGCGCCGATGTGACGGCCGGTGGTGACGGCCTCCAGGGCGACCTCGACGCCGGTCAGGCGCGGCAGGCGGATCGTGCCGCCGGCGCCGGGCAGCAGGCCCAGCTTGACCTCCGGCAGGCCGACCTTGGCCGAGGCGACCGCGACACGGGCGTGGGCCGTCAGCGCCAGTTCGAGACCGCCGCCCAGGGCTGTGCCGTGGATGGCCGCGACGATCGGCTTGGCGCTGGCCTCGAATTGGGCCTGCAGGGTCTGCAGCCGGGGTTCGGCGGCGCTGTTAGGGGTGCCGAACTCGCTGATGTCGGCGCCGGCGATGAAGGTCGAGCCGCCGCCGATGACCACGACGGCCTTGACGCCGCTGTCGGCCAGGGCCCGCGCCAGGCCCTCGGCCAGTCCCGTGCGGACCGCCAGGCTCAGGGCGTTGACGGGCGGGTAGGCGACGGTGAGGACCGCGACCTCGTTCTCGACGGCGTATTCGACGGCGGACATGGAAACTCCCGAAGCTGACGTCCTGTCTTACGCGCGGCGGGAAGGCGGCCTCAACCAAACCCGCGCGTTCGGGGTTTCTGATCGCGCTTACGATGGTCCGGGCGATGACCCGGGACCGAGCCGCCGTCGCTAGGCCAGGGACTGGCCGTCGTCGGCGGCGAAGACGCCGCCGGTGATGGCGCTGGAGGCGTCCGAGCTCAGGAAGGTGACCAGCCCGTCCAGGTGGTCCGGGGTCATCACCCGGCGGCGGGGGAAGGTCTTGACCAGCTTCTGCCCGCCTTCGCCGGCCAGCCATTCGGCGTTCAGTTCGGTGACGATCCAGCCGGGACAGATGGTGTTGACGTTGATCCCGTGACGGGCCCATTCCCGGGCCAGGCCCTTGCCCAGCATGGCGACGCCGGCCTTGGACGCCGAATAGGCCGTCAGCCCCGCCAGCGGCCGCAGCGAACCCACCGAGCCCAGCAGGATGACTCGGCCCCGCGACGGATCAGGCGAGGCGATCAGCCGGCGCGCCCCCTCCCGGGCCGTCAGATAGACGCCCTGGACATTGATCCGCAGAAGCTGGCCCAGGTCGTCGGCCGCCAGGTCGGTGGCCGGGCCCTGGGCGTTGACGCCGGCGTTGGCGATGACGATGTCGACCGTGCCGAACGTCGCCTCCGCGTGGTCGTAGGCGGCCTGGATGGAGGCTTCGTCCTCCACGTCCATCTCGACGGGTTCGACCTGTCCGCCCTCCGCCCGGATCGTCTCGGCCAGTGATTTCAGCCGGTCCAGGCGGCGCGCGCCGGCGACGACCTTCACGCCTTGCGCCGCCAGCATCCGCGCGAACCTCGCGCCCAGTCCCGAGGAGGCGCCGGTCACCAAGGCGACGCGGCCGGTCAGGTCGAAGGGCGAGCTCATGGGGATCTCCTGTGTTCGCCAAGGCGATAGCGACCCGTCTACCGCCCGACGAGCGGCGGGTCCAAGGCATCGGATGCGCGATGCCGAAGTGAGGGCCCTCGCCGAGCGCCGGCGGGGACAGAACAATGGCGGCGCACCGAACGGGAGACCAGCATGACGACCCTGGATCTGAAGACCGCGATCAGCCGGGCTGAAGCCCATGCGCTTTCCACCGGCGCCTTGCTGCCGGTGGTCGCCGAGCAACGGGTCGTCGAGGACGCCGGCATGGTCTTCCGGGTCGAATGGCTCTCGAGCCTGGCGATGAAGGACGTGGCGGCCAAGATGCCGCGCGCCGGCGACAAGTCGTCGACCAATCCGTTCCTGCCGTTCGAACAGGACCTGTTCGTCGCGGACCTGTCGGACACCCACGTGGCGATCCTCAACAAGTTCCAGGCGTTCACCGGCCATCTTGTGCTGATCACCCGCCAGTTCGTCGAGCAGGGAGAACCGCTGGAGCGGGCTGACCTGGAGGCCTGCGCCCTGATGCTGGCGCAGAGCCCGGGGCTGATCTTCTTCAACAGCAACGGCCAGGCCGGCGCCAGCCAGCGGCATCGGCACCTGCAGTTCATCCCGGACTACGAGCCGTCGGTGGCGGCGATGATCGGAACCTCGGCCTTGCCTTTCGCCCACCGGCTGCACCGCTTCGAAGCCGGTGCGTTCGACGACCTGCCCGCCGCGACCGACCGGCTGCTGGGGCTGGTCCAGGACGCCTACGGCGCGCTGGAGCCGGGCCAGGCCGGCGAGCTGGCCGCCTACAATCTGCTGATCACCCGCGACTGGCTGATGCTCGTGCCGCGGCGCGTGGAGACGGCCGCGGGCGTATCGTTGTCGGCCCTGGGGTTCGCTGGACTGATCGGATTGCGCTCCCAGGACCAGTTCGACGCCGTGGAGACGTTCGGGCCGATGGCCATGCTGGTGGAAGCCGCCGGACCGGCGTGACGATCAATAGAGGCTGGCCAGCAGTTCCTTCTCGAAGGGGATGCGTTCGTCCAGCCGGCCTTCGCGGACCTTGTCCGTCCAATCGGGATCCGCCAGCAGGGCGCGGCCGACCGCGATCAGGTCGAACTCGCCGGCCGCCATCAGCGCCTCGACCCGCTCGACGCCATCGAGGGCGGCGTCGGCGAAGCTGACCGTCGCGCTGTTGACCTGGCCCGGCGCGGTCTTGGCGGTCGAGGCCACGCCGGCCAGGCCGACGCTGCCGACGGCGATGACGGGTTTGCCCGTGATCTCCCGGGTCCAGCCGGCCAAGGTCTTTTCCGACAGGTCGCGGAAGCCCGCCTCCCAGAAGCGCCGGGTCGAGGCGTGGAAGATCGTCACGCCGGCGTCGGACAGCGGCCCCAGAAGCGTCTCCAGCTCGCGCGGCGTCTGGGCCAGCCGGGCGCGATAGTCCTGCTGCTTGAACTGCGACCAGCGGAACGACAGCGGGAAGTCGGGACCGACCTTGCGCCGGATCGCCTTGACCACCTCAACCCCGAAGCGGGCCCGCGCGGCCAGGGTGGGGCCGCCCCAGGGATCGTTCCGGCGATTGGTCTCGTGCCAGAAGAAGGTGTCGATCAGATAGCCGTGGGCGGCGTGCAGCTCGACCCCGTCGAAGCCCAGGGCCTGGGCGTGGCCCGCCGCGACCGCATAGGCGTCGATGACGTCGGCGATGTCGGTCTCGCTCATCGGCTTGGTCAGGTGGGTGGTGTTCTCGAAGGCGTTGAGGTTCTCCGAGGGGCCAAAGCCCGGAACCTCGCGGTCGGGCGCCATGCCGATCTCGCGGAAGCTGCCGGTGTGCCACAGCTGCGGCATGATCCTGCCGCCCTCGGCATGGACGGCCTCGACCACCCGCTTCCAGCCCGCCAGCGAGGCCTCGCCATAGAACCGCGGCACGTTCTCATAGCTGTGCGCCGAGGGGTGACCGATATAGGTGGCCTCGGTGACGATCAGGCCCACCCCGCCGCGGGCGCGTCGGGCGTAATACCGGACCACGTCGTCGTGCGGGATCTCGTCGGGGCAGAAATACCGCGACATCGGCGCCATCACGACGCGGTTCTTCAGGGTCAGCGGGCCAACGGCGAGCGGTTGGAACAGCGGACTTTGCTCGTCGCCGGAACCGGCCGTCATATCGTCTTCCTCGGGCGCAACCTGGATGCGGATCGTGGCGTCCGCAGCCTGGCGGCGCCACCTTGTTCGGCCGATTATCGCATGCCCGATCAACCGCGCCGCTGGCTTCGATCCGAGGGTTGGGGCCAATATACAACTCTGCGACAACGCCGCGTCAGACGGCGCGCCCGCGGGCCTTAGGGAACACCGAGCATGCTCGACGCCGCCGCCGATCCTTCCGACGCCATGGCGCTCAACCCGTCGGGCAACAGCGTCGCGTACCAGAGGGAGAACGTCGCCAAGTGGAGCGACAAGCCCTTCCTGGACGCGGTGGAAACGGCCTCGCGGGCCGAGATCGAGGTTCTGCAGGAAAACAAGCTCCTGGAGCAGCTGGCCTGGGTGGCGGAGCGATCGGCGATCGTGCGCGAGGTGTGGAGCGCGGCCGGGGTGGACCCGCTGAGCATCACGTCCCTGGACGACTTCAAGGCCCGCGCGCCGTTCATGGACAAGGATACGCTTCGAGACTTCCGCGACCGCCACGACGACCCCTTCGGCGGCGTGCTCTGCGTCGATCGGGCCGAGATCCACAACATCGGGTCCAGTTCGGGCACGACCGGCGATCCCACTCTCTTCGCCGAACGCTGGAACCGGCCCTACGAGGGGCCCTTCACCCCCCGGGAATACTGGCACCTGGGCCTGCGTCCCGGCGACTATGTGCTGGAGCTGAGCACGGTCCTGCGGGGCGTGGCCCATCGCATCACCCGGGCGGCCGGCGCCATTCCGCTGATGCTCAACCACGATCCCAACGAGGTGGAGCAGGCGGTCGAGTGGATCCTGAAGTACCGGCCGACGATCTTCTTCATGCTGTCCTCGCCGGTGATCTACGGCCTGGAGCGGCTGGAGCGGGAGAAGGGGATCGACATGGTCGACCTGTTTTCCAGCTTCAAGGCCTGCATCTACGGCGGCGAGCCGATCGGGCCGCGCATGCAGCGGACGATGGATCGCTGGGGCGTCAAGGTGTTCGAATTTTCCAGCCTGGGCGATTCCGGCACGATCTGGGAGTGCCAGGCCAAGGACGGGTTCCACGCCTGGGAGGACATCGCCATCGTCGAGGTCCTGGAGCCGGGCGGCGATCGCCATGTCGCCGACGGCGAGGGCGGCGAACTGGTGGTGACGGCCATCCACAACAAGACCGACCCGCTGATCCGCTACCGGTCCGGCGACTTCGTCCGCTACACCAAGGCGCCCTGCGCCTGCGGCCGAGAGCACGTGCGGCTGTGGCTGGCCGGCCGACTGGGCGACGAGGTGGTCGTCGACGGCGTTTCGATCCTGCCGCGCGACATCTGGACGGCGGTCGAGGAAGTGCCCGAGACCGCCGCCGCCCTGTTCCAGATCATCCGCCCGCAACGCGAGCTTACCGAGCTGAAGCTCCGCGTCGGCTATGACGGCGAGCCGGACCTGGAGGACGTCGCCCGCCGGGTGGCCGACCAGGTCGAGGCGCGCATCAAGATCCGCCCGCAGGTCGAGCTGATCCCCAACAGCGAACTGATCAAGCTGGGCCCGCCCCACAAGATCCCCCGCGTCGCAAAGGCCTGAGGATGACCACAGCCGTGCTGGATGCTCCGCCCGTGACCTCGGCCGCCCTGACCTTCGACGCGCCGGACGCGATCTGGGGCGTCGGCAGCGCGCCCATGGCCAGCGGCCTGGTCCATTATCCGCTCTCGAACCGGGACGTCCTGGCCGACGTCGACTGGGCCGAGGGGCAACTGCGCGCGCTGGGCGTCGAGGCGGGCTCGTTGATCGACCTGGTGCATAACTACAGCGAGTGCGGCCAGTTCTGGCCCTACTACCTGGCCGCCATGCGGCTGGGCGCGCAGGTGATGAACGGGATGGCCACGCCCTGGGACGCGGGCCGGGTCGAGATGTACGCCCGACGATTTCCGCTGCACGCGGTGCTCGGCGTCACCAAGCAGACCGTCGACGGCCTGGCGATGTTCGGCCTGGACGCCGCCAAGGTGTTCGGCGACCTGCCGGTCGTCGGCGCGCGAGGCCCGGCCGCCGCGGCGTTGGAGGCGCTGGGCCTTCGTCCGCACCGCATGACCCTTCTGGGGCCCCTGATCCTGATCGCCGCGCCCGGCGAGGATGCGGCCTACGATACGGCCGAATGGACGCTGGAGACCGACGGCGAGGGGCGCATTCTCGTGACCTCGGGCCCCGGGCGGGCCGCCCGTTACGAGCGCCTGGACACCGGCTTCCGGGGGCGGGTTGCGGACGGGCGCGTCAGCCTCAAGGACGGGGAATGACCGACGTGGGCGTCCTGGAGCGGCTGGACCGGATCGAGTCCCACCTGGCGATCCAGCAACTGGCCGTCCGCTACGCCATGGCCGTCGACCGGCGCGACATCGACGAATGGCTGGGCATGTTCGTCGAGGACATCGACTGCGGCCGGCGCGGCAAGGGGCGCGAGGCCCTGCGCGGCTTCATCGAGCCGGCCGTGCGCGACTTCTATCGCACCGTCCACACCATCACCGGCCACGCCATCGACCGCATCGACGGCGACGTCGCCGAAGGCCGCGTCTACTGCCGGGCCGAGCATGAGTTCGGCGACCAGTGGATCGTCCAGGCCATCTGCTATTTCGACACCTATGAGCGGCGGGACGGGGTCTGGTACTTCGCCCGGCGGGTCGAGGACTTCTTCTACACCTGCGACGTGCTGGAGAGGCCGCAGGACGCGGATTTCGCGCGCTGGCCCGGTCCGACGCCCAAGCACGCGCCGCCGATGATGCTGCCGCGCTTCCCGACCTGGAAGAGTTTCTGGGGCGATGCGGACGTCTCGGCGATCACCCGCCGGCCGGCGGCGCCTTAGATCTCGACGGCGACAGGAACAATTTGTCTTCCTCATCCTGAGGCGCCCGCGCAGCGGGCCTCGAAGGACGCAGGGCGGCTCAGTCTGTGCGTCCTTCGAGGCTCGCCGCTCGCGACGAGCACCTCAGGATGAGGTGGATTTGAAAACGCCCCAGAGCCGTGGTGGGAGTGGCCCTCACCCCGCCAGGAAGTCGCGCAGGTCGGGCATGTGCGGCGCGTGGGACTGGGCGCCGCCGTCGACGCTGTAGACCTGACCATTGACGAAGGCGGATTCCGCGGACGCCAGGTAGACCGCCATCCAGCCGATGTCCTCCGGCACTCCGCCGCGGGGAACGGTGTTCTGCCGCAGCAGGGCTTTTTCGAGCTTGGCGCGCCGTTTGTCGGTGACCGGTTTGGTCGGGATGTAGCCGGGAGAGATGGCGTTGCAGCGCACGCCGTCGATCCCGTGCTGGGCGGCGACATAGCGGGTCAGGGTCGCGAGGCCGGCCTTCGAGCAGGCATAGGCCGTGTTGCCCAGGTCGCCCAGGAACATCGAGTTCGAGCAGATGTTGATGATCGCGCCGCCGCCCTGGCGGACCATGTGCGGGACGGCTTCCCGGCACATCAGCATCGGGCCGCGCAGGTTGATCGCCATCAGCGTGTCCCACAACTCGACACTCTGTTTCAGCAGCGGGCCGTCCTGGGTGGCCGACAGGAAGGTGGCGGCGGCGTTGTTGACCACGACGTCGATCCTGCCGAAGGCGGCGACCGTGTCGGCGACCACGGCCTTGACCGAGTCCTCCGAGCCGATGTCGCAAGCCATGGCGATCGCTTCGCCGCCGCCGGCGCGCAGTCGCTCGGCCGTGGCTTCCGCCTTGTCCAGCGCGATGTCGGCGATCACGACCGGCGCGCCCTCCGCCGCGAACAGCTCGGCCGTGGCCGCGCCGATGCCCGACGCCGCGCCGGTGATGATGGAAACCAAACCTGCCAGTCGCGTCATGATCTCGATCCTGTTGCGATCCCCCGATCTAGGTAAGGGATGGTCTTCGCGCCGTCGCGTGGCGCGAGGCGCTTGATCGCAACAGCGATAGCCTTTGGCGCGGACTCGCCCCCGCCTCGCGCCCGTGGGATTCAAACGGACAGTCGTCCGCGAGGAGTTCCATGATCGACCGCAAGCATATCGGCGCCACGACGGAAGAGGTCTCGATCGACGTCGAACTCAGTCAACTGCGCCTGTTCTGTCAGGCGATCGGCGAGACCAATCCAGTCTTCCTGGACGCCGAAGCGGCGCGCGCGGCCGGTCACGAGCGGATCCCCACCCCGCCCACCTATCCCCAGACCCTGCTGAACCTCAGCCCGTTCAAGAAGAACCTGGTGCTGGACGTGATCGAGGCCGATCTGGCCCGCATGCTCCACGGCGAGCAGGTGTTCGAGCATCACCATCCGATCCGCGTCGGCGACACCCTTCGCCTGCGCCAGACCGTGGCCGACATCTACGACAAGAAGGACGGGGCCCTGGAGTTCGTCGTGCTCGAAACGCTGGCCCGCAACCAGGACGACGTCGTCTGCGCCACGCTGAAAAGCGTCGCGGTGATCAGGAACTGAGGCCGGCATGAGCACGCATGACCTATCGACCCTGAAAGCTGGCGACCCCTTGCCGACCCTGACGACCGGGCCGATCACGCCCCTGACCCTGGCCCTGTTCGCCGGCGGGTCGGGGGACCACAACCCGATCCACGTGGACAAGGCGTTCGCCGCGTCCGCGGGTTTCCCCGACGTCTTTGCTCACGGCATGCTGTCGATGGCCTATCTGGGCCGGGCCCTGACCGACTGGGCCGGGGCGACGGCCGTCCGCCAGTTCGGCGTCCGGTTCGCCGCAATCACGCCCTTGGGCGCTACGGTCGCCTGTGACGGGATCGTCGAGCAGATCGTCGAACAGAAGGGCGAGCGGCTGGCCAAGCTGACGCTGCGGGCGACGGTCGTCGACGGCCCTGTCACCCTGGTCGGCGACGCCCTGGTGCGGATCGGCTGACCCGTGGACCTGAGCTTTTCCCCAGAGGACATCGCGTTCCGGGACCGGGTCCGGGCCTTCATGGCCCAGAACCTGTCGCCGGACACCCGCCGCAAGGTCGAGCAGGGCCGGGCCCTCGACAAGTCCGACGTGGTCGAGTGGCAAAGGACGCTGAACCGGGTTGGCTGGGCCACGCCCAGCTGGCCGGCGTCGGCGGGCGGTCCGGGATGGAGCGCCGTGCAGCGCTACATCTTCATGGACGAGCTGTACGCGGCCTGCGCGCCCGAGCCGCTGTCGTTCAACGTCTCGATGATCGGACCCGTGCTGATCGCCTATGGCAGCGACGAGCAGAAGGCGCGTTTCCTGGAGGCGACGGCCAACCTGGACATCTGGTGGGCCCAGGGGTTCTCTGAGCCGGGCGCCGGATCCGACCTGGCGGCGCTCAGCGCCACGGCGGTGCGCGACGGCGACCACTATGTCGTCAACGGCCAGAAGCTCTGGCAGGGCATGGCGCACCGGGCCGACTGGATGTTCACCCTGGTGCGCACCGATCCGAAGGCGGCCAAGAAGCAGGGCGGCATTAGCTTCCTGCTGATCGATCTGAAGAGCCCGGGCGTCACCATACGGCCGATCATCACCATCGACGGCCGCCACGAGGTCAATGAGGTGTTCCTGGACGATGTGCGGGTGCCGGTCGGCGACCGGGTGGGCGAAGAGAACCAGGGCTGGACCTACGCCAAGTACCTGCTGTCCAACGAGCGCACCGGCATCGCCCGGATCGGTATGACCCGGCGAATCCTGGCGCGGGTCGCCGACGCCCTGGCCAGCGTCGAAGCGGGCCTGACCGAAGCCGCGCAAGCACGGCACGCCGCCGAGGCGACCGCGATCGAGGCCGAGCTCCGGGCGCTGGAGATCACCCAGCTGCGCGTCCTGGCGGCGCAGCAGGCCGGGCAGGTCGATCCGCGCTCGTCGATCCTGAAGATCAAGGGCGTCGAACTGCGGCAGGCGGCTTCTGAGCTGTTGCTGCGCGTGGTCGGGCCGGCCGGCTACGCCTTCGTCTACGAAGGCCAGGGCGAGGCGCCGTCCGAGGCGGCGTCGAACTATTTCACCCTGCGCGCGGCCTCGATCTACGGCGGCGCCAGCGAAGTGCAGAAGAACATCATCGCATCGAGCGTGCTGGGCTTGTGAGGGCGGGATGAACTTCGAGCTTTCCGAAGACCAGGCGATGCTGAAGGATACGGCCGACCGCCTGTTCGCCCAGGCGGCTGGCGATCCATCCGGCGACCTGTGGGCCAGGATGGCCGAGCTGGGCCTGCTGGCCGCGCCGTTCGCCGAGCAAGACGGCGGGCTTGGCCTGGGGCCGGTCGAGACGATGATCCTGGCCGAGGCGGCCGGGCGAGCCCAGGTCCTGACGCCCTACGCCAGTTCGATCGTCGCGGCCGGGACGGCCTTGCGGCTGGCGCCCGTCCCGCCGTCGGGCTTGATCGCTGGCTTGGCCGCCGGTGAGGTCCAATTCGCCTGGGGGCATGAGGAGCTGGGCATGCCCAGCGGCCAGGCCCGGCGGACGCGGGCGCGATCGTCCGGCGACGGCTGGATCCTGTCGGGCCGCAAGACCAATGTCGTCCACGTCGCCGGCGACGCACGACTGGTGGTCACGGCCACGACCGACGGCGGGCCGATCGTACTCATCGTTCCGCTGGACGCCCAGGGCGTGTCACGCCGCGACCACCAACTGTTCGACGGGACGCCTGCCTCTGAGATCAGCTTCTACGAAGTTGGGGTGGAGGTCGGCGCCGTCCTGGCGCATGGGCCCGACGCCGCGACCTTGACCGAAAGGGCCCGCGAGCATCTGGTCGCCTTCCGCGCCTCGGAGGCCGTCGGCCTGATGCAAGCCCTTCTGGACGCCACGCTGGAGCACCTGAGGACGCGCCGCCAGTTCGGCGAGCCGCTGTCGTCGTTCCAGGCCCTGCGGCACAAGGCGGCCGACATGCTCGTGGCGCTGGAGCAGGCGCGCTCGATGGCCATGCTGGCCGCCCTGTCCGTCGAAGACCCCGAGGCCGAGATGCGGCGCAAGACCATCGCCCAGGTGCGGACGGTGGTCGCAAAGGCCTGCAAGCTGGTCGGCCAGGCCGCCGTGCAGTTGCATGGCGGGATCGGCGTCACCGAAGAGCACCCCGTCGGCCGCGGTTTTCGCCAGCTGACCCTGATCGACCTGGAGATGGAGCGGGGATGACCGCATCGGCCTCAACCCACGGCGCCCTGGACGGGGCGCTGGCCCTGGTCGTCGAGCTGGGGCTGCCGCTGCTGTCCGGCGTCGGCGAGGGGCTGCGGGACGCCGGGGCCGAGGTCGTCACGTCGCGCGATCCGCGTTGGGCGGGGTCGCGCGAGGACGTCGACGCCGCCCTTGCGGCCGCCCTGGGTCCCGACCGCGCGCCGGCCCTGGTCGTGCTGAGCCTGCTCGGCGACGAGACGACGGCGCTTCGCCTGCTGAGCGATCTGGACCTTCAGGCCTGGCGGGCCGGAGCGGCGGATCCGATCCGGATCGCGATGCGGGTGCTGGCGGCGCTCGGGGCGCGGATGAAGCCGGCGGGGCGAGGGACCATCCTGTTCCTGGCGCCGTCCCTGTCGCTGGTCGGCGGCTCGGGCATGGTGGCCTTGAGCACCGCCCTGGAAGGCCAGCGCGGCCTGATGAAATCCATCGCCCGCCAATGGGGCGCGACCGGCGTGACGGTGAACTGGGCGGCGGCCGCGCCGCGCGCCCTGTCGCCTCACTTCGACGCCGCCGACCTAGCGGCCAAGGGCGACGCGGTTCCCATCGCCCTGGGCCGGCGTCCCGACGCCCGCACCGAGATCGCGGCCCTGGCCGCCTGGTTGGCGAGCCCGTCCGGACGTGGCGTGACGGGCGCCACCCTGATGGTCGACGGCGGCGAATGGATGGTGCCATGACGACGCTGGACTGGACCTCGATGGCCGGCCTGCTGGCGGGCCGCGTCGCGATCGTCACCGGCGCCAGCGGCGGAGTCGGCCGGGGCCTGGCTAGAGCTCTGGCGCTGTCCGGCGCGCGCGTCGTCGTGGCGGCGCGCAGCCCCGCCGGCGGCCAGGAGACGGTCGCCGTGATCGAAGCCGAGGGCGGCCGGGCGCTGTTCGTCGCCACCGATGTCTGCGACGCGACGGCGGTGCGGTGCACGGTCGAGGCGACGGTCCAGGCCTTCGGCGGGCTGGACATCGTGGTCCACAACGCCGCCAGCACCTTGGCGAAGCCCACGCCGCTGGAAGACATCGACGACGCCTTGTGGGCCGAGCAGGCCGGTGTCTCGCTCGACGCCCTGCATCACCTAGCGCACGCCGCCCTGCCGCACCTGCGCGATACGGGCCGTGGCCGCTTCCTGGTCCTGTCGTCGGCCCAGGGGCAGCACGGCGGGGCGATGAACCCCGCCTATACCGCCCTGAAGGCGGCGCAGCGCGGGTTCGTCAAGGCTTTGGCCCGCGAGTGGGGCCCGCACGACATCGTCGTCAACGCCCTGGCGCCGGCGGCCCTGACCGACGCGGCCAAGGCCTATCTTGAAGCCGATCCCGAACGCACCCGCGAGGCGATGAAGAGCTTTCCGCTGGGCCGGATGGGCGACATGCGCGACGACATCGGGCCGGCCGCGGTCGCCATGTGCAGCGACCTGTGGCGCTACGTGACCGGCCAGACCGTCAATGTCGACGGCGGGTACTATACGGCCCTGTAGGGCCGTGCGTCCTTCGAGGCCTTGCTGCGCAAGGCGCCTCAGGATGAGGAATTCAATGCAAAGCAGTCCTCATCCTGAGGTGTGAGCCCCGTTAGGGCGAGCCTCGAAGGACGCATGATCGAGAGCCCTAGGCCGAGGCCGTGAACTTGACGTCCAGATAGGCCTGAAGCCCTTCGACGCCGCCCTCCTGGCCGTGGCCGGAATCGCGGACGCCGCCGAACGGGGTCTCGGGATTGGAGACGGCCAGGGTGTTCAGCCCGACCATGCCGGCCTTTAGCGCCGCCCCGATGTCGGCGATCCGGCGGGCCGAGGTCGAGAAGGCGTAGGCGGCCAGGCCATAGGGCAGGCTGTTGGCGCGCCGCACCACCTCATCGAAGTCGGCGAAAGGCACGATCGGCGCGACGGGGCCGAACGGCTCCTCGGTCATGACCAGGGCGTCGTCGCCGATCCCGGTCACCACCGTCGGCGCGTAGAACCAGCCCTCGTTGCCGCGCCGCGCGCCGCCGGTCTCGACCTTGCCGCCGCGGTCGCGGACATCCTGGACGATGGCCTCCATCGCCTGGATCCGGCGGGGATTGGCCAGGGGGCCCATCTGCACGCCGGCCTCCAGGCCGGCGCCAAGCTTCAGGCCCTTGGCGACGTCGGTGAACCTAGCGACGAAGCGGTCATAGGCCGCCTCCTGCACGAAGAAACGGGTCGGCGAGATGCAGACCTGGCCGGCGTTGCGATACTTCGCCGTCGCGGCCAGCTCGGCCGTCGCCTCGACGTCGACGTCATCGAACACCACCACCGGTCCATGGCCGCCCAGTTCCATGGTGGTGCGCTTGAGATCGTGAGCGCACAGCGCCATCAGATGCTTGCCGATGGCGGTCGAGCCGGTGAACGACACCTTGCGGATCGCCGGCGAGGCGATCAGGTGGGCCGAGACCTCGGCCGGCTTGCCAAAGACCAGGTTCAGCACGCCCGCGGGCAGGCCGGCGTCGGCGAAGGCGCGGGCGATCTCGATCGCCGTGCCGGGCACTTCCTCCGCCGCCTTGAGCACCAGGGTGCAGCCTGCGGCCAGCGCGCCGCCGATCTTGCGGCAGGGCGTCAGGGCCGGGAAGTTCCACGGAGTGAAGGCGGCCACGGGACCGACGGGTTCGTGGGTCACGGTCATGGCCACGCCAGGGACGCGGCTGGGAACCACTCGGCCATAGGTGCGGCGGCCTTCCTCGGCGTACCATTCGATGACGTCGGCGGCGTAGGCGATCTCGCCGCGCGACTCCGCGACGGGCTTGCCCTGTTCCAGGGTCATCACCGTGGCGATGGTCTCGATGCGGGCCCGAATGAGGTCCGCCGCCCGGCGCAGGACCTTGGCGCGTTCGCTGGCGGTGGTCGCCGACCAGGCCGGGAAGGCGCGCGCCGCCGCGTCCAGGGCCGCGTCCAGGTCGGCCGCCGAAGCGTGCGGCAGGTCGGCGATCGGCCGGCCGGTGGCGGGATCGAACACCGGCTCGGTCACGCGGCCCTCGCCGGACAGGAACCGGCCGTCGATGAACAGTTCGAGCGCGGTGTAGGTAGTCATGGAAATAGCCTTCGTTCTGGCCGTCGTCAGACGGCGCGCGCGTCTTCCAGGATCATGTCCGCGGCTTTCTCCGCGATCATGACGATGCCGGCGTGGGTGTTGCCCGAGAGGACCGAGGGCATGATCGAGCCGTCCACGACCCGCAGGCCCGCGATCCCGTGCACCTTCAGCCGCTTGTCCACCACTGCGCCGGGATCGCTTCCCATCCGCGCGGTGCAGGTGGGGTGATAGATCGTGCTGCCTCGCTCGCGGCAGTAGGCCAGGAGCTGATCGTCGGACGCGCAGTCCAGGCCGGGCTCGACCTCGCTTTCAGCGAAGGGGAGCATGGCGGGCTGGCGCATGATGTCGCGCAGCACCTTCAGTCCGCCGACGGTGACGCGGCGGTCGGTCTCGGTGGCCAGGTAGTTCGGATCGATGGCGGGCGGCGTGAACGGGTCGGGGCTGACGATCTTCAGCGTGCCCCGGCTCTCGGGCCGCAGCTGGCAGGACGAGGCCGTGAATCCCGAGAAGGCGTGCAGCTTGTCGCCCATCTTGGTGGTCGAGAAGTTGATGAAGTGGATCTGGGTGTCGGGCAGGGCCACGGCCGGATCGGTCTTCAGGAAGGCCCCCGCGTAGCCGGCGCTGACCGTCAGCGGTCCCCGCCGTTGAAGGGCGAACTTCAGGCCCACGCCCGCCATGCGCCACGGGCTGCGCATGTCGTCGTTGAACGTGATGGGCTGGGCGCAGCGCAGCACCATGCGAACCTGCAGGTGGTCCTGCAGGTCGGCGCCCACGCCCGGCAGGTCGTGAATCACGCGCACGCCGTACGCGCTCAGCAGCTCGCCCGGTCCGATGCCCGACAGCTGCAGAAGTTGGGGTGAGCCGATCGCGCCGGCGGCCAGGATGACCTCGCCGCCGGCGGTCGCCCGGGCCAGTTCGCGGTCGCGGCGCCACTCGACTCCCACCGCCCGACGTCCTTCGAGCACCAGCCCGGTGGCGTGGGCGCGGGTCACGACCGTCAGGTTGGACCGCCGCCGGGCCGGCCGCAGATAGGCCACGGCGGAGCTGGCGCGAAGGCCGCGCCGCGAGGTGGTCTGATAGTAGCCGGCGCCCTCCTGGGTCGCGCCGTTGAAGTCGTCGTTGCGGGGGTGGCCCGCCTCCTGCGCCGCGGCGATGAACGCGTCGCACAGCGGGTGGGGCTCGGCCTGGTCCGAGACGGGCAGGGGGCCGCCCTGGCCGTGGAAGGCGTCGGCGCCGCGCGCCTGGTCCTCGGCCTTGCGGAAATAGGGCAGGACGTCGTCATGGGACCAGCCGACATTGCCCAGCCGCCGCCAGGCGTCGAAATCTTCCTTCTGGCCCCGGACATAGACCAGGCCGTTGATCGAGCTGGAGCCCCCCAGCACCTTGCCGCGCGGCTGGCTGATCCTGCGGTCGTTGAGGCCGGGCTGCGGCGTCGTCTGGAACATCCAGTTGACCTTGGGGTCGACGAACAGCTTGCCGTAGCCCAGCGGGATGTGGATCCAGGGATTGCTGTCCTCGCCGCCCGCTTCCAGCAGCAGGACCTTGTACTGGCCTTCGGCGCTCAGCCGGTTGGCCAGGACGCACCCCGCCGAACCCGCGCCGACGATGATGTAGTCGAAAGCGCCGAACTCACGCATGCAGCACCTCGCGGGCCAGTCGGGCGACCTCGTCGGCGATGGCCAGGGAGGCCGTCAGGCCGGGGCTTTCGACGCCGAACAGATTGATCAGGCCCGCGCCCGGGCCGGCGGGGTTGGCCTCGATGCGGAAGTCGGCTGGCGGCTCGCCGGGGCCCGAAATCTTGGGGCGAACGCCGGCATAACCCGGCGTCAGGGCTCCGTCGGGCAGGTCGGGCCAGTAGCGCCGCACCGCGCCGTAGAAGCGCTCCGCGCGGCGGGGATCCACCGCGTAGTCGGGTTCCTCGACCCATTCCACGTCTGGCCCGAACTTGGCCTGGCCGCCCATGTCGAGCGTCAGGTGGACGCCGAGGCCCCCCGGCTCGGGGGTGGGATAGATCAGGCGGCTGAAGGGTGACCGTCCCGACAGGGTGAAATAGCTGCCCTTGGCGTAGAAGGCCGTCGCCTTGGCGGGGGGCGGCAGTCCCTCGGTGGCGTCCGCCAAGCCTGGCGCGCCGAGGCCGGCGCTGTTGACGACCAGTCGCGCCTTCAGGGCCGGCGCGGGGTCTTCGCCGAGGGTCAGGGCGACGCCGTCGGTGTCCAGACGCATAGCCGTCACCGGGGTGTGAAAGGCCGTCATCGCGCCGCGGGCCTCGGCCTCGCCCTGGAGCGACAGCATGTAGGCGTGAGAGTCGATAATGCCGGTCGAGGGCGAATGCAGCGCGGCCACGCAGGCCAGGGCCGGCTCCATTGCCCGGGCGGCGTCGGCGTCGAGCCAGGTCAGGTCGTCGACGCCGTTGGCCCGGGCGGCCGCCAGGATGCGTTCCAGGTCCGAGATCTGGTCGGCATGGCTGGCGACGATCAGCTTGCCGCAGCGCCGGTGCGCGATCCCGCGGCTTTCGCAATGGGCGTAGAGCTGGGCCTTGCCCCGGACGCACAGCCGCGCCTTGAGCGAGTCCCGGGGGTAGTAGATGCCGGCGTGGATGACTTCGCTGTTTCGGGAACTGACGCCCGAGCCGATATGGCCCTCGGCCTCCAGGATCACCACCTCGCGGCCGGCCAGGGTCAGGGCGCGCGCCGCCGCAAGACCGACGACCCCGGCGCCGATCACCACGCATTCGACTGTATCCATGGGCCAGCGTAAACACGGGATCGGCGCGGGTTGAAGTCGCGCCCCGCCAGGATCGCGGACGCGATCAGCCGGCCTGCGCATGGGGTGTTTTTCGGGGCGCGGGTCTCCTAGTCTGGCCTTGGACGGAGATGACATGACCGGCGATTCTGAGATCCTGGAACGCGACAGCGGCGGGCCCCGCGCCATGGGCCGGGTGCTGGCCCTGCTGGAGTTGCTGGCCGGCACGCCGGTGGGCCTGCCGCTCGCCGAGATCTCCGTCGCGCTGGGCGTGCCAAAGAGCACGCTGCTCAACAGTCTTCGTCCCCTGGTCAGCGACGATTTCCTGGTCGTCGAGGGCGCGCTCTATCGGTTGGGGCCGCGCGCCTTCCGCCTTGCGGCCACCATCGGCTCGGCCTACGACCTGCCGCGCCTGGTGCGGGGCTATCTGCGCGCCCTGGCCGACACGACCCAGGAGTCGGTCAATCTGGCCGTGCTCGACCATCAAACCCACCGTTTCGTCTATATCGACGTTCTCGAAAGCCCGCGTCCCGTGCGCTACACGGTGCGCCTGGGCATGAGCGGTCCGCTCTATTCGACGGCGGCGGGGCGGGTGCTGCTGGCCTATCAGTCGACCGACTATCAGAACGACTACATCGCCAAGGCCAAGCTGACGCCGCTGACCGCCCGCACCAACACCGATCGCGAGGTTCTGCGAAGCCAGCTGGAGGAGGTCCGCCGCAAGGGCTTCTGGGTCAGCCTGGGGGAGTCGGTGGAGGATTCGGCCGCTGTGGCCGCGCCCGTGTTCGGACCGGACGGCGCTGTCCTGGCCGCGGTTTCGCTGGGCGCGCCCTCGGACCGGCTTCTGGCCAACCAGGACGCGCTGGTGGCCGCGGTCGTGAAAACGGCCGCGCACGCCTCGGGGGGCGTGGCGGCCGCTTGACGCTCCCTCTTCCGGGGAGCTGTCTCGAAGTGATCGAGCTCCCCGCTAGAGGGGCAGGCCCGCCAGCTTCATGCCGTTTTCGTACATGACCTTGGCCGTATCCGCGTCGCTCAGGTCCTTGCAGGCCTCGTCGGCGAAGATGCGCGGCTCCTCGACGCCCTCGGAGTGCGGGTAGTCCGAACCCATCAGCAGCCAGTCGGCGTCGCCGGTCTGGTCGACGATGGCTTTGATGTTGTCCTCGGGATAGGCCACGATCTTGACGTGGCGCTTGAAGATCTTGCTGGGCCGCTCCTTGAGCTGGCCGGCGGGCCAGTAGCCGTTCTTGGCCATGCCCCGCACCTTGTCCATCTTGACCAGCATCGACGGCACCCATTCCGCGCCGTTCTCGGCCGAGATCAGGGTGATGTTGGGGAAGCGCTCGAAGAAGTTCAGCAGGACGAAGCTGGACAGGGTCTCGATCACCGGCCGTTCGGAATAGCCGTGCATCCACATGAAGGCGGTCTGACGCAGGCGCGACTTCTGCATCGGCTCGCCCCACACGGCCATGTGGTCCTTCAGGTAGATGGCTTCGGAGACGTGGAAGACCACGCCGACGCTAGCCTCGTTGAGGATGGCCCAGAACGGGTCGTGGTCGGGATGGGCCGGGGCCTTGCCGTTGTAGGGGCCCATCGGCATCAGGACGAACTTTGCGCCGTTGGCCACCGCCCACTTGGCCTGCTCGATCGCCTGGGGCAGATCGGCCAGGGTCAGGACCGGGCAGCTGAAGATCTTGTTCTTGTAGTTGAACTTCCACTGGTCGAGCATCCAGCGGTTATAGGCGTTGAGGATCGCGTAGGCGGGATCGGGCTCGTCCAGATAGCTGATCGCGCTGACGAAATTGCCGCAATACAGCATCGAGGAGCGAACGTCCCACTTGTCGAGCACCTTCACGCGCTCGGCCGGGTCGGTCATGGTCGGGGTGATCGGCACCCGCATGTCAACCTCGGCCTTGCCCTCCTTCTGGGCCCGCAGCCACTCGTGCAGCTTGCCGGGCGGCGGGATCTTGAAGTCCTCGGTCATGTAGTCGGCGCTGATCTCGACCTTGCGCTTGCCCACGTGCAGGGCGAACTGGCCGTCGTCGGCGACCTTGTAGTTCAGGCCCCAGTCTTCCTTGTACTTGGCCGGCACATAGACGTCGAAGGCCTCAGGCGTCTCGTAAAGGTGGGTGTCGGCGTCGAAGATCGGACCCTTGTAGCGCCAGCCGGTCGCTTGATCCGGGGCGATGGCGGTGTCGGTCATGAGGGTCTCCTCGCCGGTGTACGGCGCAATTTGCAGAAAACTGAATATCGTTCAATTTTCTGTTCACCTGGGCGAGATGTCAAGGTTCTGGTCGGCCCAGGGGCATCGCGCATGCGATCCGCGCCGGTTCAGCCGAGAACCAGGTCCGCGACCGAGGCCTTCTGCGTCTCGGTCAGCGGCAGGGGCCGCCGGCCGGCGCGGTCGACATAGACGTGAACGAAATAGCCGGCGGCCACCGGCGTCTCGCGGCCCTCGACGAAAAGGCCGATCTCGAACCGGATGCTCTTGTCGCCCAGCTTGCCGATGCGCACGCCCGCCTGGACGGTCTGCGGAAACTCCACCGGGGCGAGGAAGTTGCAGTGGCTCTCGACGCACAGGCCGATCGACGGCGAGTCCGGCAGCCAGATGACGCCGCGTTCGAACAGCATCCGGGTCACGGCGGTGTCGAACCAGCTGTAGTAGATGATGTTGTTGGCGTGGCCGTAGGGGTCGCCGTCGGCCCAGCGCGTCGGGATGTCCACCCACCAACCGTAGTGTTCGCGGCGCTCGTCCTGGGGCTTGCGGGCGTCGGTCATGCGGCGGAACCCTGGCGGACAAGGCGCAGGAATTCGGCGCGGGTCCGCGGGTCGTCGCGGACCACGCCGCGCAGGCTGCTGGTCGTCAGCCGCGAGCCCGGCGTGTTGACGCCGCGCAGGGTCATGCAGCTGTGCTCGGCCTCGATCACCACCCCCACGCCCTGCGGCTGCAGGACGTCCTCGATGGCCTGGGCGATTTCGGCGGTCAGCTTCTCCTGGATCTGCAGGCGCCGCGCGAAGCCGTTGACCACCCGGGCGAGCTTGGAGATGCCGACCACCTTGTTGGTGGGCAGGTAGCCGACATGGGCCACGCCGGTGACCGGCAACATGTGATGCTCGCAGAAGCTGACCACGCGGATGTTGCTGAGAACCACCAGCTGGTCGTAGCCGGCCACTTCCTGAAAGGTCCGCTCCAGGTAGCCGCGCGGATCGGTCTCATAGCCGGAGAACAGCTCGCGATACGACTTGGCCACGCGCTCGGGCGTGTCGAGCAGGCCTTCGCGCGACGGGTCGTCGCCGGCCCACTCCAGCAGTGTCCGGACAGCGGCTTCGGCGTCGGCCTGGCTCGGTTTGCTCATGGTCGGATGCTCACGCCTTCTCGAACAGGTGAACGGCGGACGCGGTTCCTAGACCGACCACGTGGGTCAGGCCGATCCTGGCGCCCTGGACCTGCCGCGCGCCGGCCTCGCCGCGCAGGTGCAGGGCGACCTCGTACATGTTGGCGATGCCTGTGGCGCCCAGGGGATGGCCCTTGGACAGCAGCCCGCCCGAGACATTGACCGGCACGGGGCCGCCCAGCGCGGTGACGCCCTCGTCGATCAGCCGTCCGGCCTCGCCCAGTCCACACAGCTGCAGATTTTCGTAGTGCAGCAGTTCGGCGGTGGCGAAGCAGTCGTGCAGCTCGACCAGGCTGACATCGCGCGGATCGATCCCGGCCTGTTCGTAAGCCGATTTCGCCGCCAGCTGGGTGCAGCCGTTGACGTCGGGCATGATCGGATTGCGCGGGTTCCAGGGATCGGAGGCCAGGGCCGAGGCCAGCACGCGGATCGCGCGCGTCAGGCCCAGCTCCCGGGCCTTCTTCTCGGAAACCACCACGGCGGCGGCCGAGCCGTCGACATTCACCGAGCACATCAGCTTGGTGTTGGGATAGGCGATCATCTCCGAGCCCATCACCTCCTCCAGCGGCGTCTCCTTCTGGTAGACGGCCTTGGGGTTCATGGTCGAATGGTGGTGGTTCTTCACCGATACCTTGGCGAACTGCTCGAAGGTGGTGCCGTACTTTCCCGCGTGTTCCATGCCGGACTCGGCGAAGACGGCGGGCATCGAGGCCGAGCCGAACAGGCCTTCCAGCGAGATGCCGGTCTCGTGGCCCGCGCCCAGCATGCCGCGCGGCATCTTCTCGACGCCGACCGCCAGCACCACGTCGTAGAGGCCCGACTTCACCGCGATCCAGGCCTCGCGAAAGGCCGAGGCGCCGGTGGCGCAGGCGTTGGAGATGTTGGTGACCGGAATGCCGGTCTGGCCGATCTCGCGCATGATCGCCTGGCCGGTCATGTCATAGGCGCCGAACACCGAGCCGCAGTACATGGCCTGGACGTCGTGGACGGAGAGGCCGGCGTCGTCGAGGGCCAGCAGCGCCGCTTCGCCGCCGAGCTGGGCGAAGGTCCTGTCGGGATATTTGCCGAACTTCAGCATGTCGATGCCGAGGATGTAGACGTTCTCGCTCATGGCGGACCTCAGGCCGAAGGTTCGAAGAAGAAGGCGACATAGGACGCGCCGTCCTTGTCGGTGCGGCCCAGGGCCTCGCCGAACACCATCCGGACCGGCATGCCGACCGGCAGGGCCTCGGGCTCGGCCGCGACATTGATCAGGTTGCCCTTCAGCGTCAGGCCGTCGTCGAGATCGACGATGGCCGAGATGAAGGGAACGGGCACGCCGGGATAGGAGCGCCGGACGATCGAATAGGCGTGCAGCTTGCCAGTCGTCGGCGCGCGATAGGTCTCGATCGAGTCGCGGGCGCCGCAGGCCGGACAGGCCAGGTGGGTCGCCGCCGTGCGGGCGCCGCAGGCCCGGCAGAGCCGACCCTCGACGAAGGGCTCGGGTCCGTCCAGGCGGATCCAGGGCAGGGCGGGACGAGGTCCGAGGGTGTCGGTCTGGGTCATGGCTTGGCCTCAGGCGCCCGTGAACACGGGCGGGCGTTTGTCGAGGAAGGCCTCGACGGCCTCCTTGTGGTCGGCGGTCTCGTGGGCCAGGGCCTGGAAGGCGGCCGACAGCTCCAGCACGTCGGTCAGCCGGGAATGCTGGCCCTCGCGCAGCAGGCGCTTGGCCAGCCGGACGGCGCGCGGCGGGTTGGCCGCGACGCGGTCGGCCAGCTTCAGCGCCTCGTCCATCACCTGGTCGGCGGGGACCACCTTGTTGACCAGGCCCATCTCGCGGGCCTCGGCGGCGGTGTAGGTGTCGCCGGTCAGGATCATCTCGGCGGCGCGGGCGTAGCCGATGGTGCGCGGCAGGATCCAGGCGCCGCCGTCGCCGGGCACGATGCCCATCTTGACGAAGCTGGCGGCGAACTTGGCCGCGTCGGAGGCCACGCGCATGTCGCACAGGCAGGCGATGTCGCAACCCAGGCCGATGGCGTGGCCGTTGACCGCGGCGATGCTGGCGATCTCCAGGCCGGCGAAGGCCAGGGCGATCTTCTGCACGCCCTTCTTGTAGTTGTCCCGGGTGTCGGCGGGGGTGGCCAGGGGGCCGATGCCGTCGCGGTCGCGCATGCCCTTCAGGTTGCCGCCGGCCGAGAACGACGCGCCTGACCCGGTCAGGACCAGCACCGAGATCGAGCGGTCCGCATTGGCGCGCTCGACCGCCTCGACCAGCTCGGCGCAGTCGGCGTGTTCACCGATCGCATTGCGCGTATCGGGCCGGTTCAGGGTCAGGATCGCGACCCGGCCACGGGTCTCGTAGAGGACAAAGGGCTCGCGCATGAACTGACGGTTTCCATCTGCGGATTTGAGGCAAACCATTCCCAAACGCAGGCCGGGACAAGCATCATGGCGGCTTTAAGGGTGACATATCACCCACACGATGACCCTGACCGTCACCTTGTCACGCGGTGGCGCATCGCGACGATGACACTCTGAGACGTGCGCCGCCGGCGGCGTGGGGAGGGAGTTGTCCTATGTCGTCCAAGACCCTGGAAGGTGTCAGGATCCTGGATTTGAGCCGCGTGCTGGCCGCGCCCCTGGCCAGCCAGATGCTCGCCGACCTGGGCGCCGACGTGATCAAGGTGGAACGTCCCGGCACGGGTGACGAGTCCCGCGAATACGGGCCGCCCTTCCTGAACGATCGGGACGGCAATCCGACCTCCGACGCCGCCTTCTATCTCAGCTGCAACCGCAACAAGCGGTCGGTGACGGTCGATCTGGCCTCGCCGCGCGGGCAGGAGATCATCCGACGGCTGGCGGCCGACAGCGACGTGGTCCTGGAGAACTTCAAGACCGGCGCGTTGAAGAAGTACGGCCTGGACTACGACAGCCTGAAGGCGGTCAATCCGCGGCTGGTCTATTGCTCGATCACCGGCTTTGGCCAGACCGGTCCTTTGGCTCACAAGCCCGGCTATGACGGCGTCTTCCAGGCCATGGGCGGGATGATGAGCGTGTCGGGACTGCCGGACGACGCCCCGGGGGGCGGTCCGATGAAGGTCGGCATCTCGATCGTCGACATCCTGACCAGCCTCTACGCCTCCAACGCCATCCTCGCCGCCCTGCATCATCGCGACGTGGGCGGTGGAACAGGCCAGCACATCGATCTGTCGCTGCTGGACTGCGGCGTCGCTTCGCTCAGCCACTTCGCCATGAACTATCTGGTGTCGGGCGAGATCCCCGCGCGCCGCGGCAATGGCGGATACGGCGGCGTGCCCTCCCAGACGTTCCGCTGCGCGGATCGCGACCTTTTCCTCACCGCCGGCAACAACGCCCAGTTCGGCCGGCTGTGCCTGGCGCTGGACCGGCCTGACATCGCCAAGGACCCGCGCTTCGACAACACGGCCGGCCGCATCCGCAACCGCGACGCTCTGCTGGCGATGCTGGACGCCATCTTCGCCACCAAGCCGGCAAGCGTGTGGCTGGAGCGTCTCGACCTCGCCGACGTGCCGTCCAGCCCGGTCAACGACATCGCCGACGCCCTGGCCAATCCGCAGGTCGTCCATCGCCAGATGGTTCGAGAAATCGAGCATCCGGTCGCCGGCGTCCTGAAGACGCTGAGAAACCCGATCCGGCTTTCTGAAACCCCGATCAACGACTACGCCCCCCCGCCTTTGGTCGGACAGCACACGGACCAGATCCTGGCCGCCGCGGGCTACGCGCCCGAGGACATCGAGACCTTGCGACAGGCCGGCGTCGTCTGATCACCCAATTCCCGAGGCGCCCGTCGGCGCCGCGACATTTCAAAAGGAAGACCCGTCATGACCGACAAGATTCTCAGCCGCAAGGACGGCGCGATCGGCCACATGATCTTCAACAACCCCGACAAGCTGAACGCCATCTCGTTGGAGATGTGGGAAGGCATGTCGACGATCATGGCCGATTTCGACTCCGATCCGGACATCCGGGTGATCGTCGTTTCGGGCGCGGGCGGGGTGTCGTTCATCGCCGGGGCCGACGTCTCGAAGTACGAGGAAGAGCGCATGGGCGAGAACGCCCAGGAGCACTACGCCCAGACCGGCGAGCGCGGGCTGTCGGCGATCTACAACAGCGAGAAGGTGACGATCGCCGCGATCGACGGCTGGTGCATCGGCGGCGGCATCTCGGTCGCCGTGTCGTGCGACCTGCGCTACTGCTCGTCCAAGTCGAAGTTCGGCCAGCCGGCCATGCGCTACGGCATCGGCTACCGCTACAAGAGCCTGTCGCGGCTGGTCGACATCATCGGCGTTCCGGCGTCGAAGGACATGCTGCTGGGCGGCCTGCAGTTCACCGCCGAGGAGGCCTTCGCCAAGGGGCTGGTGGGCCGGGTGATGGCCGAGGGCGAGGCCTTCGACAGCTTCATCGCCAAGACCGCCGCTCAGATCGCCGGCGGCGCGCCGCTGACGGCCAAGCAGGTCAAGTACACCCTGGCCACGATCCTGAAGGATCCGGCCGATCGCGACCTAGCCAGGTGCGAGGAGATGTTCCAGACCTGCTATGCTTCGACGGACTACAAGGAAGGCATCCGCGCCTTCGCCGAGAAGCGCAAGCCGCAGTTCACCGGCGCCTGATCGGCGAAAGCGCGTGACCGGGAGGTTGGAGCGATGAAGGACAAGGTCGTGGTCGTGACCGGCGCGTTCGGGGCCCTGGGGCGCGTGGTCGCCCTGGGCGCGGCGGCGCGCGGCGCGCGGGTCGTCGCCGTGGACTACGCCGCCACACCGCCGGGCGACCTTGTCTCGGCGCTGGGCGAGGGGGCGCTGTTCAAGGGCGGTGTGGACCTGTCGGACGCCGGCGCGGCGACCGCCGCGATCGACGCGATCGTCGAGGCCGCCGGGCGGATCGACGTGTTGGTCAACATCGCCGGCGGGTTCGCCTGGGAGACGGTAGGGGAGGGCCAAGCCGCCACCTGGGAGCGCCTGCATCGTCTCAACCTGATGACGACCCTGAACGCCTCGAAGGCGGCCCTGCCGCATCTGGTCGCCAGCGGGGCGGGGCGCATCGTCAATGTCGGCGCCAACGCCGCGGTCAAGGCGGCGAGCGGCATGGGAGCCTATGCGGCCTCCAAGGCGGGCGTGCACCGGCTGACCGAAGCCTTGGCGGAAGAGTACAAGGGCCGGGTGACGGTCAACGCGGTCCTGCCCTCGATCATCGACACCCCCGCCAACCGCGCCGACATGCCAGACGCCGACTTCTCGAGCTGGGTGAGCCCCCAGGAACTGGCCGCGGTGATCCTGTTCCTGGCCTCCAGCGAGGCGAGCGCCGTGACCGGAAGCCTGCTGCCCGTCGTCGGCCGCGTATGACAAGGTCGCCAAGACCCTTTGGCCCGGGAGCCGACGCATGACCTACAGCGGCAAGTGGCTGGACCAGCCCGAGGAAATCCTGTTCGAGGTGTCCGAGCGCGTCGCGCGCATCACCCTGAACAAGCCCGACAAGCGCAACGCCCTGTCGCCCCGGACACTGCAGGAACTGCACGACGCCCTGCTGGAGGCGGACGATCGCCTCGACGTCAACGTCGTGATCCTGCAGGGCGCGGGCAAGGACTTCTGCGCCGGCTACGACCTGGGCGGGGTCTATGCCGGGCGCAAGGCCGAAGGCGAAGCCGCGGCGGCCGACGCGCCCCTCTATCGCAGCTCGTCCGGCAGCTATGACGACGACGCCTGGTTCATGGAGCGCCAGCAGGCCCTGACCACGGTGATCTTCGATCTGCACAAGCCGGTCATCGCCCGGGTCCAGGGCAACTGCCTGGCCGGCGGCACCGACCTGGCGCTGATGTGCGACTTCGTCATCTGCTCCGACGAGGCCAAGATCGGCTTTCCGGCGGCCCGCGCCAACGGCTCGCCGCCCAACCACATGTGGATCTATCACTGCGGGCCGCAGTGGGCCAAACGCATCCTGATGACCGGCGACAGCATCCGCGGCCGGGACGCGGTGACGATCGGCCTGGCGCTAGAGTCGGCGCCGGCCGGCCAGTTGGACGCGGTGGTCGACGAACTGGCCCGGCGTCTGTCGTTCGTCGACAACGAACTGCTCTCGGCCCACAAGCGCATCGTCAACCTAGCCCTGGAAGGCATGGGCGCGCGGACCCTCCAGCGGCTGGCGGCGGAGAACGACGCCCGGGCTCACCTGTCCAAGGGCCCCCGCCGCACCCAGTTCAAGGCCGACATGGCCGAGCACGGACTGAAGACGGCGCTGACCAACCGCGACGCGCCGTTCGGCGACGGCGTCATCCGGTTGCGCGAGGACTGACCGCTTATCGACCAGGCGATGATCGCGGTAACGCGCCTTCTTCGTTTGGCCCGGGAACCCGAGCACGGCTAACCTGTTCGATGTCGTCGCGCCCGACGCGAAGCACGGAAACCCTATGCAACTCCAGGCCGGCCCACTTCCGCTCTACCACCAGATGGAACAGGATCTGCGGGCGCGCCTGCATGGCGGCGAATTCGGCCCCGGCGACCCTTTGCCCACCGAAGAGCGTCTGTGCGAGCAGTATGGGGTCAGCCGCATCACCGTGCGACGCGCGCTGGACGCCCTGATCGCTCAGGGCCTGATCGTCAGGCGTCGCGGCGTGGGCTCCTTCGTGGCCGAACGCAAGGTCGGCTCGCGGTCCATTTCCCTCAAAGGGTCGCTGGACGAGTTCCTGGCCGGCGCCGGCGTGATGGAGCCGGACCGGCTGTCGCTCGAACACGAGGTGCGCAACGCCGAGGCGGCGGCGATCCTCAACCTGCCCGACGACGCCGGCATGACGCGCCTGGAACTGATCAGCCGCATCGACGGCGAGCCGGCGGCCTATCTGGAGATCTATTTTCCCCCCGAGGTCGGCAGGGAGCTCGAGCAGCACGACTTCGTGACGGCGGGCGTGCCGATCATTCGCGCCGTGGAGCGGCGCCTGAACGTTCGCGTCGCCCGCGCCCAACAGAGGATCGAATCCGGCGTGGCCGGCAAGGTCGCTGCGGCGCACCTGGGCCTGCGGCCCGCCGATCCCGTTCTGCTGGTCACCCGCGCCTATCACCTGGCCAGCGGCCAGCCGATCGAGGTCGTGTTCGTGCGCTACCACCCCGCCCGCTACAGCTACGTCATCGAATTCAACGCCGACGGCCGCGCCGGTTGAGCGTTCCGCAGCGTGCAACGAGACGTTCATAAAAATTGAACAGCGTTCAAAAAATCGAAAAAGACCGTTGCGACCCTCCAGTTGTTATGACAACATAACGTCATAAGAAACGAAGGGAGGTTGCCGTGGTGAAGTCATTGGATCCGAAGAAGATCAAGTCGGCCCAACGCGCGCTCGAAGTGCTGGAGTTCTTTTCCGACGCTCGGCCGACGGCCACCGTCATGGATATCGCCCGCTCCATGGGCTATCCGCAGTCGAGCACCTCTGAACTGCTCAACTGCCTGGTTTCGCTGGGTTATCTCAATCGGGATCGCGACCAGCGCACCTACAGGCCGACGGCGCGGGTGGCGGTGATCGGTTCATCGGTCCAGCCCGAGCTGTTCCGCAAGGGACGGCTGCTGGCCATTCTCGACCACCTGGCCGAGGAAGCCGGCGTCACCGTCACTCTGGCCCACAAGGTCGGCATGTCGGTCCAGCATATCCACGTGGTGCGCGGCGGCGACGCGCCCGCCGACATCGACGCCAGCGCCGGCTTGGCGGCCTCGTCGGCCGGCAAGGTGCTGTTGGCGACGTTCGACCCGGTTCTGGTGCGCAAGCTGGTCCATCGGATCAACGCCGAGGCGCCGGAGGGAATTGACCGCATCTGCGCCGTCGAGTTCGGGGAGGCGCTGCGTCAGGTCCGGATCCAGGGCTACGCCCAGCATGTCGACGGCGACCAGGCCAGCCTGTCGATGCTGGTCTCGCAACTGCGCGACGCTCACGCCCTCGCGCTCAACATCCACGGGGACAGGGCGTTCTTCGAAGCCAACAAAGATTGGCTGCTGCAGATGGTGCGCGGGGCCATCGCCCGCCTGAACAATCCGGCTCTGGGACGTTCCCTGGAAGCCGAAACCATCCAGCCGGAACGCCGTTCCGCCTGATCTCATCTCTCATGTCGGCGACAGCGGCCGCGCCCTGGGCGCGGCCGCTTTTGCGTATGTCAGGTGGCGGCCGCGCCCAGGATGACCGTCGCCTGGCTGGACAGGACGCCGCCGTTGCCGTGGGCGATGGCGAAGCTTGCGTCCGCGACCTGGCGGTCCCCGGCCTCGCCCCGCAGCTGGCGCACGGCCTCGACGATCGGGAACAAGCCGTACATGCCCGGGTGGCAGCAGGAGAGGCCGCCGCCGTTGGTGTTGACCGGCAGGGCCCCGCCGGGCGCGATGCGCCCGTCCTCCACGAAGCGCGCGCCCTCGCCCTTGGGGCAGAAGCCGAGATCCTCCAGGAACAGGATCGTGTTGATGGTGAAGGCGTCATAGACTTGGACGACGTCGATATCGGCCGGCGTCAGGCCGGCTCGCTGATAGGCCCTTGCCCCCGATCTTGCGGCGGCGGTGACCGTCAGGTCGTCCAGCCAGCCGATCTCGCGGTGATGAGACTCGGCGGCGGCGCCCAGAACCTTGATCGGCGCCCGCTTCAGGTCGCGGGCCCGGTCAGCCCGGGTCATCACCACCGCGGCGGCGCCGTCGGTGACCAGGCAGCAATCGAGCACCGACAACGGGTCCGAGACCATCCGCGAGGCGAGGTAGTCGTCCATCGTCAAGGCGTCGCGCTTGAAGGCCTCCGGATTGAGCATGGCCCATTTGCGCGCCGCCAGCGCCACCGCGCCCAGCTGCTCCCGCGTCGCGCCGTACTGGTGCATGTAGCGGGCCGCGGCCAGGGCGTAGGAACTGACCGGATTGAGCGGCCGGTAGGGCGCCTCGTAGCGCATCGGCTGGACGGTGGAGACCAGCTTGCCGGTCGCCGTCGCCTGGTTCGAACCATAGGCGATCAGGGCGCAGTCGATGGCGCCGGCGTCCAGCAGGTAGGCGGCGTGCTCGACATAGGTCTGGAAGGCCGACCCGCCGGTGCGGTTGTTGTCGGTGACCTTGGGCCGGATCCCCAGGTACTGGGCGAAGGAGAGCCCGCCCATGGTGTCGGTGGGATGGCAGAAGAACAGCCCGTCGACGTCGGCCAGCGAGAGGCCGGCGTCTTCCAGCGCCATGGCGCTGGCGATCGCGGCGAGATCGGAGGCTTCGTAGCCGGGGGCCTTGCCCTGGCCGAAGGTGGCGGCGCCGACGATGGCCGTGCGGCCGCGGGGAAAGTCGCTCATGCCGCCGGCTCCACCGTGTCGAAGACCACGACCGGCTCGCCGTCCTGGTCGACGATGCGGGCCTGGACGGCCATGCCGATGGCCACGGCGGCGGGCTCGACGCCCTCGACCCGGCTCATCATCCGCGGCCCTTCGGCCAGGTCGATCAGGGCGACGTTGTAGCTGGGCTCGGGCGGCTTCTTGCGCACCACGGTGGTCGAATAGACCACGCCGCGCCCCGAAGCCTCGACCCATTCCAGGTCCCGAGCGCCGGTCCCGGGGGCCACGGCGCGCGGGTAGAAGACATGGACCCCGCTGCTCTTCGAGCGCTGGATCATGAACCGGCCCGCCACGAGGAAGGCGCGGAACTCGGCGTCGGGGTGAGTGACGTCCATCGGTCAGTTGCCGACGAACTGGGCTTTGCGCTTTTCCTTGAAGGAGTTGGTCCCCTCGCGGAAGTCCTCGGTCTGCACCATCAGCGGCTGGATGTTGGCTTCGAAGTCCAGGGCCTGGTCGTAGGTCTGGGCCGGGGCGGCGTCGAACTGGCGCTTGGCCATGGCCAGGGCGATCGTCGGGGCGTTGACGAAGCCGGCGGCGACCTCCCGGGCCTTGGCCAGGGCCTCGCCCGGCGGCGTGGCGTGCAGGGCCAGGCCCAGCTGATGGGCCTCGGCGCCGCTGACGAAGCGGCCGGAATACATGATCTCCTTGGCCCGCTGGATCGGCACGTAGCGGGTCAGCAGGAAGGCCGCGCCGCCGTCCGGCGCCAGGCCGATGTGGCGGAAGGCGAACTGGAACCGCGCGTTCTCGGCCGCGACGGTGATGTCGGCCGCCAGGGCCAGGGCCCACGACATGCCGATGCACACGCCCTCGACGGCGGCGATCACCGGCTTGTTGGTGTTGGCCACCGCCCGCGCCATCCGGTGCAGGTGGCGCATGCGATACAGCGAGCCGCTGATCCCCCCGCCGCCCATCTCGCCGACATCGGCCCCGGCGCTGAAGTCCGAGCCCGCGCCGGTCAGGATGATGACGCGCACGGCGTCGTCGTCCTGGCACTTCAGGAACGCGTTCTCGATCTCGGTGCGCATGGCCAGGAGAATGGCGTTCTTGCGCTCGGGACGATTGATGGTCACGGTCGCGACGCCGTTTTCGATGCTCAGATCGATCGCCATGTCGGTTGGTCTCCTGCTCTGGTTCCAAGGCATAGCACCGCGCTGGATGCGGTGACGACCCGCCCAGGCCCCTGGTTCTCCGCCATATCGCGGCTGCGATAGGGACCGGGCCGTCCTTGCGAGGCCCGGCTCGGCGCGCAAATTGGCCCCGTGCAAACCTTCGACGCTCATCCCTTTGACCCGCCAGCCGGCGTTGAGACGCTTCGCCGTGAGGTGCGCGATTTCATCGCTCGTGAAGCGCCGAAATCCGACGCCGCCGGCCGCGCCAACTGCTGGGCCGTCTGCGACGCCGACTTCAGCAAGGCCATGGGCCGGGCCGGCTATGTCGGCATGACCTGGCCGGTCGAATACGGCGGCCACGCCCGTCATCCGTTGCACCGCTACGTGGTGCTGGAGGAACTGCTGGCCGCCGGCGCGCCGGTCGGCATGCACTGGATCGCCGACCGGCAGAGCGGGCCGCTGCTGCTGCGCTACGGGACCGAGGAACAGCGGCGCCTCCACCTGCCGGGCATCGCCGCCGGCGAGACCTATGTCTGCATCGGCATGAGCGAGCCGGGCGCGGGGTCGGACCTGGCGTCGATCCGCACCCAGGGCGTTCGCGACGGCGACGGCTGGCGCATCAGCGGCCAGAAGGTCTGGACCACCAACGCCCACAACGCCCAGCTGATGATCGCCCTGGTCCGCACGGTCGAGGGTTCGCAGCGCAACGAGGGCCTGACCCAGTTCCTGATTCCGCTGGACACGCCCGGCGTAACGGTCCGCCCGATCATCGACCTGGTCGGCGGGCACGACTTCAACGAGGTCTTCCTCGACAATGTCCACGTGCCGGACACCGCCCGGGTCGGCCCCGAGGGAAACGGCTGGAAACAGGTGACGGCCGAGCTGTCGCTGGAGCGGTCGGGCCCTGAACGCTACCTGTCCAGCTACGCCGGCCTGGTCGAGCTGATCCGGTTCGCCGGTCCGGAGCCCGAGCCCGTGCTGGCCGTGCTGATCGGCCGCCTGACCGCCGAGCTGTGGACCCTGCGGCAGATGTCGCAATCCACCGCCGCCAAGCTGGCGGCCGGCGAGGATCCCGCCCTGGAGGCGGCGATCGTCAAGGACCTGGGCAACAGTTTCGAGCAGGAGCTGCCGCGCGCCATCCAGGCCGCGCTGGACGGCGCCGATGACCTGTCGGCGGCCACGGACCTGACGCGGGTCCTGGCCCTGCTGCTGCAGGTCTCGCCGTCGTTTTCGCTACGGGGCGGCACGCGCGAGATCCTGCGCGGCATCATCGCCAGGGGGCTGGGTCTGAGATGAGCGAGTCACGGACCCTGCTGAGCGACACGGCCGATCGCCTGTTCGCCGACGTCGCGGCCAATCCCGACGCCGCCTTCGCCGAGGTCTGGCCCGCGATCGCGGAGGCGGGTTTCGAAAGCCTGCTGCTGAGCGAGGAGCAGGGCGGCTTCGGCGGCGACTGGGGCGATCTGTTCGCCGTCGCCCGCCTGGCCGGATCGCACGCCCTGGCGGCGCCGGTCGGCGAGGCGGCGGTGGCGGCCTGGGCGCTGGCCCAAGCCGGCCTGACGCCGTCCGAAGGCCTGGCCACGATCGCGCCGGTGGTCGACGGGCGTCTCGCGGACGGTCGCTTCACTGGCAGCCTCAGAGGGACGCCCTGGGGCGGCGCGGCCGAGACGGTCGTCGCCACCCATGCCGGGTCGTTGCTGAGGCTGCGGACGGCCGACGCCCATGTCCAGGCCGGCCACAGCCCGGTGGGCGAGCCGCGCGACGGGTTGATCTTCGAGGCCGCGGCGGTCGAGGCCGCGCCTTGCGACATCGACCTCTTCGCCTGCGGCGCCTTCCTGCGGACGGCGCAGATCGCCGGCGCGCTGGACGCGGCGCTGGAAGCCTCGATCGTCTACGCTAACGAGCGGGTGCAGTTCGGCAAGCCGATCAGCAAGTTCCAGACGGTCCAGCAGAGCCTGGCGGTCTTCGCGATCGAGGCGGCGGCGGTGAATTCCGCCGGCCAGGCCGCTGCGCGGGCGGCCGACGCGGGCGACGCCGGTTTCGAGTTCGCGGCGGCCAAGCTGCGCGCCAACACCGCCGCGGGGCAGGGCGCGGCCCTGGCCCACCAGGTGCACGGCGCCATCGGCTTCACTCACGAGTATCCGCTGCACCGCCTGACCCGCCGCCTGGCCGGCTGGCGGTCCGAATTCGGCGGCGACCGGTTCTGGGCGCAGCGCCTGGGCTGTCGCGTGGCGGGCCTGGGGCCTGAAGGCCTGTGGCCCGAACTGGCCCGGCGGTCCGACGCCGCATGACTGGATTTGCAAGGGGAGGGCGCATGCCCGAAGCCGTGATCGTCTCGACCGCCCGAACGCCGATCGGCCGGGCCTTCCGAGGCGCGTTCAACAACACCCATGGCGCGGACCTGGGCGGGCACGTGATCGCCGCCGCGCTGGAACGGGCCGGCGTTGCGCCGGGCGATGTCGAGGACGTCATCCTGGGCTGCGCCACCCCTGAAGGGCCGACCGGCAACAACATCGCCCGGCAGTCGGCGATCCGCGCCGGATGTCCGGTGACCGTGCCTGGCTTCACCCTGGATCGCAAATGCTCGTCCGGCCTGCAGGCGATCGCTCTCGGCGCGCAAAGGATCATGGCCGGCGAGGGCGAAGTCTTCGTCGCGGGCGGGCTCGAGAGCATTTCGCTGACCCACCACCACGTCAATCGCCACCGGAACCGCAGCGATTGGCTGGTCGAGCACAAGTCCGACATCTACCTGCCGATGATCTCGACCGCCGACATCGTTGCCCGCCGTTACGGGATCAGCCGCGAGGCCCAGGACGCCTATGCGCTGGAAAGCCAGCGGCGGACCGCCGCCGCCCAGGCCGCCGGTCGCTTCGACGCCGAGATCGCGCCGCTGAAGAGCCTCAAGCAACTGACCGATAAACAGGGCCAAGCCGTCGGTGAGGAAGAGGTCCTGCTGACCAAGGACGAGGGCAACCGGCCAGAAACGACGCTGGACGGCCTGAGCGCGCTTAAACCGATCAATGGCGAGGACGCCTTCATCACGGCCGGCAACTCGTCCCAGCTGTCGGACGGCGCCAGCGTCTGCGTGGTGATGTCGGCGGACGAGGCGTCGCGCCGGGGCCTGCGGCCCCTAGGCCGATTCAAGGGCTTCGCGGTCGCCGGCTGCGAGCCGGACGAGATGGGCGTCGGCCCCGTCCACGCCGTGCCCAAGCTGCTGGCGCGGCATGGCTTAAGCGTCGGCGACATCGACCTTTGGGAGCTGAACGAAGCCTTCGCCGTGCAGGTCGTCCATTGCCGCGACGTGCTCGGGATCGACCCGGATCGCATCAATGTCGACGGCGGCGCGATCGCCATCGGCCACCCCTATGGCATGAGCGGCTCGCGCCTGACCGGCCATGCCCTAATCGAGGGGAGGCGGCGCGGCGCCAGGCGTGTCATCGTCACGATGTGCATCGGCGGAGGCATGGGCGCCGCTGGTCTGTTCGAGATCGACTGATGACCGACCGTTACGCCGCCTTCGACCGCCTGAAGTTCGACCGGCCCGCGCCGCGCGTGCTGCGCCTGACCCTGAGCAATCCGGGCAAGGCCAATGCGGTGACGCCGACCATGCATCGCCAACTGGAGGAGGTCTGGGCCGCGATCGACGCCGATCCCGAAACCCGGGTGACGATCGTCACGGGCGAGGGGCGCGCGTTCTGCGCCGGCGGCGCATTGGACGACATGCCGGTGGCTGGGGCCCTGGATCCCAACCAGCAGTTCTCGCAGGACTTCAACAACGCCACCCGGCTGGTGCGCAACATCATCGCCTCGCGCAAGCCGATCGTCTCGGCCATCAACGGCGCGGCCGTCGGGGCCGGCCTGGCCCTGGCCCTGCTGGCGGACGTGCCGATCGCGGCCAAGACGGCCAAGCTGCTGGACGGCCATGTCCGCATCGGGGTGGCCGCCGGCGACCACGCCGCGATCGTCTGGCCGCTGCTCTGCGGCATGGCCAAGGCCAAGTACTACCTGCTGACCAACCGCCCGATGACCGGCGAGGAGGCCGAGCGCAACGACCTGGTCGCCCTGGCCGTCGACGCCGAGGCGCTGGAGGCCACCTCGATCGAGGTCGCGCTCGAGCTGGCGGCCGCGGCTCCCACGGCGGTGCGCATGACCAAGTACGTGCTGAACCACTGGCTGCGCCAGAACGAGGCGATCTTCGACCTGTCGGCGGCGTTCGAGATGGTCAACTTCTCCGGCGCCGAAGCCAAGGAGGCGCTGAAGGCCATGGAAGAAAAGCGCCCGCCCGACTTCACCACCGACGTGCTGTTCTGAGAGGCCGCGATGAGCGACGGACATTCTGACGGCATGGACCTGGAAGCGCTGCGTGATGGCGTCCGCGCTGTGCTGACCGAGCAGGCGTCGCACGAGAAGGTGGCGGCCTTCACCAACGCCGAGGGCGTGCGGGACGAGCCGCTGTGGTCGCAGGCGGCCGAGCTGGGCTGGCTGGCGCTCTCCGCCGACGAGGCGCACGGCGGCCTGGGCTTGGGATCGTCCGAGCTGGCCATCGTCTACGAGGAGCTTGGCCGGGCGGTCGCGCCCTTGCCGGTGCTGGGCACGATGCTGGTCGTCGAGGCCCTGGCGCGCGGCGGCGACGCGGCCCAGCAGGCGGCCTGGACGCCGCGGCTGGCGGCGGGCGAGCTGGCCGGCGCGATGTCGATGCTGACGCCCGGCGACCGGACCACGCGCCTGACACTGTCGGCCGGCGCCGACGGCGGCGTGACGCTCGACGGCGTGGCCGCCGATCTGCTGGACGGCGCGGCGGCCGATATCCTGCTGCTGCTGGCCCGCGAGGGCGAAGGCCTCAGCTGGGTGCTGGTCGAGCCCGCCTTGGACGGCGTCGTGGTCGAGAAGGTCGCCACGGTCGATCGCACGCGGCGCCTGGGCGAAGTCCGCTTCGACCGCCTGGCCCTGCCGGCTGGGCGGGTGCTGATGGGCGACGCCGGCCAGATCGCCGACGCCCTGCTGGCCCACGCGGCCCTGGCCTTGGCCAGCGACGCCCGGGGCGGGGCCAACGCCGTGTTCGAGATCACCCTCGACTATCTGAAGACCCGCGAGCAGTTCGGCAAGCCGATCGGCTCGTTCCAGGCCCTCAAGCACCGCTGCGCCGACCACAAGATCGCCCTGGTCGCCTCGGGGGCCCTGGTCGCCGAGGCCGTGGCCAGGATGGCGAGCGGCCATCCGGCGGCGGGGCGCTACGCCCTGGCGGCCAAGGCCCTGGCGACCGAGGTCTACGCCCGCGTGGCCCAGGACGCGGTGCAGCTGCACGGCGGCATCGGCTACACCTGGGAGCATCCCTGCCATCTCTATCTGAAGCGCGCCAAGCTGAACGAGCAGCTGTTCGGCGGGCCGGCGGCCTATCTCGACCGGGTGACCGACCTGCTGCTGGCGGCGGCCTGAGGAAGCATGACCATGTCCGTCCAGACCGCGACCAGCCCGACGACCCGCCGCTTCGATCCCCTGGCCTGCAAGGACGATCTCGACGCCTTCCGCGCCGAGGTGCGGGCGTGGCTGGAGGCGGTGGTGCCGGCCGACTGGCACGCGCGGATGACCGGCGCGAGCGAGGCCGACTATGTCGCCTTCCAGCGCTGGTGGTTCGCCGAGATGGGCAAGGTCGGCCTGGCCACACCGCACTGGCCGCGCGACTGGGGCGGGGCCGACATCGGCATCCGCCACCAGGTCATCATCTTCGAGGAGATCGCCCGGGCCCAGGCGCCCAATCCGGACATGTTCGTCATCTCGCTCTACCACCTGCCGGCCACCCTGTTCGGGAACGGGTCGAAGGCGCAGCGGGATCGCTATCTGACCGGCGTCAAGGAGCGCGGCGAGGTCTGGTGCCAGGGCTTTTCCGAGCCGGGCTCGGGCTCGGACCTGGCGTCGCTGCGCACCCGCGCCGAGCGCAAGGGCGACGTCTATGTGATCAACGGCCAGAAGGTCTGGTCGTCCTACGGCGCCTTCGCCGACTACTGCCTGCTGCTGGCCCGCACGGATCCGACCGCGCCGAAGAAGCAGGCCGGCATCTCGTATTTCATCCTGAACATGAAGGCGCCCGGCGTCACCGTGCGGCCGATCCGCCAGGCCACCGGCCAGGCCGAGTTCTGCGAGATCTTCCTCGACAACGTCGAGATCCCGGTCGCCGACCTGATCGGCGAGGAGAACGCCGGCTGGGCCATCGCCCAGTCCACCCTGTCGGCCGAGCGCGGCCTGATCATCTTCGAGCTGTCCGAGCGGATGGCGCGGACGCTGGACGCCGACCTGGCCGAGGCGAAACGGACGGACGCGGCCTGGCTGAAGGACGACGAAGCGCGCCGCGCCTTCACCCGCGCCTACAACGACATGGTCGCCCTGCGGCTGATGATCCGAGCCTTGATGCAGGAGATCGAGACTGATCCCCACATGGGTTCAACCACCATGCCGACCTACATCAAGGTGCACTTCTCCGAGCTGCTGCGGCGCTACACCGAGTTCCGTCTCAAGCTCGGCGGACTGGCGGGCCAGCTTCGCCAGCCGATCGTGCTGGGCGGCGGGCACCAGACCGGCAATGTCATGCACGACTTCCTGCTCAGCTACGCCTGGACGATCTCGGGCGGGGCCAACGAGATCCTGAAGACCATGATCGCCGAGCGCGCGCTCGGCCTGCCGCGCTGAGGGACCGCCGATGACCGACACCCAAACCCCTGCGGCGGTTCTGGTCGACACGCCCGCCGAGGGCGTCGCCCGCATCACCCTGAACCGGCCCGACTCGCTGAACGCCTTCACCTTCGACATGTACGAGGCGCTGATCGCCGCCTTCGAGGGGCTGCGCGACGATCCCGACGTGCGGGTGATCGTCCTGACCGGGGCGGGACGGGCGTTCTGCGCCGGGCACGACGTGCGGGTCGGCGGCAAGCCGGCCTGGGTCCGGCCGGGCCTGGGGCGCATCCAGGCGGGCAAATACACCATGCGGGTGCTGGGCCAGATCCCGGTGCTGATGCGGGCCATGCCCCAGCCGATCATCTGCGCGGTCAACGGCACGGCGGCGGGCATCGGCTACGCCCTGGCCCTGGCCTCGGACATGACCATCGCCGCCCGGTCGGCCAAGTTCGTCAACGTGATCCACAACGCCGCGACCGGCGCCGAGCTGGGCATGAGCTACCTGCTGCCGCGGGCCATCGGCGCTCAGCGGGCGGCCGAGCTGCTGCTGACCGCCCGGGCCGTGCAATCCGACGAGGCCGAGCGCATCGGCCTGGTGCTGCGCGCCGTCGACGACGCCGCCCTGATGGACGAGGCCCTAGCCCTGGCCGACGCGGTCGCCGTCAACAGCCCGGTTGGCATCTGGCTGACCAAGCAGTCGCTGTGGTTCAACCAGGGCGCGGGCAGTCTGGAGGCGGCGATCGAGCTGGAGAACCGCGCGGTCCTGGCCAGCCAAGCCACCGAGGACGCCGCCGAGAAGCGCGCCTCCGCCGTCGAGAAGCGCCGTCCCAAGTTCAAGCACACCTGACGCGCCGACAACGGCCGCGCCAAGCACCTGATGTGAGCGAGGAAATCCCATGGCAGACACGATCCGCTTCGACGACAAGGTCGTCGTCGTCACGGGCGCGGGCAACGGCCTGGGCCGCACCTATGCGCTGCAGCTAGCCGAACGCGGCGCGAAGGTCGTGGTCAACGACCTGGGCGGCTCGACCGACGGCCGCGGCGACGACCAGTCGGCGGCCTCGCGGGTGGTGGAGGAGATCCGCGCCGCCGGCGGCGAGGCGACGGCCAATTTCGACAGCGTCGCCACCCAGGCCGGCGGCGCCAACATCATCAGGACGGCCCTGGACGCCTATGGCCGGGTCGATGCGGTGATCGCCAACGCCGGCATCCTGCGCGACCGCAGCTTCTCCAAGCTGAGCCAGGAGGAGCTGGACATCATCCTGGACGTCCACCTGCGCGGCACGATGTTCACCGTGCAGCCGGCCTTCAACTGGATGCGCGAGAACGGCGGCGGCAACATCGTCATGACCGCTTCCCCCTCTGGACTGTTCGGCGCTTTCGGCCAGGCCAACTATTGCGCGGCCAAGCTGGGGATCGTCGGCATGATGCGGGTCATGGCCATCGAGGGGGCCAAGGCCGGGATCAAGGTCAACGCCCTGGCCCCCACCGCCGCCACGCGCCTGACCGCCACGGCGGGCATGTCCGGCGAGGCGACCGAGCCGAAGACGCCGGAGGAGGACCCGATGTCGACGGGGCGGGTCTCGCCGCTGGTGCTGGCCCTGGCCCATGCCAGCTGTCCGGCCTCGGGCGAGATCTTCAACGCCGGCTGCGGCTGGATCAGCCGCGCCGTCGTCGCCGTCAACGAAGGCGTGCTGCTGGATGACTTCTCGCCGGAGGGCGTCGCTGCCCAATGGGACACCATCCGCGACCCCTCCCGCCTGACCGTGCCGGTCGACGCCACCGACTACTGGCGCATGATCCAGGCCAAGACCGGCGCGACCGGCTGATGGCCAAGGCCCAGCTGCCCGACCTGACCCTGCACGACCTCCTAGATCTGGAGGACATCGGCTCGGACTATTTCCGTTCGCGGCGGACGGAACCGAACCTCAGCGGGGCGCTCTACGGCGGGCAGGTCCTGGCCCAGGCGCTGCGGTCCAGCCAGCTGACGGTGCAGGGGCGACCGGTGCATTCCCTGCACGGCTATTTCATCCGTCCCGGGGCCGAGGCCGAGCCGGTGGTCTACCAGGTCGAGCGCACGCGCGACGGCCGCAACTTCACGACCCGGCGGGTGATCGCCCGGCAGAAGGGCGTGCCGATTTTCCACATGGAGGCGTCGTTTCACGGCGGCGCCGAGGGCGTCGCCCATGCTCGCCCGGCCCCCGCGGTTCCGGGCCCCGGCGAGGTCTCGGCCGAGGATCCGTTCGAGCGGGCGCTGGCGGCGTCGCGCGCCCCCGATGACCCGCCGCCGCGGACCCTGTTGCCCCTGGTGGAACGGCGCATGGCGCCGGCCGAGCCCGGCGCGCGGGAGGCCGAACGCCAGCTGTGGATGCGCGCGCGGGGCCAAGCCCTGGCCGACGCCGAGTTGCGCGCCTGCGGCCTGGCCTATCTGTCAGACTTCTGGCTCGGCGGCGTCGCCAAGGCCCCGCATCCCGAGGCGGTACGGCAGCGGATCGCCAGCCTCGACCACGCCCTGTGGTTTCACGCGCAGGCCCAGCCGACCGACTGGCTGCTCTACGAGATGTCCAGCGCCTGGGCGGGATCGGCGCGCGGCTTGGCCCAGGGGCGCATCTATGATGAGGCCGGCGGGCTAGTCGCCTCGGTGGCCCAGGAAATCTATCTCTTCCCGGGCGAGATGCACGCCGCGCCGCGCGTCGGCGAGCTTTGAGAGCTGTCCGAAGGTCATCGGATCGCCCATGCGATTGGCGAGGCGGGGACGACTTGCATCGCGCGCGAGTGGGGTAAGGTCGGGTCATGAACTTCGATCTCGATCCGGCCGACGCGGCGTTCCAGGCGGAGATGCGCGCCTTCATCCGCCAGGCGCTGCCGGCGGACATCGCGCGCCGCGGCCGCCAGGGCTTCCACGCGACCCATGACGACGTCCAGGCCTGGATGCGGATCCTGAACGCGCGCGGCCTGGCCGCCGTGCATTGGCCCCGGCAGCATGGCGGCACGGACTGGTCGCCGCTGCGGCGGCACCTGTTCCAGGTCGAGCTGCGGGCGGCCGGCGCCCCGGTGCCGGACCAGGCGGCGCTCGAACTGGTCGGGCCGGTGATCTACACCTTCGGCGACGAGGTCCAGAAGGCCCGCTACCTGCCGGCCATCCTCAACGCCGACACCTTCTGGTGCCAGGGCTTTTCCGAGCCGAATTCGGGCTCGGACCTGGCGTCGCTGAAGACCAGCGCGGTGCGCGACGGCGACCACTATGTCGTCAACGGCCAGAAGACCTGGACGTCCGAGGCGCACAAGGCCGACATGATGTTCGCCCTGGTCCGCACCGACGGCGAGGCCAGGCCGCAGGCGGGGATCTCGTTCCTGCTGATCGACATGAAGAGCCCGGGCGTCTCGGTGCGGCCGATCTACACGATCAACGAAGGCCTGAGCGTCAACGAGGTGTTCCTCGACAATGTCCGGGTCCCGGTCGAGAACCTGGTCGGCGACGAGAACCGCGGCTGGGGCTACGCCAAGTTCCTGCTGACCAACGAGCGCACCATGAGCGCCGAAACCCCGCACACGGCCTTCGACCTGGACCAGGTCAAGCAGATCGCCGCCGTCGAAAGACGAGGCGGGCGGCCGCTGATCGAGGATCCGCTGTTCGCCGTCCGGCTGGCGCGTTTTGAGATCGAGCTTCGAGCCCTCGAAGCGGCCGTCCTGCGCGTGCTGCACATGGGTGAGAACGACCCGGCGCTGAACGCCACCGCCTCGGTGCTGAAGTTGCGCGGCTCAGAACTGCGCCAGAGGATCGCCGACCTGGCCGTCGAGGCCCTGGGCGACCACGGGCTGGCGGTGTTCCCGGACGTGGAGGGGCAGGACAACATGGACGTCCTGGCGCCCGTCCCGCCGGCCCCCGACTACGCCGCCGGCTGGTTGTCGCGCATGATGTTCCGCCGCGCGACCACCATCTATGGCGGCGCCAACGAGATTCAGCGCACCATCATCGCCAAGTCGGTGCTGGGTCTGTGAGGGCATAGGACGATGGATTTCTCCCCGACCCAGGAACAGGCGGCCCTGAAGGAAAGCGCGCGGCGGCTGTGCGAGCGCGACTACGGCTTCGAGCAGCGCCGCCATCGGATGCGCGGCGCCGAGGGTTTCTCGCGCGACCTGTGGAAGACCTTCGCCGACCTCGGCTGGCTGGGGGCGGGCCTGTCGGAGGACGATTTCGGCTATGGCGGCGGGCCGGTCGAAACGGCCCTGCTGCAGGAGGAGTTCGGCCGCGTGCTGCTGGTCGAGCCTTACCTGTCGTGCGCGATCATCGCCGCCCGCGCCGTCGTCGCCCTGGGCGACCCGGCCCAGAAAGAGGCTTTGCTGGCGCCGCTGGTGGCCGGCGAGAAGCTGATCGCCCTGGCCCATAACGAGGCGGCCATGCGCGGCGACGACGCGGCTGTCAGGACCGAGGCCAGGCGGACGGACGACGGCTGGCGGCTGAGCGGCCGCAAGGCCTTCGTGCTGGGCGGTTCCAGCGCCGACATCCTGCTGGTCTCTGCCAGGACCCCCGGCGGCGTCAGCCTGTTCGAGGTCCCGGCCGACGCGGCGGGGCTGGAGGTCGTCGCCTATCACGCGGTCGACGGGCGGCGGGTCGCCGACCTCATGCTGACGGACGTGGCCGTGGACGACGCGGCGCGGATCGGGCCGGAGGGCGGGGCGCTGCCGGGGATCGAGCTGGCCGTCGACCATGGGGTCATCGCCCTGATGGCCGAATGTGTCGGCGCCATGGACGCGGCCCTGTGGCTGACCCGCGACTATCTTTCGACCCGCAAGCAGTTCGGCGTGACCCTGAACACCTTCCAGGCCCTGCAGCACCGGATGGCCGACATGCTGGTCGAGACCGAGCTGGCGCGGTCGATGCTGCTGCGCGGGATCGCGGCCCTGTCGGACCCCGATCCGCGGGCGCGGCGGGCCGGGGTGTCCGCCGCCAAGGTCCAGATCGCCGAGGCGGCCGTCAAGGTCACGGGCGAGGCCATCCAGATGCACGGCGGCATCGGCGTGACGGAGGAATATGTGGTCGGCCACTTCTACAAGCGCGCCGTCCTGGCCCGGGGCCTGTTCGGATCGATCGACCTGCACCTGGAACGCTTCGCCGCCTGGTCGCGAAAGGCGGTCGCATGAGGACCCTGGGCGACCTGATCACCCGCGCGGCGCGCTTCTCGCCCGACGACGTCGCCCTGGTCCAGGGCGACCGGCGCTTCACCCACGCCCAGCACCTGGAACGGGCCCGGCGACTGGCCTCGGCGCTGCATCGCGCCGGCTGCGCGCGCCAGGATCGCGTCGCCGTCCTGGCGATGAACTGCACCGAATATGCCGAGGCCTTCAGCGCGGCCTGGCTGTCGGGCTATATCCTCAGCACTGTCAACTTCCGCCTGGCGCCGCCGGAGATCGCCTGGGTGCTGGGCGACACCGCGCCGCGCGCCCTGATGTTCGAGGCCCAGTACGCCGAGGTGGTCGCGGGCCTGAAGGCCGCCCTGCCGTCGATCGAGATTTTCGTCTGTATCGGCGAGGCGCCCGCCTGGGCCGTCGCCTACGAGGACTTTCTCCAGACGGGGGATCCCGAGGGCGCACCGCTGGAGGCCCGGGCCGACGACATCGCCCATATCATCTACACCTCCGGCACGACGGGCCGGCCCAAAGGCGTGATGCGCTCGCACCGCGCCGAGCTGGCGATGGGCGAATGCGTCTGCCTGGCCATGGACGTGCGTCCGCGCGGCCGGATGCTGGAGGTGATGCCGATGTTCCACGCCGGCGCCCAGTCCAGCATGCTGGCCCAGATGTGGCGGGGCGGCGAGATCCACATTCACCGGGCCTTCGATCCCGAGGCGGTGCTGAAGGCCATCGCGACCGAAAAGATCACCCACCTGCACCTGGTGCCGCTGATGGTGCAAGCGCTGGTCGACCATCCCGGCTTCGAGAGCCATGACGTATCCAGCGTGGAGACCATCCTCTACGCGGCCGCCCCAATGCCGGTGCCGGTGCTGCGGCGGGCGCTGGCCCGTTTTGGCCCGGTGTTCGTCAACGCCTGGGGCCAGACCGAGGGCACGGGCACGGCCTTGCCCAAGCACCTGCACGCCGTCGATGGGCCCATGGTCGAGCTGCTGGGCTCGATCGGCAACGCCTATCCGCTGACCCAGGTGCGGATCGTCGGCGACGACGGTCGCGACTGCGCGGTGGGCGAGGTCGGCGAGCTGTGGATCCGCGGCGAGGCGGTGATGAGCGGCTACTGGAACAATACGACCGCGACGCTGGAAGCCTTCCATGACGATTGGCTGAAGACCGGCGACATGGGCCGATTCGACGCCTGCGAGCGGGTGTTCCTGGTCGATCGCAAGAAGGACATGATCATCTCGGGCGGCGAGAACATCTATTCGCAGGAGGTGGAGCGGGCGATCGCCGAGCATCCGGCCGTGGCCCAGGTGGCGGTGATCGGCGCGCCCGACGAGAAGTGGGGCGAGGCGGTGGTGGCCGCCGTCATCCTGCAGCCCGGCGCCCAAGCCAGCGCCGCCGACTTGATCACCCACACCGCCAGCCTGATCGCCAGCTACAAGAAGCCCAAGCAGGTGCTGTTCCTGGACGCCTTCCCGACCCTGCCCAGCGGCAAGGTCAACAAGGTGGCGCTGCGGGCGATCCACGCCTCATCGCATGCTTGATCCTGTGGGTTCGAGGCGCGGCGGCGCATTGACCCGGGGCGGCGGCGAACGGACAAACCTTATGATGGCGCCCGTCCGGCGCCCGTTCGATCGGGACTGACGATGGCTTTGGCGCGTGATCCGGTGGTGGTGGGAGTCTACCTGACCCAGCAGGCGCGGACCTTGCCTGGCCGGACGTCGCACGAGCTGCTGATCGAAGCGGTCAAGGGAGCGATCGCCGACGCCGGGATCGATCGCCGCGACATCGACGGCGTGGCGCTGGACTGGCCGGGCCCGGGCGGCGCGCCCGGCGATTCCGCCAGCTGGGCGCCCTATTTCGGCGCGCCGCTGAAATGGGTCGACAGCCACTTCATGGACACCACCGGCGTGCGCGGCGTGCTCAAGGCCGGGGCGGCGATCTCGGCGGGCCTGTGCGACACCGTGGTGATCGGCAGCGCCCGGGCGGGCCCGTTTAACACCACCGGCGCGGCCGTCGGCTCGGGCATGGGCCTGGAGTGGATCGACGCCTACGGCGCCTCGACCATGGCCTATTTCGCCCTGGTCGCTCGCCGCCACATGCACCAGTTCGGCACGACGCCCGAGCAGATGGCCCACGTCGCCGCGGTGATCCGCAACCATGGCCGGACCAATCCCGAGGCGGCGCTGTTCGGCGGCGATCCGGTGACGGTCGAGGACATCCTGGCCTCGCCGATGATCGCCGACCCGCTGCACCGGCTGGACTGCTGCCTGATGAACGAGGGCGGCGCGGCCCTGATCATGACCACGGCCGAGCGCGCCCGCGACCTCAACGTCAAGGGCGTGCGGGTGGCCGGCGGGGCCATGGAGTTCGCCCAGGGCAACTACATCAATCCGCCGCTCTATCGCGACGTCCGGACCCTGGGCCAGGCGGCGGTCGCGCGGGCCTTCGGCCAGGCCGGGCTTTCGGTCGCCGACGTCGACGTCTTCTGTATCTACGATCCTTGTTCATTCGAGGTGCTGCGCCAGTTCGAGATGCTGGGCCTGTGCGCCGAAGGGGAGGGCGGCGCCTTCGTCGCCGGGGACCGTCTGACCCTGGCGGGCGACTGCCCGACCAACCTGGACGGCGGCATGCTGGCGGGCAGCTGGACCGGCACCAGCCAACTGACCGGCAAGGTGATCGAAGGCGTGCGCCAGATCCGCGGCGGGCTGGGCGCGCGCCAGGTGGCGGACGCGCAGGTGGCGCTGGTCACCAACGCCGGCTCCGGCGCCCAGCATCTCGAAACCTTGATCCTGACCGGGAGCTGAGCCATGGCCGACGCCGCGTTCGACTTTCCCGTCACCACCCTGTCGAGGCCCTATTGGGAGGCTGCGGCGCAGGGGCGCTTGATCGCGCCACGCTGCAACGCCTGCCAGCGGTTCTTCTTCGCCCCCGAGATCGCCTGCACCCACTGCTTCTCAACCAACTGGAGCTGGGTCGAGACCTCGGGACGGGGCGAGGTCTACAGCTACACGACCGTCCATCGGGCCCCTGTTCCGGGCATGGCCACGCCGTATGTCCTGGCCGCCGTCGAACTGCCGGAAGGCTTCGCCATGTTCGCCCATCTGGTCGACTGCCCGCCCGAAGCCCTGACCTGCGGCCTGCCGGTCGAGGTCGATTTCCGACCGCTTCACGACGGACGGATCGCGCCCGTGTTCAAGCCCCGCCCATCCAGCGTCTGATCCAGAGATCCCCATGTCCGACACGCTGCATACCCTGACCCTGCTGGACGTGCTGCAGGAGCACCGCCGGTCGCACCCCAACCGCACCGCCCTGGTGCAGGAAGGTCGCCGCTACACCTACGCCGACCTGGAAGACCGCGTGAACCGGCTGGCCAACCTGTGGGAGTCGCTGGGCGTCGGGCCGGGCGAGCGCGTGCTGTGGCTGGGCCAGAACTCCCTGGCCGTGCTCGAGGGGATCCTGGCGTGCTCGGTCCTGGGGGCCATGTTCTGCCCGCTCAACTGGCGCCAGTCGCCGGACGAGATCGCCTTCGTGATCGACGACCTCCAGCCGCGCGTGCTGCTGTGGCACGAGGGCGAGATCGGCGAGGCGGTGAAAGCCGCGCGGGCGCTGGCCCAGTGGAAACAGGGGACCTGGATCCACTTCGACGAGGCTGGACCGGACGGCTACGAAGGGCGGCTGCAAGGGGCCGACCCGGCGCGGCGGGAGCGTGCGATCGACGTCCATGCCGGCTGCGTGATCATCTACACCGCCGCCTTCGGGGGACGTCCCAACGGGGCGATCCTCAGCCAGGCCGGGGTGATGGCCCAGAACGTCAACATCATGCTGGTCCAGGCCCTGACCTCGGGGACCATCTTCTTGAACTCCGGGCCGCATTTCCACATCGGCACCCTGATGGTGACGCTGGGCGTGTTCCACGCCGGCGGGGCCAACGTGATGATCCGGCGGACCGAGGTGGCCGTCATCGCCGAGGCCCTGCACGCCGAAAAGTGCAGCCTGGCCTTCCTGGTGCCCAAGACCATCGACGAGTTGCACGCCTTCAACGCCGACGGTCGCTACGACCTGGCCCACTTCCGCTCGGCCGCCCTGCCGACCGAGGACTATTCGATGATGGGCTACGGTCAGACCGAGGTCGGCGGCCTGGTGACCTGGGCCCACTACGACCGCAAGGCCACGAGCATCTTCGGCCGCACCAGCCCGATCGCGGTCGTGCGGGTGTTCGACGAGGACGGCAACGAGGTTCCGGACGGTGAGGTCGGGGAACTGGGGGCCCGCGGTCCCACGGTCGGCCTCGGCTATTGGAACCGACCGGAGATCAACGCCCGCCGCACGCGCTTCGGCTGGTGGCTGACCAACGACCTGGGCCGGCGCGAGCCTGACGGGTCGATCAATTTCGTCGGCCCCAAGGTCCAGATGATCAAGTCCGGGGTGGAGAACATCTATCCGGCCGAGGTCGAGGGCTGCCTGAGGAGCCATCCGGCCGTCGCCGACGCGGCGGTGATCGGCGTGCCCGACCCGCGCTGGATCCAGAGCGTCAAGGCGATCATCGTCCGCAAGCCGGACGCCGAGGTCACCGACGCGGAGCTGATCGAGCACTGCCGCGCCCGGATCGCCTCGTACAAGAAACCGCGCTGGGTGGAGTTCGCAAGCGCCATCCCCCGTACGCCGGCCGGGCCGACCGACTATGCCGCCCTCGACGCGGCCTATGGCGGCGGCGGCTATCCCGGCGGCAAGGACTACAAGTACTGAGGCCATGGCGATGGACCTGCTGCATCTCGGCTTCGCCGTGCGGGACATCGAGACGACCACCAAGGCCTATCGCGATCTGTTCGGCGTCGATTGGGCGCCGATCGCTCGCTACGTCCTGCCCGATCTCGACGGCGGCCCCGACCAAGTCAGCCTCGTCACTCATGGCCAGACCGGCGACGGGGTCGAGATCGAGATGGTCCAGACCGTGTCGGGCCAGACGGTCGACGCCCGCTGGTTCGGCGACCGGGAGGGCCTTTCGCACATCGCCTTCAAGGTCGAGGACCTCGCGGCCGAGCGGGCCCGGCTGGCGGCCCTGGGCGTCGAGATCGTCGGTGAAGGCTCGGCGCCGCGCGCGGACTGGTTCTTCGTCCGCGACGAACGGCTGGGCGGGGCCCTGGTGCAACTGGTCCAACTGCGAGGAAGCTAATCGGCCGCCTTGCCGATCTGGGTCGCCAGCCAGTCCTTGTGGCGCTGGAAGTGGTCGGGGTCGCGTTCGGAGAACACGCCGGTGGCGCGGCCCAGCAGCGCCCCCGTGGCGGCCAGGGTGACCTCGCCGACATTGTGCCAGTGACGGCCGTCGATACGATCGTTCCAGGATCGGCCCAGCAGAGGCTGATCGATCGGCACGGGCCGCAGGAACTCCACGGTCAGGCTCTTGGTCACTGTCAGTCGCTTGTGCAGCAGGGCGACGCTGCCCAGCATCTCGTCCAGCACCGAGGCGGTCCAGCCGCCGTGGGCCACGCCTGGACCGCCTTCGTGCCCGGCGTCGCAGACCAGGCGAAAGCGGGCCACGCCCTCGGCGTCCAGGCCGTCGCCGCTGATGCCCAGCCGGCAGCGGCCGCGCGGGATGCAGCTGGCGCACAGCCTGACGCCGTCGCCGACTGGGGTGCGTTCGACATGTTCCCGCGGGGTGATCATAGGGCTTCGATCGGATCGTCGCCGACGCCGATGGCGGCGGTCAGGCGCTGCTGGGCCTCCAGCATCCGGGTCCACAACGCCTCGGCCTCGGCCACTCGGCCAGCCTCCAGGTGATCGACCACCTCACGCTTGACCTCGACGTGCCGGACCATGCCCGCCCGGGAGCGGGGCGCGTGCTGGACCCAGGCGTCGCCGACCAGCTCGGTCTGGGCCTGGATCAGGTCGCGCAGGGTCAGCAGTTCCAGGGCGATCAGCCGGTTGGGGCAGACCTCCGACAGGGTGGCGTAGAAGTCCTCGTGGGCTCGGCCGAACTCGCGCACGTCGTCGATGGCCTCGCCCTGCCGCTGGACCTCGGCCCGCAGCCGGGCGATCGCATCGGGCGACAGCTTGCCGGCCAGGAAGCCGATCAGTCGCGGCTCCAGCGTGATGCGCGCCTCGTTCAGCTCGGCCTGGGTCGTGCCGTGCGCCTGCAGGTAGACGCCGGTGGCCTCCGAGACCATGCGGGCCTCGGGCAGGGTGAACCGCGCCCCGCCGAAGGCGCCGCGGGCCACCTTGACCAGGTGCTGCGTCTCCAGGATCCGGACGGCCTCGCGGATGGTCGGGCGCGACACGCCGAACCGTTCGCGCAGCTCGGTTTCCGAGGGCAGGGCGTCGCCCGGGCTCGGACGCGTGCGCAACAGCTCCCGCCGCAGCCAGCGGGCGATCAGTTCCGAGGTCTTGGGAACGCGCAGCGCGCTGCCTTCGGCGCGGGCGTCGGGCGACCATCGCTGGGCGGATTTGGGGTCTTGCCGGCTCAATCGCGGGTCCTCGAAGCGTGCGCCAGGGTGGCCCGCGTCGCCGCCCAGGTCAATTATATATATTATTGACCTATTGAGGCCGTGGACGGATACTCGCGGCAGGTAGGAGACGAACAAAATGACCACGGGCACGCCGACCGCAGGCGGAAAAATCTGGGTGAATTCGGGCGACAGCCACGTCTGGGAGCCCAAGGGGCTCTGGACCGAGAACCTGCCGCCGTCGCTGAAGACGCGCGGCCCGCACATGGTCCGCGACGGCAAGCATGACATCTATGTGGTGGACGACGAGAAGGTGTTCTTCGCCGCCGCCTCGATGATCGACGCCATCACGCCGCCGGGGTCCGAGAACCTCGACCTGCGCCTGGCCGACCTGGACGAGCAGGGCATCTGGGCCGAGGTGGTGTTCCCGTCGGTCGGCATCTGGCTGTCGGTGATGAAGGACCGCCAGCTGATGCACGAGTCGGTGAAGGTCTATAACGACTGGGCCCACAGCGACATGATCAAGCGCTCTGAGCGCCTGCTGGCCACGGCGCTGATCTCGGTGCTGAACTTCGACGACGCGGTCGAGGAGACCAAGCGGGTCGCGGCCCTGGGCTTCAAGTCGATCTGCCTGCCGGCGACCCTGCCCGATCACCTCGAATACAACATGCCCGAGTTCGACCGGATCTGGCAGGTCTGCGAGGAAGCCGGGATGGTGGTCTGTTTCCACGTCGGCACCGGCACCTCCAAACTGATCGTCACGCGCGGACCGGGCGGCGCCCTGATCAATTACTGGGAGACCACCGTGCCCGTGCAGCGCTGCGTCGTGCACATGATCTCGGGCGGGGCCCTGGACCGGTTCCCCAAGTTGAAGATCATGACCGCCGAGGCCGGCGTGGCCTGGGTGCCGGCCATGGGCGACCGCCTCGACGAGGCCTATCGCCAGCACAACCAGTACGCCCACCCCAAGCTGTCGCGCCTGCCCAGCGAGATCATCAAGCAGCAGGTCTATTCGTCGTTCCAGCACGACGTGACGGCGCTGCCGGCGGTGATCGCCCACGACTACCGCAACGCGCTGTGGGGCTCGGACTATCCGCACCTGGAGGGCACCTATCCCCACACCCAGGAGGTGCTGCACCAGCTGTTCGACCACGTCTCGCCGGACGTGCGCCGGCGCGTCACCCTGGGGGCGTTCGAAGAGCTGTTCGGCATCGGCATGCCGGTGGCGCTGGCCGCCTGATCCTGGCCGGACGCAGACAAAAGCCGTCAGGATCCAATCCTGGCGGCTTTTTCTCGTCTACCTATTCTTCCTCATCCTGAGGCGCCCGCGCAGCGGGCCTCGAAGGATGCAAGGCGGTGCGGACCGTGCGTCCGTCGAGGCCCGCCGCTACGCGGCGGGCGCCTCAGGATGAGGAGCGCTTGTAGGCGTCCGTCCTGAATAGGCGGCTGGCCGTATCAGACCGTCCGCGCCTCGAACCCCTCCAGATAGGCGGCCAGGGCGGGCGGTACAGGCTTCTTTCCGGGATTGTAGAAGGGCGAGAGCACCATCAGCAGTTTGGGGATCATCAGCCGGGCGTAGGTCTTCTTGAAGTGGGCTTCACGAGCTTTGGAGGCCTCTACCTCTTCCGGTGTCATCGTCGCCCGATCCACCGACAGCAGGTAGTCGGCGGCTCGCCGCGAATAGCCGCCCAGATGCCTGAGGGCGAAAAAGAAGCCGTACAGACGGTAGAAATAGCCGGCCACCGGGTTCTTCCTGGCGAACAGGGTCTGGTAGACGTCGAAGGCGACGCTGCGGTGCTCGAACTCCTCGGCCAAGTGCCAGCGCCACAGCTCCGAACCGGGATTGGGCTCGCTGGCCTCGAATTCCGCCAGCTTGCCGTGGAACACCACCTGGGCCATGCCCGAGCCCAGGGCCTCGAAGCCCTCGGCGTAGGCGCAGTTGAACTTCAAGGACTTGTTGGCCAGGAAGTCCTCGTAGGTCGCCTCCAGCTCGGCCTCGAACGCCTTGATGCCGTCATAGCCGGCGGCGTGCAGCTGCCTGTTGAAGGCGTCGTGCTGCTTGCAGTGCTGGGCCTCCTGCTTGATGAACACCACCAGGTCCCGGTCCAGCGGCGTGTCCTTCTGGTCCAGGGCCTGGCGGGCCTGGAGCATGATCTTGACCAGGAACGGCTCGACATAGGACGGGATGGTCGAGGCGGCGTTCCGCGCCTGGACGTACTCGATGTAGGGCGACCAGTGGGGCGGGGTCTGGGCGTAGTCCCAACGCGGATAGCGAACCTTCATGGCGTGGCTCCTGCCGGTTTCCGGCTCATAGGCTCAGGAAGAATTGTCGAACGTCGTCGGCGAAGGCCGCGGGCTCCTCGAAGGCCGCGAAGTGGCCGCCGGCCGGCATCTGGGTCAGCCGGACCAGGTTCCAGTTGCGGGCCATCGCTCCGCGCGGCGCGGCGGGCAGGAACTCGCCCGGATAGAGGCCGACGCCGGTCGGGACCGTCACCTTCAGGCCGGACAACCGCCCGGCGGCGGCCTCGGCGGCGGTTCCGGCGTACATCCAGATGGAGGACGAGACCGCGTCATTGACCAGATAGGTCATCAGGTTGGTGATCAGCTGTTCCTTGCTGAAGCGGCTCTCGATGTCGCCGCCGGTGTCGGCCCAGCCGTGGAACTTCTCGATCACCCAGGCGGCGAACGCCACCGGGCTGGCCGAGAGGGCCGCGCCGATGGTCTGGGGCTTGGTCATGTGTTCGAACATGTAGGCGGACTCCCGCCGCTGGACCGCCTCATAGGCCGCCCGCCATTCGACCTCGCCCTCGACAGCTTCGCTGGCGGGGACAGGCTGCGGGATGCACAGGTTCAGGTGCAGGCCGGCCACGTGCTTCGGGGCGTCATGGGCAAGCCAGCTGGAAACCGCGCTGCCGAAGTCGCCGCCCTGCAGGAGGAAGCGGTCGTAGCCCAGGTGGTCGACCATCAGGCTGCGCCACATCTCCGACACCCGGCGTGGCCCGATCGGGCTGTTCGGTCGCGAGGAGAAGCCGAAGCCGGGCAGGGAGGGGATGACGAGGTCGAAGCCGTCTTCGGCCCGCCCGCCGAACCGCTCGGGAAAGGCCAGTCGTTCCGCGGCCTGGTCGAATTCCAGAATCGAGCCGGGCCAGCCGTGGGTCATCAGGATCGGGCCGCGTCCGCCCGAGCCCCTGATGTGCTGGAAGCGCACGTCGACGTCGTCGATGCGGACGCTGAACTGCGGAAACCGATTGAGGTGCGTCTCCCAGCGCCGCCAGTCATAGGTGTCGAGCCAGTAGTCGACGAGCTCGCGCAGATAGGCGGCGTCGACGCCGTAGGCCCAGCCCGAGCCCGGCGGCGCATAGGTGATGTCGGCCGCGCGCAGCCCGGCGCGAATGTGCTGCAGGCGGGCCTCGGGCACGGCGATTTCGAAGGGCGTCGGGGCATCCATGGTCGCAGCATGACTCCCGGCGCATCATCCCGGAAACGTTCCGGCGCATCCGGGGCGGGCTTATCGCGGAGACGATGCCTTGGGGCGGTTTGGGTGACGGCGACCTCCGGCCGGGCCTAGGCTGGACGCAAGCCGTGGAACAGACGGCGGACAGAGAGGAACGGCCGATGACGCATCCTTTGGACGCTGAGGATCTGATGCGCGCCGCCGAGGACGCGACGGGCCTGGCCGACTGGGGCGGCGAGCTTTTCCGCGAACCGCTCGAAGTCCTGTCCCACGACCTGATCGTGCATGCCGACCTAAACGCGCGCGGGATCGAGCGGGCGCGGCGGCGGCTGGTCGACAACCTGAAGGGCCGGCTCTGCCTGGCCGAGGACCGCAAGCGGTTCCCGGGCGTCGCCGAGGAAACCGTCGTCAAGCCGATCTTCGTCGCCGGCCTGCCGCGCGCCGGCTCGACCTTTTTCCACAACCTCCTGGCCGCGGACCCGGCCAACCGTTCGCCCCGCCTGTGGGAGATCATGTTTCCCTCGCCGCCGCCGCAGGAGGCGACCTATGGGAGTGACGCCCGCATCGAGGCGTGCCGTGCGGCATTGGATTTCGAGGGGTTCCTGTCGCCGGCCATGCAGGGCATCCATCCCTACGGCGCCGAGCGTCCGGAGGAGTGCAACTTCCTCTGGGAGATGTCGCTGCTGACCGTGAACTACCCGGCCTGGTGGAACGTCCCCAACTACGCCAAGCTGCTGTATTCCATAGACATGAAGCCGGTCTACGAGGAGCAGAAGCGGGCGCTGCAGCACCTTCAGCACCGGTTCAAGCGCGACCGCTGGGTGCTCAAGACCCCGGCCCACGACTGGTGGATGCGCGACCTGGTCGAGGTTTTTCCCGACGCGGGCGTGGTGCTGTGCCACCGCGACCCGGCCAAGGTCCTGGCGTCGCTGTCGAGCAATCTGGCGGTCAATTACAGCCTGTTCTCGGACGCCACGCCCGCCGGCTCGTTCGGTATGCTGGAGCGCCAGTCGCAGTCGATGCGGCGCGCCGCCCAGGTGCGCGACGACCATCCCGACCGGTTCTTCGACGCGCACTATCTGGACGTCCAGGCCGATCCGCTCCGCGAGATGGGGCGCTGCTATGCGCGCTTCGGCGTGGCCTTCACGCCCGAGCGCGCGGCGGCGGTCGCGGCCTGGATGGCCGCCGATCGCGAGGCCCACGCCAAGGGACCGCGCCATTCCTATTCGATGGAGGCGTTCGATCTCGACTACGCCAGCATCGACAGCGTCATGGGCGGCTACATCCGCGACTTCAACGTCAGGCTCGAACGCGCCGCCTGAACCGCCGCGACATGCGGCGCCGGCGGCGGCCATTTTGAATGGAACATTGATGATCGACCAGACAGCCCGAGACGAATGGCGCGCCCACTGGAAGGTGGTGCTCGGCACCTTCATCGCCATGGGCCTGGGCTATGGCGGCTGGTCGTTCACTTCCAGCCAGTTCGTCCAGCCCCTGCAAGCGGCCTTTGGTTGGAGCCGGGGCCAGATCGCCCTGGCCTTCCAGGTCGCGTTGTTCGCCGGCCTGGTCGCGCCGCTGTTCGGCCGGTTGATCGACCGTGTCGGAGTTCGGCCGGTGCTGTGCAGCTGCCTGGTCCTGGTCGGCGCCAGCTATCTGCTGATCGCCCATAGCGGCGGCAACTACGCCCTGTTCGTCGCGGCCTATGCGTTGCTGGTCTTCGCCGGAATGGGCACGACGGGGGTGGCCTTCACCCGCGCCGTGGCCGGCTGGTTCACCACCTCGCGGGGCACGGCGCTGGCGGTGTCGCGGATCGGCTATTCTCTGGCCGGCGCCTTCATGCCGGTGCTGGCCTATCACGTGATCAAGGCCCACGGCTGGCAAGCGGGCTACTACCTGCTGGCGGCCGTCGCCCTGCTGGTGGCCCTGCCGATCAGCTGGCTGCTGGTGCGTGATCGGCGCGAGGCGGTCGAGCTGAACGACAAGGGCAAGCCGATCTCCGTGCTCAATCCGGCCCTGTGGCTGGCCCTGATTTCGGACCGCCGAATCCTGCTGGTCTGCGCCGCTGCGGCGCTGACCTACGGCCCCTGCGTGGGGATCCTCAGCCAGCTGCAGCCCATGCTCACCGACAAGGGCCTGCCGGCCGGCGTCGCGGCCCAGTACAGCGCCCTGCTGGCCATATCCGTGGTCGTGGGCACCCTGACGACGGGCTTGCTGGTGGACCGGATCTGGGCGCCGGCGGTCGGTTGCGCCTTCACCCTGCTGCCCGTAGTCGGCATCGCGCTGCTGCTGCCGGGAACCCCGACGCCGGTCATGGCCGGGATCGGCCTGATCCTGATCGGCCTGGCCCAGGGGGCGGAGATCGATGTGATCGCCTTCATCATCGCCCGCTATTTCGGCATGAAGTCCTTCGCCGCGATCTATGGCCTCAGCACCCTGTTCATCGCCGCCTTCGCCGGCCTGGGCGGCATCGCGTTCGGTTTCGCCTTCGACCACTTCAAGTCCTACAACCAGGCCCTGGTCGGCGCCGCGGTCCTGTTCCTGCTGGCCGCCGCCGCCTACCTGTTCCTCGGGCGGTATCCGGCCGAGCCCGGCGTTAGGACCCGCAAGCCCCTCTAGGCCTGGTCGCCGGCCCGCGTCCGGCGGCGGTATTCGCCCGGCGTCAACCCGGTGTGCTTGCGAAACAGGCTCTTGAAGAACCGCGGATCGGAATAGCCGACCAGATAGCCGACCCGGTCCACCTTGCGGGCGGACCGGGCCAGCATGCGCTTGGCCGCCTCCACCCGCAGTCGCTGCAGGTAGTCGATCGGCGTCATGCCCAGACTGGCCATGAACCGGCGCGAGAGCGTCCGCGGATGGATCGCCATCGCCGCCGACAGGTCCGCGATCTGCGGCTTCTGGGCGAAGCGCAGCTGCAGCCAGTGGGCGGCGCGTTTCACCAGTTCGTCCTCGCGCAGCACGGCGGGTGAGAAGGCCAAGGCCGGATCGGGGCCGTCGGGATAGCGATCCACGCCGGTGATCCGCTCGATCCAGGTCGCCACGTCCGGCGACATGATCGCCTCGATGATCCGCACGGCCAGGGCCGGCTCGCCGACATGGGCGCCGGCCAGGAACAGGCCGTCATGGACCTGGACCTTGCGGTCGACGTCGAAGGTGAGGTGCGGATGGAGGCGGGCCATCGGCCGCTCCAGCCACCAGGGCAAGGGAACGACGACTCCCGTCAGCACCCCCGCGCGGGCCAGCACCGCGACGCCGCTGCCGCTCGCCGCCAAGCGGGCGCCCTCGCCATGCGCGGCAGCCAGCCAGTCCGCAATGGCGTGCAGTGGTTCCAGCCGGACGGCCAGCGCCGCGGGCTTGCCGATCGCGAAGGGCGCGACATAGATCAGGTCGTAGGGACCCGAGTGCAGGCCCTCGTCCACCGGCAGCAGCCGCCCGTTTTCGGCCCGCACCGCCTCGCCGGAGGCCGAGACCAGCCGCACGTCCAGCGTCGGCGGCAGGGCCTCGCGCTCGCCGTACTGCTGCTCGGTGTAGCGGTTGGCCAGGCTCAGGCCGTCGACCAGCTCGAACACCGCATTGGCCAGGACCCCGTCGGTGACGACGATGGCGACGCGCGGCACTGGGCTTCCTCCGGCTTGTCCGTTCCAGCGACACGATTGTCCGGATCGCCCCTCTACCGTCGGCGCTGGGAGGATCATCGTCAAAGAAAAATTGGGAGCCCAGGAACATGTCGGTTCGATCGGAACTGGTGGACGCCGCCGTCCACGAAGACGTCTTCGACAGGTCGTATCCCGACCTCGAGGCGCGACAGCTGGAGGCGGCCCGCGAGCTGTTCGCCGAGCGCCGCGAGCAGATTCCCGTCCTGCGCCGCCGCGCCGCCGAGAGCGGCGTCGACGAGATCCGCAGCCTGGACGACCTCGTGCCGCTGCTGTTCGCCCACACGTCCTACAAGTCCTATCCCGCCAGCTTCGTGGAGCAGGGGCGGTGGGACCGGCTGCTGCAGTGGATGCAGACCCTGTCGACCCAGACGGTGACCGATGTCGACGTCGAGGGCGTCACCGACGTCGACGACTGGATGGACCGCCTGCGCGCGGCCGGCCACATGGTGCTGGCCACCAGCGGCTCCAGCGGCAAGGTCTCATTCCTCAACCACACGCGCGGCGATTCCGCGAACAAGCAGCGCCACTACCGCCGCATGAGCGGCTGGCCCTACGTCAAGGCCGACAACAGCCGGGTGGTGTTCCTGACCAGCCCGTCTAAGGGCCCCAACAGCGCCATCGAGGCGGCGGTGAACTCGGCCGCCGTCTGGGCCAGGCCGGGCGAGGCCCATTTCCTGACCGACGAGCCCCTGCGCCTGGCCGACATCAGCGCCTCGGCCGCCTTGAACAAGCGCATGGCCGAGGGCTTGGCGACCCCCGGCGAGATCGCGGTGGCCAGGGTCCAAGCCCAGGTGCGGGCCGAACGCATGAGCGCGGCGCTGGACGACTTCGTCGAGAAGCTGCTGGCCCACCGCCACGAGCCGATCGTGGTCTCGGCCCTGTGGGCGCAGCACATGGCGATCATCGACCGCGCCAAGGCCCTGGGCGTCGAGGACGGCGGCTTCCACCCCGACAGCCTGGTCAGCGCCGGCGGCGGGCTGAAAGGGGTCTCCCTGCCCGACGACTACAAGGAGCGGGTCGACCGCTTCTACGGCAAGGTCATCCGCAACAACGCCTACGGCATGACCGAGATGGCCCAGACCTGTCCCAAATGCCAGTGCGGCCGCTATCACCGGCCCCCGGGCCTGATCTGGCTGTTGCTGGACCGCGACGGCGAGCGCCTGCTGACCGCCGACGACGGCGAGGACGGCGTCGTCGAGGGGCGGTTCGCCTTCCTGGACCTGCTCTACGAAGGTCGCTGGGGCGGCCTGATCAGCGGCGACAAGGTGACGATTGATTTCAAGGACTGCCCCTGCGGCCGCGCCGGACCGACCATACTGGACACCATCAGCCGCTACGCCCAGGCTGGAGAGAGCGACCACATCGGCTGCGCCGGCACCATCGACGCCTATATCCGCGGAGCCGTGGCGCCATGAACGCGATCCTTCCGCCGCTCGCCGGGCCTGCCCGGGTCCGCCACGTCATCAAGGGACAGGTCATCGAGGGCGACAGCCTGGAGTATGGCCGCGAGCCCAACCGCTTCACCACGCCGGCTCTGGATGTCGGCGCCCTGGTCTGGCCGCGCCCGACCCCCACCCCCGCCGCCGACGTGCCGGTGGACGAGATCATCGACGTGCTGGTCGCCACCGGCGACGTCCTCAAGCGCGACGCCTCCGGGGCCCTGGCCCAGGCGATGGAGCGCAGCGTCGCCGCCGGCTTCTATCCGCGCGACCTGGTCGAGACGTCGTTCGCCCACCTGGGCCACATGTTCAGCCGCACCTCCATGGAGTTCATGATCGCCCAGGAGATCGGCGGCAAGGACCTGCTGGACGGCTGGCGCGAGGTGACGGCGCCGTCCGGGCGATCGGCGCGGGTGCGGGCCTTTCCCTGCCGGCTGCTGCACGTCATCGCCGGCAACTCGCCGGGCGTCGCGGCCAATACCGTGATCCGCGGGGCGCTGACCAAGGGCGCCCATCTGCTGAAACTGCCGTCGAACGAGCTGTTCAGCGCGCCAGCCATCCTGGCGGCTCTGTCCGAGGCGGCCCCCGGCCATCCCGTCGCCCGATCGTTCTCGGCCGCCTACTGGCGCGGTGGCGACGAGGCGGTGGAAGGGCTGCTGTTCCGTCCGCAATATTTCGACAAGATCGTCGCCTGGGGCGGCGAGAGCACCATCAAGGGCGCCCTGAAATATGTCGGGCCTGGCCTGGAGCTGGTGGCCTTCGACCCCAAGACCTCGATCTCGCTGATCGGCCGCGAGGCCTTTGCTTCGGAGGCGGCGCTGGAGGCGGCGGCCGAGGCCGGGGCCCACGACGCCACGATCATGAACCAGGAGGCCTGCACGGCCAGCCGCTTCCAGTTCATCGAAGGGTCGATCGAGCAGATCGACCGCTATTGCGAGCGCCTGCAGGCCAAGCTGGGCCGGGCCCGGCGTTCCGCCTCGGCCGAACCGCGCCCGATCGCGCGGTCCCTGCGCGACGAGATCGACGGCCTGCGCGACCTGGAAGACTACTACCGCGTCTGGGGCGGCTACGAGGGGCGGGGGCTGGTGATCCGTTCCGACGAGGCGGTCGACTTCTATCCCGAGGGCAAGGTCGTCAACGTCGTCGCCGTGGAGCGATTGGAGGACGCGCTGCGCCACGTCAATGTCGCGACCCAGACGGTCGGGGTCTATCCGCCCCAGCGCAAGGCGGCCCTGCGCGACCTGCTGGCCTCGGCCGGCGCCCAGCGCATCGTCTCGCTCGGCGCGGCCACGCCCGAGGTCGGCCTGCCGCACGACGGCTTCTATCCCCTCCACCGGTTCGTCCGGTGGGTCAACGACGAGGGCTGACGCGGTTCCGCACGCGATCTTCCCCGCAAACGCAGGAAACGACCATGAAACTCTCTCCCCATCTCCCGTTCGGCGCCGATGTCTCCGGCGTCGATCTGCGCGATCTCTCCGCGCAGGACGGCAAGGCCCTCGTCGACGCCCTGGCCGAGCACCACGTGCTGCGCGTCCGCGGCCAGGACCTGACCAAGGCGCAATACGACCGCTTCGGCCGCCTGTTCGGCGCGCCGATCGACTTCTTCTTCACCAAGGACCTGGACCCGGACTATCCGGCCCTGATCACCATCTCCAACTCGCCGCAGCACGACATGGGCCGGCGCGACGGCGCCTCGTTCTGGCATACGGACGGCTCGTACGAATACGTGCCCGCCTCCACGACCATGCTCTATGCGATCGAGGCGCCGGACGAGGGCGGGGAAACCCGCTTCACCGACCTGACCGCCGCCTACGAGGCCCTGCCGGACGCGCTGCGCAAGCGGGTCGATGCGCTGGACGCCCTGCACATGCTGGTCGGCGGCAAGCGCGGCCCCGACGAGACGCCGATCAAGCTGGATCCCGACGCGACCGATCGCGACGGCGGGGTGCGGGCCAGGAAACGCGCCGCCGAGCGCCCCCGCCATCCTCTGGTCATCACCCATCCGATCAGCGGAAAGCGCAGCCTCTACGCCGTCGCCGGCACGCCCTACGGCGTGGAGGGACTGGAGCCGGAGGAGGGCGAGGCCCTGCTGGACGCGCTGAAGAGCCACGCGGTGTCGCCGCGCTTCAACATCGCCTTCAAGGCCGAGGTCGGCGACGTGCTGATCTGGGACAATCTGGCGACCCTGCATCGCGCCACGCCGATCGAATATTCCGCGGCCGAGGGCAAGCGCCGTCGCCTGCTGCGGATCAGCACCCAAGGACTGCCGCCGGTCTATGGCCACAAGCCGCCGCTGTTCACCGCGCCGGAAGGGCACGCCTCGATCAAGCTCGCCTGACCGCGAGCGATGGCCTGTGATATCGCCGGGCTGATCGTTTCCGCGCGGCCGTGGTCGTCCGGGGCGGCGGAGGCAGGATGGCGCGTCCCAGCGGAGATCTGACGGTGAGCTTGGTGTTCGACGCCTCGGCGTTCCTGACCCGCGACGGCGCCCCCCGCGAGGGCGCGCCGCTCGGCGCCCTGCTGTCGGCCCAGGCGCGTCTCCAGCCCGACCGGCCCGCCGTGACCCTTGGGGCGGAGACCCTGACCTTCGCCCAGCTCGACGCGGCGGCCAACCGGCGGGCGCGGCGGCTCATCGCCCTGGGGGTCAGGCCCGACGACACGGTGATGATCGCCCTGCCCAACGGCTTGGCCTATTACGAGACGGCGTTCGCGATCTGGAAGGCCGGGGCGTCTCCGGCCCACGTGTCCCACCGGCTGACCGACAGCGAGTTCGCGGCCTTGGTCGAGCTGATGCGACCCCGGCTGGTGATCGGCCGCGGCGAGGACGCGCCTTTCGACGGCTTCGAGGCGCTCGACCCTTCGCCCCTGCCGCCCATGGCCGCGCAGGTGTGGCGGGTGGCGACCAGCGGCGGGTCGACCGGCCGGCCCAAGCTGATCCAGGATCGTCGACCGGCGCGCTGGACCGCCGCCATGGGGCCGATGCGCATGCGGCCGGGCGCGGTGATCCTCAATCCGGCGCCCCTGCATCACAGCGCGCCGTTCGCCCAGATCCTGATGACCATCGCCCAGGGCGGCCACGCCATCGAGATGGGCCGGTTCGACGCCGAGGCCTGGCTGCGTCTGGCCCAGGCCCATGCGGTCACCTACGCCTACCTCGTCCCCACCATGATGCACCGGATCCTGCGCCTGCCCGAAGCGCTGCGGGGGGCGGCCGACCTGAGCGCGCTGGAGACCGTGCTCCACATGGCCGCGCCCTGTCCCGCTTGGCTGAAGCAGGCCTGGATCGACTGGCTGGGGCCGGACGCGATCTGGGAGGTCTATGGCGGCGCCGAGCGGATGGGATCCTGCGTGATCGGCGGCCGTGAGTGGCTCGATCATCCGGGCTCGGTCGGCCGGCCCCGGCCGGACATCGGCATGAGGATCACCGACGACGCGGGCCGTGAGCTTCCCGTCGGCGAGGTCGGCGAGATCTGGTTCCGCACGCCGCCCGAGGAGGGACCGACCTACGCCTATGTCGGGGCGGATCGGCGCGAGCGCGACGGCTGGAACTCGTTCGGCGACCTGGGGCGGGTCGACCAGGACGGCTACCTCTATCTCGCCGATCGGCGGACCGACATGATCCTGTGCGGCGGCGTCAACCTGTACCCCGCCGAGATCGAGGCGGAGATCGAGCGCCATCCGGCCGTGATCTGCGCGGTGGTCGTCGGCCTGCCCGACGAGGACCTGGGGGCTCGGCCCCACGCGATCGTACAGTCGGACTGGCCGTCGGAACCGTTGGCGAGCGAACTGCGCGCGGCCCTCGCCCTGACCCTTTCGACCAACAAGATTCCGCGCGCCTTCGAGATCACCACCGAGCCGCTGCGCGACGCCGCGGGAAAGGTCCGCCGATCGGCCCTGGCCGAGGCGCGACGCTAGCGCCGGCGCCTGCATAGCGGGCGACACATCGCCATCGCGGTGGATGGCGCTGGTGGATTGACACCGCCGTCGTTGCTGATCGCCTTGTGCGCCTGGGGGAGGACCGGCCGGTTCGATGGGGTCTGCGGCCTTGTCGAGCACGGCCGCGAAACGGGTCGAGGAGAAGCTATGTACAAGCGGATTGTCCTGGCGTTCGACAGCACCGTCGAAGGACGGGCGGCGCTCCGGGAAGGTGCGCTGCTGGCCAAGGCGTGCGACGCGGAAGTCTTCCTTCTGTCCGTCCTGGTCGAGTCGTCCAGCGTGCTCGTCGCCGAGGGCGTGCTCGTGGGCGCCGCCGAGACCCACCTGGAAAGCTATCAGGCCGTGCTGGACGAGGGGCTGGTGCGCTTGCGGCGGCTGGGCTTTTCGCCGACCGGCAAGCTGGTCCGCGGCGAGCCCGCCACCGAGATCGGAGCCTTCGCGCGGCAGGTCGGCGCCGATCTCGTGGTGGTCGGTCATCGCAAGCGGAACCTGCTGGAACGCTGGTGGTCGGGCGCGACCGGCGCCTACATCGTCGACAACCTGGACTGCAGCCTGCTCGTCGCGCGCCAGGCCATGAGCGACCAGGACTTCGAGGCGAAGCTGGAAAGCCTGGCGTAGCGGTCGGCGAGCGGGGCCGTTGTTCCTGCTCTAGTCGGCGGGAAGACGCGCAAGATAGGCGATGATCGCGCTGCGCTGGTCGTCGAGGGCCGCCAAGGCCTGGACCAGGCGCTCGCGCAAAGCGGATGGCACGGGCTGGTCCTGGGGCAGGAAGTTGGCGATCTCGGAGATGGTCAGGCCCAACTTCTTGAGCTCGACGATGGCGTCCAGCCTGGCCTTGGCGGTCTCGTCGAGCATCCGCATGTTCTTGATCCCGCGTTGACACGCGATCAGGCCCATTTCCTCATAGAGGCGGATGGCGCGGGGAGACAGGCCCAGATGCTGGCTGACGTCGCCGATGGTCGACATCGTCGAGGGGAGTTGGCGAAGGGACCGGTAGGGATGGGGTCGCGTCGCGCCCGCCGGCGGCGAACGGGTGGCGACTTGGCCGCGACCCTGTTGAAGTTCGCGACGACGATGCCGCTCGATCAGGGCCAGGGCGGCCTTGGTTTGCGGTCCGATGATCGTGGGATGATTGTCCATCAGCCGAACTCCACCAGGATCTCGTCGGCGGCGACGGGGTCGCCGGGCTTGGCGTTGACGGTCTTGACCAGGCCGTCGCGCTCGGCGCGGATGATGTTCTGCATCTTNAGCCGAACTCCACCAGGATCTCGTCGGCGGCGACGGGGTCGCCGGGCTTGGCGTTGACGGTCTTGACCAGGCCGTCGCGCTCGGCGCGGATGATGTTCTGCATCTTCATGGCTTCGAGCACGCAGACGACCTCGCCCTCGCGGACCTGCTGGCCGGGGGCGACGTCCATGCTGACCACCAGGCCGGGCATGGGCGAGAGCACCAGNTCATGGCTTCGAGCACGCAGACGACCTCGCCCTCGCGGACCTGCTGGCCGGGGGCGACGTCCATGCTGACCACCAGGCCGGGCATGGGCGAGAGCACCAGGCGCGAGGTGTCGGCGGCCTGCTTTTCGGGCAGCTTGTCGTGCAGTTCGGCGCTGCGGGGCGTCAGGACCAGCACCCGGGCCCTGGCGGCGCGGTGGCGGATGGTGAAGCCCTCGGCGGCCGGGGCGACCTGGACGGTGAAGGCCTGGCCGTCCAGCTTGCCCCCAAGCACGCCCTTGAACACCGGCTGGCCCGGCCGCCAGTCCACCGTCTCCAGGACCAGGGTCCGGCCTTCGTCGAGCAGCTCGACGCTCAGGCCGGGCGCCTGGTCCGACAGCCGGACCCGGCGCTTGGCGGGTCCGACGGCGACGACCCACTCGTCGCGCACCGGTCCGCTCAGCCCCGCCCGGGTCGAGCGGGCNGCCTGGTCCGACAGCCGGACCCGGCGCTTGGCGGGTCCGACGGCGACGACCCACTCGTCGCGCACCGGTCCGCTCAGCCCCGCCCGGGTCGAGCGGGCCCGGGCGGCGTAGACCCGCTGCATGGCCGCCCCCACCGCGGTCAGGATGTCGACCTGCTCGGGGGTGGGGTCGACGCCTTTGAAGCCGTCAGCGAACGCGTCCTTGATGTAGTTGGTCGAGATCGTCCCCGAGCGGAACCGCTCCTGGTCCATCACCGCGGCCAGGAACGGGATGTTGTGGGCCGGGCCCTCGATGTGGAAGTCCTCCAGCGCCCGGCCCATGGCGTCGATCGCCGCCAGCCGGGAACCGCTCCTGGTCCATCACCGCGGCCAGGAACGGGATGTTGTGGGCCGGGCCCTCGATGTGGAAGTCCTCCAGCGCCCGGCCCATGGCGTCGATCGCCGCCAGCCGGGTCGGAGCCCAGGCGCACAGCTTGGAGATCATCGGGTCGTAGTACATCGAGATCTCGTCGCCCTCGCGCACGCCGGCGTCGTTGCGCACGACGGCGCCGGCCGTCCCGGCCTGCGGCCCTTCGGGCGGCGGGGCGTAGCGCACCAGCCGGCCGATGCTGGGCAGGAACTTGCGATAGGGGTCCTCGGCGTAGATCCGGCTCTCGATCGCCCAGCCGTTGATCTTCAGGTCCGGCTGGGCGAAGGCCAGCGGCTCGCCCCAGGCGCTGCGGATCATCTGCTCGACCAGGTCCAGACCCGTGATCAGCTCGGTGACCGGGTGCTCGACCTGCAGGCGGGTGTTCATCTCCAGGAAGTAGAAGCTCTTGTCCTGGCCGGCCACGAACTCCACCGTGCCGGCGCTGTCATAGNACCGGGTGCTCGACCTGCAGGCGGGTGTTCATCTCCAGGAAGTAGAAGCTCTTGTCCTGGCCGGCCACGAACTCCACCGTGCCGGCGCTGTCATAGTTCACCGCCCTGGCCAGGGCCACGGCCTGGGCCCCCATGGCCGCGCGGGTGGCTTCGTCCAGCAGCGGGCTGGGCGCCTCCTCGATGACCTTCTGGTTGCGGCGCTGGATCGAGCATTCGCGCTCGAACAGGTGGACCACATGGCCGTGCTTGTCGCCCAGCACCTGGATCTCGATGTGGCGCGGGCTTTGGATGAACTTCTCGATGAAGATGCGRTCGTCGCCGAACGCCCCGGCCGCTTCAGCCCGCACGGCCGGAAAGCCCTCCTCGACGTCCTGGCGGCTCCAGGCCACGCGGATGCCCTTGCCGCCGCCGCCNCGCCGAACGCCCCGGCCGCTTCAGCCCGCACGGCCGGAAAGCCCTCCTCGACGTCCTGGCGGCTCCAGGCCACGCGGATGCCCTTGCCGCCGCCGCCGGCCGACGCCTTGATCATCACCGGATAGCCGATCTCCTCGGCGATCTTCACCGCGTGGGCGGCGTCGGCGATCTCGCCGATATGGCCGGGCACGCAACTGACCCCGGCCTTGATCATCACCGGATAGCCGATCTCCTCGGCGATCTTCACCGCGTGGGCGGCGTCGGCGATCTCGCCGATATGGCCGGGCACGCAACTGACCCCGGCGGCCTGGGCGAACTTCTTGCTTTCGATCTTGTCGCCCATGGCCGAGATCGCCCCGGGATTGGGCCCGATGAACACGATCCCCTCGTCGGCGCATCTTTGSGCGAACTCGGCCTTYTCCGACAGGAAGCCGAAGCCCGGRTGCACCGCCTGGGCGCCCGTCGCCTTGCAGGCGGCGATGATCTTGTCGGCGACCAGGTAGCTCTGGCCCGCCGGCGARGGGCCGATATGCACCGCCTCGTCGGCCATCTCCACCGCCAGGCTGTCGGCGTCGGCGTCCGAATAGACCACCACGGTCTTGATCCCCAGCCGCCGGCACGTCTTGATCACCCGCACCGCGATCTCGCCCCGGTTGGCGATCAGGAGTTTGTCGAACATCCAATAGACCACCACGGTCTTGATCCCCAGCCGCCGGCACGTCTTGATCACCCGCACCGCGATCTCGCCCCGGTTGGCGATCAGGAGTTTGTCGAACATCATCTTTATCCCGCTACGCCGGTGATTTCTGGTTCCAACGCGAAACGCCGCGCCGTGGTCTTGGCCGAAGCCATCGGCCGTAGGTCCAGGTCGTGGAACAGCTTGCTGTCCTCGTCCTGGCCGGGCAGGGGGGTGGTCAGCAGCTTGCCGCCGACGAAGATCGAATTGGCGCCGGCCAGGAAGCACAGGGCCTGCAGCTCGCGGCTCATCTCGTCGCGACCGGCCGACAGGCGGACCATCGASCGCGGGCAGACGATGCGGGCCACGGCGATGGTGCGCACGAACTCGATGGCGTCGATGGCCGTGGTCCCGTCGGCCAGCACCTTGTCGCCCAGGGGCGTGCGCGGGCAGACGATGCGGGCCACGGCGATGGTGCGCACGAACTCGATGGCGTCGATGGCCGTGGTCCCGTCGGCCAGCACCTTGTCGCCCAGGGGCGTGCCGCTGACCGGGACCAGGCCGTTGATCGGCAGGCTGTCGGGMTGGCTGGGCAGGGTGGCCAGCTGGTGCAGCAGGCCGGCGCGGTCGCGGCGCGTCTCGCCCATGCCGACGATGCCGCCGCAGCAGGTGCTCATGCCGGCGTCGCGGACATGGGCCAGGGTGTCCAGCCGCTCCTGRTAGGTGCGGGTGGTGACCACCTGGCCATAGTATTCSGGGCCGGTGTCGAGGTTGTGGTTGTAGTAGTCCAGGCCCGCGTCCTTCAGCTGSYKGGCCTGGTCGGGCGTCAGCATGCCCAGGGTGGCGCAGGTCTCCAGGCCCAGGGCCTTCACCCCGCCGATCATCGCCGCCAGTTTGGGCAGGTCGCGGTCCTTCAGCTCGCGCCAGGCCGCCCCCATGCAGAAGCGCTGGGCGCCGCCRTCGCGGGCTTGGCGAGCCTTGGCGATCACCACCTCGGCGTCCATCAGCTTCTCGGCCTTCAGCCCGGTCTTGAAGTGGGCGCTCTGGCTGCAATAGCCGCAGTTCTCCGCGCAGCCSCCGGTCTTGACCGACAGCAGCTGCGACAGCTGCACCTCGGACGGGTCGAACCCGGCGCGGTGCACGCTGGCGGCCTGGAACACCAGCTCCATGAACGGCAGGTCGAACAGGGCCTCGACCTGGTCCAGGGTCCAGTCGTGGCGAGGGGCGGCNCCGGCGCGGTGCACGCTGGCGGCCTGGAACACCAGCTCCATGAACGGCAGGTCGAACAGGGCCTCGACCTGGTCCAGGGTCCAGTCGTGGCGAGGGGCGGCGGCATTGATCTGGCTCATGGCGCGCAGGTTTGGACTCCGCCACATTGATTGGCAAGCACGTCCCGCGTGCGTCCGCGCAAGACAGCCCATGGAGCCAAAACCGGCGCGCCCGGTTATAACCGTCGCATGGATCACGAAATCGAGCTGAAGTTCCTGATCGCCCCGGAGGCTTCGGACGGGGTTCTGGCCCGGCTCGAGGGACGGGAGGCGGTCCGGCAACTCGACGCCACCTATTTCGACACCGTCGATCACGCCCTGCGCAAGGCGGGCTTTGGCCTGCGCATCCGCGACGGCGAGAACGGCCGCAAGCAGACGCTGAAATCGGCCTCGTCCGGCGGCGTCTTCGCCCGCGGCGAATGGGAGAGCGCGGTGGACGGTCCCGAGCCCGACCGCGACCTGCTGGCCCGCACGCCCGCCGCCAGGGTGATCAACGGCGACGCCCTGGCCCCGGTGTTCGTCACCCGAGTCAAGCGCGTCACCCGGTTGGTCGAGCGCGACGGCGCGACCATCGAGGCGGCTTTCGACCAGGGCGAACTGCGGGCGGACGACCGGCGGGCCGAGGTCAGCGAACTGGAGCTGGAGCTGAAGGCCGGCCCGCCGCGCGTGCTGTTCGACCTGGCCCGCGACCTGGCCGCCCACGTCCCGTTGCGGCTGTCCCTGGTCAGCAAGGCCGAGCGCGGCTACGCCCTGGCCCTGGGCGAAGGGGATCGGCCCAGCGCCGAGGCGACCCTGGCCGCCGAGGCGTCCACCGGCGAGGCGCTGCAGGCCTTGGGCCGCGCGGCCCTGGATCGACTGTGCGCGGCCGCCGAGGCCCTGCGGACCCGTCCGGGCCCCGAGCGGGTGCACAAGCTGCGGGTGGCGGCGCGACGCTTCCGGACCCTGCTGTCGACCTTCAAGACCCTGGCCGGCGCGCCCGACGCCCGGCATGTGAAGGTCGAGCTGAAGTGGCTGGCCGGCGCCCTGGGCGCGGCGCGGGACCTGGACGTGTTCATCGCCGACGTCTGGCGGCCGGCCGTCGAAAGCCCGCTGGCGACGGACCAGACCAGGCCGGCGCAGGATCCGCTCGAAGCCGAAGCCCAGGACGAGGCCCGGGCGCTGGCCGCCTTTGGCAAGGCTCTGCTGGCCGCCCAGACGGACGCCTACGCCAAGGCCGGCCAGGCGGTGGACAGCGCCCGCTTCCGCGCCTTGGCCATCGACGCCGCCGCCTGGCTGGAAGCCGGCGCCTGGACCACCGACCGACGCCTGGACAAGCGCCGCGCCAGGCCCGCCGCCGACTTCGCCGCCAACGCGCTGGACAGGGCTCGCCGCCAAATCCGCAAGGACGGCCGCGACCTGGCCGCGCTCAGCCCCGAGGATCGCCACCACCTCCGCATCCGGGGCAAGAAGTTGCGCTACGCCGTCGAGGATCTGGGCGGGCTGTTTCCGGATCATCCCAAGCGCCGGGCGCGCTTCGTGACGGCGACCAAGGCGCTGCAGGACGCCCTGGGCCTGCTCACCGACCAGGCCGGGCGCGAGGTCTTGGCTCGCGAGGTGGCGCTGTCGTGCGACGACCCCGAGGCCGCCTTCGCCGCCGGCCGCCTGACCGCCGGCGGGGCCGAGCAGGAAGCCGCGCTGCTGGCCGAGGCCCAGGGCGCCTATGTCAGCTTCGCGGAAGCCAAGCGGTTCTGGTAACCTCTCCTTTCCGGAGGGGCGCGACATGAAAACCGAAACCTGGATCCTGACGCTGGCGGCCGCCGCCATCCTGACGCCCGGCGTGGCCGCGGCCGACTCCAACAGTTTCAAGGACTGGACGGTGGTCTGCGACAACCTGCGGACCTGCCAGGTCGCCGGCTTTTCGCCCGACGACGGCGGCCTGCCGGCGGTGCTGCGCCTGAGCCGCGGCGGCGCGGCGGGCGCGGCGGCCAAGGTGGAGATCGACCTGATCGACAGCGAGGTCGACGTGGGAGGCAAGGCGCCGACCCTGCTGGTCGACGACCGGGTGGTGATGACCGCCCGCGCCAAGCGCTCGAGCGAGGCCGGCGGCGTCACCGTCGTGCTCGACGACGTCCAGGTCGGGCCACTGCTGGGCGCGGCGCGGAATGGGACGCTGCTGACGATCCGGGCCGGCGAGAAGGATGTGGGCCAGGTGTCCCTGGCCGGCATGGTCGCGGCCCTGCGCTATGCCGACGACCAGCAGAGGCGGGCCGGCACGGTGACGGCCATGGTCGCCAAGGGCTCGGCGCCAGCCGCTCGCGTTCCCGCGCCGCCGGCCGCGCCCGTGCTCCACGCGGCCCCGGCGGTCGCCCAGACCGGGCTGCCGTCCAAGCCGCCGGCGGCGGTCCGGGCCCTGGGCCGCAAGGCGGAATGCGACACCGAACCGGGGTCGCAGGGCGAGCCCCAGGCCTGGCGCCTGTCGGATGACAAGGTGCTGTGGCAGATTCCCTGCGGCGGCGGGGCCTATAATTTCAGCGGGCTGTTCGTGGTGGTCGACAAGGCCGGCCGCGCCGCCCTGGCCTCGCTGGAGGGCGTCGAGGACGGCCTGGCCACCAACGCCGACTATGATCCCAAGACCCGGATCCTGACGGCCTACGGCAAGGGGCGCGGGATCGGCGACTGCGGGGAGTCCAGCGAGTGGGTCTGGACCGGAGACGCCTTCGCCCTGTCCCAGGCCACGGTCATGCCGGTCTGCCGCGGCTACGGCTATGATTGGCCCGTCGTGTTCCGGGCCGAGGTTCGGTAGCTGAGCATATAAAGAAATCCTTATGCCTTAATTGCGAGAAGGGGCTGGGCGCGGTATAGACCGCGCAAGACCATCCCCCCGACCGCAGGAGCCGACCGTGGCCGACTACATCGTCAAGGACATCTCGCTCGCCGAATTCGGCCGCAAGGAAATCGCCATCGCCGAGACCGAAATGCCCGGTCTGATGGCCACCCGCGCCGAATACGGACCGGCCCAGGTCCTGAAGGGCGCCCGCATCGCCGGCAGCCTGCACATGACCATCCAGACCGCCGTGCTGATCGAGACCCTGACGGCGCTGGGCGCCGAGGTCCGCTGGGCCTCGTGCAACATCTTCTCGACCCAGGACCACGCGGCCGCCGCCATCGCCGCCTCGGGCGTGCCGGTGTTCGCCTTCAAGGGCGAAAACCTGGTCGAGTACTGGGAATACGCGCACAAGATCTTCGAATGGGCCGACGGCGGCTATCCGAACCTGATCCTCGACGACGGCGGCGACGCGACCCTGCTCTGCGTGCTGGGCCCGAAGGCCGAAAAGGATCCCTCGATCCTCAACAACCCGACCAACGAGGAAGAAGAAGCGCTTTACACCGTGATGAAGCGCTACCTGGCCGAAAAGCCGGGGTTCTACTCGGCGATCCGCGACGCCATTGGCGGCGTGTCGGAAGAGACCACCACGGGCGTGCACCGCCTTTACCAGATGGCCGCCAAGGGCGAACTGCCGTTCCCGGCCATCAACGTCAATGACAGCGTCACCAAGAGCAAGTTCGACAACCTGTACGGCTGCCGGGAATCGCTGGTCGACGCCATCCGCCGCGGCACCGACGTCATGCTCTCGGGCAAGGTCGCGGTGGTCTGCGGCTACGGCGACGTGGGCAAGGGCTCGGCCGCCTCGCTGCGCCAAGGCGGCGCCCGGGTGATCGTCACCGAGATCGACCCGATCTGCGCCCTGCAGGCGGCGATGGAAGGCTATGAGGTCCAGACCCTGCAGGACGTCGCCGACAAGGCCGACATCTTCGTCACGGCGACGGGCAACAAGGACGTCATCACCGTCGACGACATGCGCCGGATGAAGAACAACGCCATCGTCTGCAACATCGGCCACTTCGATTCCGAGATCCAGATCGCCGGCCTGCGCAACTTCAAGTGGGACGAGATCAAGCCGCAGGTCCACCATGTGGAATTCCCGGACGGCAAGAAGATCATCGTGCTGTCGGAAGGCCGCCTGGTGAACCTGGGCAACGCGACGGGCCACCCTTCGTTCGTGATGTCGGCCAGCTTCACCAACCAGACCCTGGCCCAGATCGAGCTGTGGACCAACAAGACGGCCTACCAGAACCAGGTCTACACCCTGCCCAAGCACCTCGACGAAAAGGTCGCCTTCCTCCACCTGGAGAAGCTGGGGGCCAAGCTGTCGACCCTGCGCAAGGACCAGGCCGACTATATCGGCGTGCCGGAAAAGGGCCCGTTCAAGCCGGACCACTACCGCTACTAGGCTTCGCTTCACGCGGAGCGAAGGGCCCGCCGCGGAGACGCGGCGGGCCTTTTTCGTCAGTGCGCCGGAAGCGGGAGCGAACGATCGAGGATGTGACGCGCTAGGCGTTCGGCTTCCAAGGCCCGGTCTTCCTGCCCTGCCGCGCGGCGCGCCCGCGCGACATATCGAGCGAAATCTGCCCGGTCGACGGGATCTTCGGTCTTGCGCAGCGCGTCGACCAGCAGGGGTTCGCCGGCGACCGGGTCGCCCCGGGCGACGAACAGCGCCCCCAGAGTGGCCTTGACCTCCGGCGCCTCGGGCAGATGCTGCAGGGCGACTTGCAGTTCGCCGTCGACCAGATCCAGGTCGGCGTTCTCGCCGGCCTTCAGGCTCGACCAGGCGACATTGGCGGCGAGCCAGCCGACCGCGCCCTCGTGCCCTTGAAAGAACCGGGGCGGACCGGACGGGGCTTGAGCGACGACGGCGCGATATCGCGCCATGGCCGCGCGGTCGCCTTCGGCCCGGGACGTGTGGTGGATGACCATGCCCAGCAGGCATGGGTCGTTGGGCCAGCGGTCCAATTGCTCGATCGTGAGCGCGGCGGCCTCTCCGAAGCGGCCGGCCAGTTGGAGGCGCTGGGCGGCCATGAGCATGTTCAGCCGGTCGGCGAGGACCGTCGACCGCGACGACCGGAACAGGTTGCGGATCTGCGCCCCGTCCAGCGGCTGGCCGTCGACGCCGACCTGCGGCCACAGGGCGTTGAAGGCCATAAGCAGGTTCGCCACGACCAATGCGGCCAGGATCGACGCCAGCAAGACGGCGGCGGGGGCATCCATGTCCGCGACCAGGGTTCCGAGGGCCGCCGCGGCGGTCGCCGCCACCAGGTTGGCCATGGCGCCGGCGGCGTAGATCACGGCGAGCCGCCAGCGTGGCGCGCCATGCGGAGGCACGAAGAGCGTGAAGCCGCCGAGGAATCCGTAGCGTCGCAACGCCCAGCGCGTCCTGCCGGAACGGCCGGCCGCCAGTTCGGGCCCGCGCCCGACGATCACCTCCAGGACTGGAAAGCCGAGGGCGCGGGCCGCCAGGGCGTGGCCGACCTCATGGGCGAGGACAAGGGGCGGGCGGCAGAGCACCAAGGTCAGCCAGGCCGTCAAGCCGGCCCACGCGCCGTATTCGCGGCCCCAGAGACAGGCGAGGAAGGCCGCTGAGAACAACCCCCTGAACCAGCCGGCCCAATGGGGCCGGTCTTTCGAGCGCGAAACATCGGGGCAGGCGAAACACAGCACCACCGCGCGGCCGAGGAGGCTGCTTCGACCCGAACGAAAGTCCCGGCCGTCGTGGGACCGGAACCCGCACTGATGACAGCGATGCCTCCGCGGACGGATCAGGTCGATGGAGGGCGTGGAAACAAGCATGACCACAGGCTGTCCACGGCTCGGCCTGGCAAGTCAACAATGTCGCCGTTCAGGCGCGCGCACGCCTGTTCAAGCCCGCGAGGCTCGGCTAAGCCGCTGGTCATGCCGATGGCCCTGATCCTCTCCAGCCATGTCGCGGGCAGCCAGGTGGGCGCCTCGGCCCAGGCCGCCGCCCTGGCCCAGTTCGGCGTCGACTCGATGGTGGTGCCGACCGTGCTCTATGGCCGACATCCGGGATGGGGTCCGCCGGGCGGGGCGCCGACCTCCGTCGAGGTGATGGAGGGCATGCTCGAGGGCGTCGGGGCCAACGGCCTGCTGGGCCTGACGGACGTGGTCATCACCGGCTATTTCGCCAGCGCCGCCCAGGTGCTTGTCGCGGCCCGGGCCATCGACGCGGTGCGGGCGGCGCCGCGCGGAAGTCCGCCGTACAGCGCCTTGCCCCGTACGCCGACGGTGATCGTCGACCCGACCATGGGCGACGCCGGCAAGGGGCTGTACGTGCCCGCCGAGGTGGCTGACGTCATCGCTGGCGAGTTGATCCCGCGCGCCGACCTCGTCGCCTGCAACGCCTGGGAGCTTCAACACCTGACCGGCATGGACGCCGGCGACCCGCAGGCGGCGGTGCTGGCCGGCCGTCGGCTGGACAGGCCGACCCTGGTGTCGTCCGTGCAGAGCGGCGGCGAGATCGGCGTGGTCCATATCGACGACCACGAGGCCTGGCTGGCGACCCACGCCAAGGCCGAGCGCGCGCCCAACGGCACGGGCGACCTGCTGACCGCCCTGTTCGCCGCCGCGCTCCTGGAAGGCCAGACCCTGTCGTACGGCCTGGCCCGAGCCGTCGGCGGCGTGGCCGAGACGGTGACCGCCGCCAACCTCTGGAACGCCCCCGAACTGCCGATCGTGGCCATGGGTGCGCGGATCAAGCAGACCTCGCCCAGCGTGCGGATCGAGCGGCTAGCCTAAAGGCGCAGCTGCTCCTCCAAAGGGGAGAGGATCTGCCGTGGCGGATGACAATCGCGCCCGCCCTGGGCTAGACCCTTGCCCATGACCGTCGACATCACCGGCTTCTGCCCCGACCGCTTTTCCGCCGTTCGTGACGCCTTCGCCGCCAATTTCGAGGACGGCGGCGAGCTGGGCGCACGGTTCTCGCTGGCGGTCCATGGCGAGGTGGTGCTCGACCTGATGGGCGGCTTCGCCGACCGCAAGCGCGAGGTCGCGTTCGGGCCCGACACCCTGACGCCGCTGTTCTCGACCACAAAGGCCGTGGCCGCCCTGCTGATCGCCCGGCTGGTGGACCAGGGCAGGCTGACCTACGACCAGACCGCGGCCTCGGTCTGGCCGGAATTCGCGCAGGCCGGCAAGCAGGACGTCACGGTCGGTCAGGTGATGTCGCACCAGGACGGGCTGTCGGGCTTTCCCGACGAAACCGATCCGGCCATCTGGTTCGACTGGGAGGCCACCACCGCCAAGCTGGCGGCCATGGCCCCGCTGTGGCCGGTCGGCTCGGCCAGCGGCTACCATCCGGTGACCTTCGGCTTCACGGCCGGCGAGATCTTCCGCCGGGTCGACGGCCGGACCATGGGCGCGGCGCTGCGCGAGGACCTGGCCGAGCCCCTGGACCTGGACATCTGGATCGGCCTGCCCGACAGCGAGCACGCCCGCTGTGCCGAGCTGATGCGGCCGACCGCCCTGCCCGAGTTCGGAGCGATGAACGAGGCCGTGAAAGCGGCCTTCATGACCAAGTGGGCGGCGCCAGGCGGCCGCGGCACGGCCGACTGGCGCCGGGCCGAGATCCCGTCGGCCAACGGCCACGCCACCGCCCCGGCCCTGGCGCGGCTGATGGGCGCCCTGGCCTCGGGCGGCGAGCTGGACGGCGTCCGAGTGCTGTCGCCCGCGGTGATCGCCCAGGCCAGCGCCGAAAGGATCGTCGGCCAGGACCTGGTCCTGCCCTATGTGATCAGCTGGGGCGCGGGCTTCATGCGCAACACGCCCAACTTCTTCTACGGCCCGGCGGCCGTCGCCTTCGGCCACAGCGGCTGGGGCGGCTCCTGCGCCTTCGCCGACCCGTCGCGCGGCGTGTCGGGAGCCTATGTGATGAACAGGCAGGGGTCCGAGCTGATCGGCGACCCTCGCGCGGTGCGGCTGATCCAGGCGGCGTATAGCGCGCTCTAGCGGGCTTCGGAGGGAACGATGGGCAAGGCCGGGATCACGAACGTCGTCGGCCTGGCCGCCCTGGCCTGGGTCACCGCCGCCCAAGTCGTCCACGCCCAGGACGCCGGGCGCGATTTCTGCGCCGACCGGCCGGGCAAGGGCTCGCCGCCCTGCGTGCTCGACGCCGGACGCTTCCAGGCCGAGCTGGGCGTGGCCGACGGCGCCTGGAGCCGGGGCGGCGGCGTCTCGACCGACGACACCGCCTTCGGGGCGATGGAGCTGCGGCTGGGCCTGACCTCGACGCTCGAGGGCCAGGTCAGCTGGACCGCGCATGAGCGGATCCGTCAGAAGGACCGGACCTCGAACGAGGTTTCCATGATCAACGGGGTCGGCGACCTTGGCTTGGCCCTGCGCTGGTCGCTGAAGAATCCGGCCGGCGACGGCGTCTCGGCAGCCCTGCAGCCCTTCGTCACCGCCCCGACCGGGGCCGAGGGGATCGGCGACGACGCCTGGCAGGGCGGGGTGATCGTCCCGATCTCCCTGCCGCTGAACGCCGCCTGGTCGCTGGCCCTATCGCCGGAGCTGGACGTTCGGGCCGACGCCGACGGTTCGGGCCGCCACGCCGCGTTCGGCGGCGCGGTCGGGGTGGGGCAGTCGTTTGGCCCGGTGGCCCTGGGTGTGGAGCTGTGGGCCGATCGCGACGAGGATCCGTCCGGCCACGTCACCTCGGCCAGCTTCGACCTGACGGCGGGCTGGACCCCGGCCTCGGCCAAGGACCTGCAACTGGACGCGTCGGCCTATGTGGGGCTGAACCGCGACACGCCCGACCTGGAAGTGGCGGTGGGGTTGGCCAAGCGGTTTTAGGCTTTCCGTCCCGGTTTCCCCTCGATCGTCAGCCAACCGACGATCCCCGCCGCCACGGCCGCCCCGGCGCTGATCCCCATCACCCACGGATAGCCCTGGGGGCCGGGCGCGAAATAGATCAGGCCCAGCACCGCCACCGCCAGCAGGCCGGCCACCCGGGCGACGGCGTTGTTGATCCCCGAGGCGACGCCGGCGTGGCTGGCGGCGACCGCGCTCATCACCGTGTTGGTCAGGGGCGCGACGGCGATGGTCATGCCCAACGCGACGACCAGCAGGCCGGGCAGCACGCCGGTCCAGTAGCCGGCGCCTATCCAGGGCGCGCCCAGCAGACCGAAGCCGACGCCCGCCAGGATCGGACCGATGGTCAGCATGGGCCGGGCCCCGAACCGGCCCGCCAGCCGGCCCGCCGTCCCCGACAGCGTCCCCATGATCGCCGAGAACGGCAGTAGGGTCGCCCCGGCTCCGGCGGCCGAATAGCCGTGGCGGGCGATCAGTTCGAACGGCAGGAAGAACAGGGCGCCGGTCAGGCCGAAATAGAGCGCCAGGGTCAGCAGGTTGGCCCCGCTGAACGTCCTGGAGCTGTAGAGGGACAGCGGCATCATCGGGTGTTTCTCGCGGGCCTGGCTGACCACGAAACCCGCCAGCAGGACCGCGCCGGCCGCCAGGGCGGCCCAGACCGCGCCGCTGGTCCAGCCCCGCTGGCCCACCGCCGTCAGGCCCCAGGTCAAGGCGCCCAGGCCGGCGGCGGCCAGGGCCGCGCCCCGCCAGTCCAGCTGCTGGACCTCCGGGTCGCGGCTCTCGCGTACGGCGACCAACGCGAGCCAGACGGTGGCGGCGGCGAGCGGCAGGTTGATCAGGAAGATCGCCCGCCAGGAGACGTGGTCGACCAGCCATCCGCCAAGCACCGGGCCAATCGCCGTGGTCACCGCCCCGAACCCAGCCCAGGCGCCGATCGCCGCCCCACGCTCTTGGTCGTCGAAGGTGGAGCCCAGGATCGCCAGGCTGGCCGGGACCAGCATGGCCGCGGCGATTCCCTGCATCGCGCGGGCGGCGATCAGCCAGCCGGCGTCGGGAGCCAGGGCGCAGCCCAGCGAGGCGGCGGCGAACAGCGCCACCCCGGCTACGAACACCTTGCGCCGCCCATAGCGGTCGCCGGCCGAGCCGCCGATCAGCACCAGCGCCCCCAGCAGCAGCAGGTAGGCGTTGACGATCCACTGGACCTGGGCCGCGTCGGCCTTCAGCGCGGTCCGCATGGCGGGCAGAGCGACATTGACCACCGAGCCGTCGATGAAGGCCATGCTCGAACCCAGCACCGTGGCCGCCAGGGCCAGGCGCTTGCGGGGCGCGGGCGAGTCGGCGGCGGGTCGGGCGCGGATGGCGCCTTCGTCGCACGGGGGATGCACCGGTCCGGTCATGGGGCGGAGGCTACGACGGGTCTCCCCGGCGCGCCACCTGTCCCGAAGGCTAGGCCCTGCCCACCGTCCGGGCCCGCTTCCACGCCCCATAGGCGAACACCGCCACGCCCAGCCAGATGAACAGGAACGACAGGGCCCGCATCGGAGTGAACGCCTCGCCCAGCAGCACGCCGATCAGGAACTGCAGGGTCGGGGCGATGAACTGCAGGAAGCCCATGGCGCTGAGCGGCATGCGGCGGGCCGACCAGGCGAACAGGACCAGGGGCACGACCGTCGCTGGACCCGCCAGCAACAGCAGGGTGGTGACCCCCGCGCCCGTGGCGAAGTGGCCGGCGCCCGTGGCCTGAAGGTGCAGCACATAGAGCAGCCCGGGCACGGCCAGGTAGACGCATTCGATGAACAGGCCGGTCTGGGCGTCGGCCTTCACCTGCTTGCGCAGGATGGCGTAGAGGCAAAAGCTCAGCGCCACGCCCAGCGAAATGATCGGCAGGTGGCCCAGGGCGGCCGTCTGGATCGCCACGCCGATCACCGCCAGACCGATGGCGATCGCGCCCTCGCGGCTGATCCGCTCGCGGAACAGCAGGGCCCCGGCCGCCATGTTCATCAGCGGGTTGATGTAGTAGCCGAGGCTGGCCTCGATCACGTGGTTGGCGGTGACCGCGAACACGTAGATCGACCAGTTGATGAAGATCGCCGCCGTGCTCAGGGCCAGGATCCCCAGGGTGCGCGGTTGGCGCAGCACGGCCGCCACCTGACCGCCCTGACGGGCCATCAGCACAGCGAAGAAGGCCCAGGGGGCGGCCCACAAGGTGCGGTGGGCGACCATCTCCCACGCGCCGACGCCCAGCCCCGACAGCAGGTGGAAATACAGCGGCAGGACGCCCCACAGCAGGTAGCAGCCCACCCCGGCGATCAGCGCTGTCCGGGCTTCGTCCGGGCTCTTGGTCAAGTCCGCCGACATCGCGTCGTTCCTCGAATCGCAAATGAAAAGGGCTCCCGGAACCTTAAGTCCCGGGAGCCCCTGAGATCGTCCACCCGCTTGTTGCGGAGGGCGGCTTAGGCCGGGAGTTTCTGCTTGATGAGACCCTTCTCATGCAGCAGCTGCGCGATCTGCACGGCGTTCAGCGCCGCGCCCTTGCGCAGGTTGTCGGCCACGCACCAGAGGGCGATGCCGTTTTCCACGGTCGGATCGGTGCGGATGCGCGAGACATAGACCGGGAACTCGCCAGCGCTTTCCTTCGGCGTCATGTAGCCGCCGTCCTCGCGCTTATCGACCACCTGCACGCCGTCGGCGTCGCGCAGGATCTCGCGAACGTCGTCCTCGTCCAGCGGGGTCTCGAACTCGATGTTCACGGCCTCGGCGTGGCCGACCATCACCGGCACCCGCACGCAGGTGGCGGTCAGCTTGATCGACGGATCCAGGATCTTCTTGGTCTCCATCATCATCTTCCACTCTTCCTTGGTGAAGCCGTCTTCCATGAAGACGTCGATGTGGGGGATGACGTTGAAGGCGATCTGCTTAGTGAACTTCTTGGGGGCCGGGGCGCCCAGGACGAACACGCCCTTGGTCTGTTCCCACAGCTCGTCCATGCCTTCCTTGCCCGCGCCCGAGACCGACTGGTAGGTCGAGACGACCACCCGCTTGATCTTGGCTTCGGCGTGCAGGGGCGCCAGCACCACCACCAGCTGGGCCGTGGAGCAGTTGGGGTTGGCGATGATGTTCTTGGGCAGCTTGTCGACGGCGTCCGGGTTCACTTCCGGCACCACCAGCGGCACGTCCGGGTCCATCCGGAAGTGGCTGGAATTGTCGATGACGATCGCCCCCGCGGCGCCGATCTTCTCGCCCCAGGCCTTGGAGATGGCGCCGCCGGCGCTCATCAGCACAATGTCGACCTTGGAGAAATCGAACTGCTCCAGGTCCTCGCAGTGCAGGGTCTGGCTGCCGAACGAGACTTCCACGCCGATGGATTTGCGCGAGGCGATGGCATGCATCTTGTCCACGGGGAATTTCACTTCCTCGAGGATATTGAACATCTCACGGCCCACATTGCCCGTGGCGCCGACCACCGCGACCCGGTAACCCATCGCAGCCTCCAATTTGATTGCTTTCCCGCCTGCAGCAGCGGGAGCGGACCCGTTACGCCCCGCAAGCCGCGGAAGCAAGAACAGGCTTTCTAATGCGACGCTTAGCACGAGGCGTCCGGGGCAGTTTTGACCCAGCCTGGACGAAATCTGCCGCGGCCCTGTAGGTCGGCGCCCCTTACGAGCGCCGCCGATAGGTGAAATCGAAGTTCGGCGTCCAGGTGCGGCCCTCGTCTGACGAAGTCTCGCCGAACTGCCGCACCGATCCGTCGGCGGCCGGCGTGTAGGTCATCCGGGTCAGGGTCGAGACGCCCGGCTGGAGGATGCCGGTCCAGCCGCCGGTCAGCACCATCGCCTTGCCGTCCCAGCCGCCCTTGAAGTCGACGCGCTCGCCGCCGCCGCCGACCCACGTCTGGCGCCAGCCGTCCGGCCCGCCGACATACGAGTTGAGGCTGCCGCCGGCCGCGCCCTTCAGCGGCGCCCAGTTTTCGCGGATGGCGCAGCCGCCATAGAGGTTCTCGATCAGACTACGAGCGACCACTTGGCTTTTGCCGGTGGGGCTGACCTCCCAGTCGCCGACCCAGAAATCGAACTGCCGATGTTCCGGCGAGGCGCAGGGCGCCGGCTGGGGGACGGTCTGAGCGTGGGCCGCCAGGGGAGAGAGCGCGAGGATCAGGGCAAAGGGCAGGGCTTGCATGGCGTCGCTCCGAAGCTGGGTCAAGCTTAGCCCTTCCTTCCGCGTTGTCAGCCGGCATCCATCCGCCGCGCCTTCACGAAGTCCACGAACGCCCGTAGCGGCGCGGGCATGTGGCGGCGGCTGGGATAGTAGAGATACGGCCCGCTGAACGGCGGCAGCCAGTCGTCGAGCACGGTCTCCAGCCGGCCCGCCGCGATGCTGTCGGTGCAGAAGGCCTCGAACGTGGCCAGCAGGCCAAGCCCCGCCTCGGCGGCGGCCAACTCCAGCTCGCCGCTGTTGGTGATCAGCGGGCCCTCGGGCTGGACGCGGACGACCTCGCCGTCCTTCTCGAACTCCCAGGCGTAGCTGGACCCGCTGGGGAAGCGATGGCGGATGCAGGGGTGGCCCAGCACCTCGCGCGGATGGGTCGGCCGGCCGTGCTTCTCGAAATAGGCGGGTGAACCGACGACCACGAAGCGCTGCGGCCCGGCCAGGGGCACGGCGATCATGTCCTTCTCCAGCCGCTCGTCATAGCGCGCCCCGGCGTCGAAACCGGCCGCCAGCACGTCGACGAAGGCCTCCTCGACGCTGACCTCGACGCGGATGCCGGGATGGGCGGCCAGGAACCGGGGGATCAGGTCGGGGAGGACGATCCGCGACACCGCCCCCGGCACGTTCAGCTTCAGGACGCCGATCGGACTGTCGCGGAAGGCGTTGACCTCGTCCAGGGCCAGGCTGACGTCGGCGAGGGCCGGGGTCAGGCGGGCCAGCAGCCGCTCGCCGGCCTCGGTCGGCGTGACGCTGCGGGTGGTGCGGTTCAGCAGCCGCACGCCCAGGGCGGCCTCCAGTCGCCGCACGGTCTCGGACAGCGACGAGGCCGAGACTCCGCGCGAGGCCGCCGCGCCCCGGAAGCTCCTGGCGCGGGCCACGGCGGTGAAGGCGTCGAGATCGGCCAGGTCAGGCTGGGCCATTGTGCGACTTTCCGAACGACGGATGCAGCGAAGGGCGGATTTATCGCACGCGAGGCGACACTGCCTAGCACCCAGCTGGGGGTCGCGCGCGACGCCAAGACCCCGGACGGTCCGCCTCAAGGGCGCCGCCAACTGGTTGGCGCGCGTCGTTTTGCAAGGGGAGGCGGACGAAAATTTCCGTCTTTTCTCCGGCGGCGCTCGCGCTAGGGTCGCCGCCATGATCGAAGCGCTGCTGAACAAGATGGTCAAGGTCGGCGACCTAACCGTCCACCTTCCCGACGGCTCGGTGAAGAAGGCCGGCGACGGCTCGGGGCCGCCCGTGACCATGCGAGTCAACGGCCGCGGCCTGCGCCGCCTGGTGGCCAATCCCAGCCTGGGCCTGGGCGAGGCCTATATGGAAGGCGACCTGAAGATCGAGCGGGGCACCCTGTGGGACCTGCTGGAGATCGTCGGCCGCAGCGGCGGCCGCACGCCCAAGCGCGGCACGCCCCTGACCCGGGCCAGGAAGGCCGTCAAGCGCACGGTGCAGTCGGTCAATGACCGTCTCGCCTCGCGCCGCAACGTCGCCCACCACTACGACGTGGGCAACGAACTCTACACGCGCTTCCTCGACGCCGACATGCAGTACAGCTGCGCCTATTTCGCCCGGCCGGACATGACCCTGGAGGAGGCCCAGGCCGCCAAGAAGGCCCATATCGGCGCCAAGCTGAATATCACGCCCGGCATGAAGGTGCTGGACATCGGCTCCGGCTGGGGCGGCATGTCCCTGACCCTGGCGGCCGACCACGGGGCGCGGATGACCGGCGTCACCCTGTCGACCGAGCAGCTGGCCCTGGCGAAGGCGCGCGCCGAGAAGGCCGGCCTGTCCGACCGGGTCGAGTTCCGCCTGACCGACTATCGCGACCTGGACGAGACCTTCGACCGCATCGTCTCGGTCGGCATGCTGGAGCATGTCGGCGCGCCGAACTTCCGGACCTATTTCGAGACGGTCAAGCGCCTGCTGACCGACGACGGCAGCGCGGTGATCCACGCGATCGGCCGCATGAGCGGACCGGGCGCGACCAACGCCTTCACGGCCAAGTACATCTTCCCAGGCGGCTACATCCCGGGCCTGTCGGAGATCGTCAAGGCCGTCGAGGCGGCCGGTCTGTGGATCACCGACATCGAGATCCTGCGCCTGCACTACGCCGAGACCTGCAAGCACTGGCGGATGCGCTTCCTGGCCGATCCCGACATCCCCGTCATGTTCGACGAGCGGTTCCGGCGGATGTGGGAGTTCTATCTGTGCGGGGCCGAGCTGGGCTTCCGCTATGGCGGCCACATGGTCTTCCAGATCCAGGTCGCCAAGAAGGTGGGCGCCCTGCCGATCACCCGGGACTACATGTTCGAGGGCGAGCGGGGCTGAGTCCCCTACGCACGGCCGCCGGTCCCGTGTTAGCAATGCGTCCCTCAAGTTCGGGATCACGTCTTCATGCCGCCTCAGCTTCAGTCGCCCGAGATCCAGGCCTTCGCCAGCGGCCTGCCGCTGACCCTGCTGCACGCGGCCATCACCCTGGTGATGCTGGTCATCGGCACGGCGCTCTACGCCCTGCTGACCCCCCACAGGGAGATCAAGCTGATCCGCGAGGGCAACGCCGCCGCCGCCCTGTCGCTGGGCGGGGTGATGGTCGGCCTGGCCATCCCGCTGGCCACCTCGCTAAAGGCCTCGGTGTCGCCGCTGGAGATCGTGCTGTGGGGCGTCTCGACGATCGCCGTCCAGCTGCTGGTCTTCCGCGTCACGGACATGCTGCTCAAGGGCCTGCCCGAGCGGATCAACGAGGGCGAGGTCGCCGCCGCCGCCCTGCTGGTCGGGGCCAAGCTGGCCACGGCCCTGATCCTGGCCGCCGCGGTCGCCGGCTGACGGCGGGGCGAGCGGGGGCGTACCGTGCATTTCCCGAAACTTCCGGACTGGCTGATCTACGGGGCGGTCGTGGCCGCCCTGGTGGTCGTGGCCGTCGGCCGGCAGGAGCGCTCGGACGCGCCGGCGCCGCCGCCGCCCGTCCCCGGCGGCGAGGGCCTGCCGCTGGGACCCGCCTCGCCGTTCGATCCGTCCGTCGTCGTCCAGGTGCCCGAAAAGGGCCAGCCCGGCAGCGGCACGGCCTTCTCGGTCGACGACGGCGGCTCGTGGCTGACCGCCCGGCACGTGGTCGACGGCTGCCGCGAGGCGGCGATCGTCGTGGCCGACGGCCGGGGCGTGGCGGCCCGCATCACGCTGGACCCCTCCGGCGACGCCGCCATCCTGACCACCGAGGGCGGCGCGCCCGCCGTGCCCCTGCGCGGCCTGGCCGAGCCGCCTCGGCGGGGCGAACGGGCTTATCATCCCGGCTTCCCGCAGGGCCATCCGGGCGAGGTCACCTCGCGCCTGCTGGGCCGCGAGAACCTGGTCATCCGTGGACGCGGCGCCCGGGTCGAGCCGGTGCTGGTCTGGGCCGAGGTCGGCCGCACCGACAATCTGAAAGGCACGCTGTCGGGCCTGTCGGGCGCCCCGGCCCTGGACAGCGCCGGGCGGGTGATCGGGGTGACGGTGGCGGAGTCGCCGCGCCGCGGCAGGATCTACACGACCGCCCAGGAGACGGTGGACGACCTGCTCAAGCAGAGCCGCCGCCGTCCGTCCGGTTTCGCCCTGGGCGAGGCGATCACTACCGAGAACTACGGCCGCGTCGCCGACGGCCTGCGCCGCGACCTGCGCGTGGCCCAGGTGGTGTGCCTGAAGAGCGAGATCTAAGGCTCGACCCCGGCCTTGGCCGCCTTGAGCGCCCTGGCCTGCCGGTTGGCCAGGATCAGGCAGAGCAGGATAGCTGGGATGCCGATCGCCGCCGAGCCGAGATAGAAGGTGGCGTAGGCCTGCAGAAGCGGTCGTCCGCCCGCTTCCAGCCGTTCGACGATGTCGCCGGAGAAGCCTTTGAGGATCTTGCCGGTCCAGGCCATGGCCGAAGTCAGCAGGGCGTACTGGGTGGCTGTGTAGCCCAGGCTCGTCAGGCTGGACATGTAGCCGATCAGAGCCACGCCGGAGATAGCGATCGCGAAGGCGTCGAAGCCCATGATGGTTTCGAAGGCGGTCAGGTGCAGGCCGCCCAGGCTGACCAGCGGATAGTCGCCGCCGTGCAGGCCCAGCAAGGCGAAACCCGCTACGCCGATCGGCTGCAGCACCGCGCCCAGCAACAGGGTGCGGATCACACCGAGCCGCACCGATAGCAGGCCGCCCACGGCGATGCCCGCGATCGTCACCGGCACGCCGATCACCCCGCGCACGACCGCGATGGTCGGTTTATCGATGCCCAGCGCGATGTAGTAGGGGTTGCTCATCGGCCCGCGCATGTAGTCGCACAGGTGGTAGAGCGTGATCATCGCGAGCATCAGGATGGCGGTGGCCACGCCGTGCGCCTTGAAGAAGACGATGAACGGCCCGGCCACGGCGTCATAGATCCCGCGCCAGGAGAACGGCGGCTTCTCCGTCGCCTTGCGGTCCATCACCTGGTCGGCCCGTACCGGCTCCTTGGCCATCAGGGCCGCGCCCAGGCCTACGACCATCAGCAGACCGAAGATCCCGTACGACGGCCCCCAGCCGATGGCGGTGGCCAGCAGGAGGATCAGCGCCTCAGTCGCGAACATGGCGATGCGGAAGCCCAGACTGTAGGCGGCGGTCAGCAGGCCCAACTCGTCGGGATCCTCGGCGATCTCGATCCGCCAGGCGTCGATCACCGTATCCTGCATGGCCGCCATGATGCCGGCCAGGACCGCGAAGGCGCCCAGGGCCGGCAGGTTGTGCGGTCCTGACAGCGCCATGCCGACCAGGCCGACCCCGACGCCAATCTGGGTGATAATCATCCATCCGCGCCGGCGGCCCAGGATGGCGGCCATGAACGGCGCCGGCAGGTGGTCGACGATGGCCCCCCAGATGAACTTCCACAGATAGGCCAATCCAGCCCAGGAGAGGTAGCCGATGGCCTTGAGCTTGATGTCGTTTTCACTGAGCCAGAAGCCCAGGGTGTTGCCGATCATCATGAACGGCAGACCGGACGAGAAGCCCAGGGCCAGCATGACTCCGACGCGCGGCCGGCCCAGGGCCCGCAGCACGTCCATCATGCCACGCTTCTTCTTGGCCTCGCCGCCGATCGCCGCCATGCCGTCTACCTAGAAGACCTAGGCCCCCAATTGCATCAGGAGGCGACCTTGGCGCGCGTCGCCGCTTTCGTCCAGCCGAGGCCGGTCCAGTTGGTCAGCACGCCGCGCAGGGCCGGCGGGGTCAGGGGCTTGGCCAGGAAGTCGTTCATGCCGGCCGCCAGGCAGGCGCGGCGGTCCTCGTCGAAGGCGTCGGCGGTCAGGGCGACGATCGGCGTGGTGACGCCACGCTCGCGCAGGGCCTTGGTGGCCTCGATGCCGTTCAGGCCGGGCATGCGCAGGTCCATCAGGATCAGGTCGTAGAAGCCGCGCGACAGGGCCGAGACCGCCTCGTCGCCGCTGGCGATGCGATCGACCCTGCAGCCCTCGCGCTCCAGCAGGGCGCGGGCCAGCAGGGCGTTGATCGGGTTGTCCTCGGCCAGCAGCACGCGGACGCCGGGGGCGGCGGCGGGGGCGATGCGGTCGTCCTCGTGGGCCGAGGCCGGAACGGCCTCGATCGTCGGGGTCCGGGTTGCGGGACGAGCGGCCAGCACCTGGGCGATCAGCGAGGCGCGGCGCAGCGGCTTGATCAGGTAGCCCAGGCCCGCGGCCTTCAGCTTGGGAATGCGGTCGCGCTGGTCGGGGGTCAGCAGGACCACGCAGGCCCGGCCGGCCGGCGGCTTCAGCGCTCCGCGCGGGGCGGCCCCCTTTGCGGCGGAGAGCGCCGCGTCGAGCAGCAGCACGGCGTCGGCCGGCGCGCCCTTCAGGGCCTCGGCCACGGTCTCGCCGGCCAGGGCCTGGCCGCCGCTGGCCCGGACCTGGCGGAGGGCGGCCTCGCGGATCATGGCGTTGGGCGAGGCGATGGCGACGGCGCGGCCGGCCAGCGGCAGCTCCACGGGCGGCGCGGGGGCGACCTCGAACGGGGCCTCGAACCAGAAGTCGGCGCCCTGGCCAAGTTCGCCGCCGACCCCGGCCTCGCCGTTCATGGCGCCGGCCAGGCGGGCGACGATCGCCAGGCCCAGCCCGGCGCCGCCCAGCTGGGCCTGGTGCGAGGGGTCGGTCTGGACGAAGGCCTCGAAGATGGCGGCCCGGGCTTCCGGGGCGACGCCTGGACCGGTGTCGCGGACGGAGAAGCGGACGCGGCCGTTCGCGGTCGGCTCGGCGCTCAGCAGCACCCCGCCGACCTCGGTGAACTTGATGGCGTTGCCGGCGTAGTTCAGCAGCACCTGCCGCAGCCGGCCCTCGTCGGCCAGGATCGTGGGCAGGCCGGGCGCGGCGGCCCAGGCGATCTCGACAGCCTTTTCGTGGGCGCGGGGGCTGAGCAGTTCGGCCACCTGGCGCAGCAGGTTCTCGACGTCGACCGGGGCGGCGTGCAGCTCGATGGCCGTGGCCCCCAGGCGGGCGAAGTCCAGCACGTCGTTGACCAGCGACAGCAGGTGGTCGCCGCTTTCGCGCAGGGCGCCGACATAGGCCCGCTGCTCGGCGGTCAGCCGCGTGCCCTCCAGCAGCCGCGCCATGCCCAGCACCCCGTTCAGCGGGGTGCGGAACTCGTGGCTGAGCGTCGCCAGCTGTTCGGGAGTGATCCCGGCGGAGGAAGGACGGTTGGTCATGGCCCGGGACTGTAGCGCTCGCGACTTAACGACGGGTGTTCGTGAAGGCGTTTTGGCGACATGTCCGGATTCTGGGTGCGGCGACCGCTTGCCCCCTACGGACCGCTTCGCGGTCGTCTTCCCCCGGAGGGGGAAGAGCGCTCCGCCCCCTCCGGGGCGGACAGACCGCGAGGCGGTCAGGTGGGGCAAGGGTTAGCTTCCGAGAGGCGTCCAGTCTGGTCAGGTAAGTAAGAATTTGTTTCCCATTTGAGATTGAACGCGCCGGGTTGCAATCTTCGCGGCGGGCTTGAGGCATTTCTCCGACGGCCGTCAGTCGTCGTCCGGGCTCACATATCCTGGATATTTAAGCTTCAGCCCATGATGCTAAATCTTGTTCAAGCTAGAAGAACGAAGATCCAAGACAAGCCGCACACTGAGCGGATGAATAATATGGCGGTGAGATAAATATATCTTCCACCGCAGGACTGACTTTTGGAAGCTGAGTCGCACGCTCTCGATTGCGAAGTGCTGAAAACTTCGACATCGTCCTGTCATCGAGCGCCTCTAGGCTGAATCAAGATCGCGACCATGCTGGAAGCGCCTAGAATACTCGGCTCACCCAAGACCCCGCGGCGACCGTCCAGAACAAGACCCCTTCGGAGGAAACCCCATGACCACCCTGACCGTGGGCGATCTCGCCCTGATCGGCTACAGCGCCGACACCGCCGGCAAGTCGTTCTCGTTCGTGCTGCTGACGGCGGTCGAGGCCGGCACGGTCATCAGCTTCACCGACAACGGCTGGCTGGCGGCGGGCGGGTTCCGGGCCGGCGAGGGCGTCTACACCTATACGGCCGGGGCCGGCGGGGCGGCGGCGGGCACGGTGATCACGGTCACGGGCCTGACCGGCTCGCTGAACCCCTCGACCTCGGGCGACCAGATCATCGCCTACCAGGGCTCGGGCCCGTCGGCGACGCCGCTGTTCGCCCTGGACTTCGCCGACGGCAACACGACCTACGCCGGCGACGCGACCAACTCCAACACCTCGGCCATCCCGACCGGCCTGGCGACGGGCAGCACGGCCCTGGCCTTCGGGACCGACAACGGCGCCTATGTCGGCGCGACCACGGGGACCAAGGCCGAGATCCTGTCGGCCGTCGGCAATTCGGCCAACTGGACGCTCGATGACGGCGTGCCGGTTCCCTACAAGACCGGCTTCATGGTCACCGACGGCGGCGTGCCCAGCGCCAACGTCTCGATCAGCGACGTCACCCTGGCCGAGGGCGAACCCGGCGACCAGGTGATGACCTTCACGGTGACCCGCACCAACACCACCGGCGCCTTCACGGTCGACTTCGCCACCCACGACGGTTCGGCCCAGGCCTGGATCGACTACGCCGAGACCCATGGGACCCTAACCTTCGCGGCCGGCGGCCCGGCCAGCCAGACCGTCTCGGTGACGATCCACGGCGACGTGATGGCCGAGCCGAACGAGACCTTCACGGTCAATCTTTCCAACCTGGTGGTGACCAGCGGCGCGGCGGCCCTGGTCGACGCGGTCGGCCAGGCCACCATCGTCAACGACGACTTCGCCCCGGTGTCGATCTACGACATCCAGGGCGCCGGCCACGTCTCGGCCTATGACGGCCAAATGGTCGCGACCCGGGGTATTGTGACGGCCATCGACACCACCGGCTCGCGCGGCTTCTGGATCCAGGACGCCTTCGGCGACGGGAACGACGCCACCTCGGACGCCATCTTCGTGTTCACCAACGTCATCCCCACGGTCCATGTTGGCGACTGGGCGCATGTGACGGGCACGGTCGACGAATATAACGGCGGCGTCGCCACCAACCTGTCGATCACCGAGATCGTCGCCCAGACCGTCGACGTGATCGGGACGGGGACGGTCGCCGCCACCGTGCTGGGCGCGGGCGGCCGCGCCATCCCCAACACGGTGATCGACGACGACCATCTGGGAAGCTTCGATCCGGCCACGGACGGCGTCGACTTCTACGAGTCGATCGAGGGCATGCTGGTCACCATCCACAACACCCAGGCGACCGGCTCGACCTACCAGGGCCAGACCTGGGTCGTGGCCGACAACGGCGCGGACGCCACCGGCATGAACGATCGCGGCGGCGTCACCGTCTCGGACGGCGACAACAATCCCGAGCGGATCCTGGTCTATGCCGACAGCGGCGTGAACCCGGGCTTCTCGGCCGGCTACGTGCTGGGCGACCACCTGGGCGACGTCACCGGCGTGGTCAGCTATTTCGGCGGCGAGTACGAGGTGCTGGCGACCTCGGTTCAGAACACCACGAGCAACGGCCCCGTGCCGCTGGAGACCACCAGCCTGGCCGGCGACGCCAGCCATTTGGCGATCGGCGCCTACAACCTGGAAAACATCTCGCCGCTGGACCCGGACGCCAAGTTCGCCGCCCTGGCCGCCGACATCGCCCATAACCTGGGCGCGCCCGACATCCTCGGCGTCGAGGAGATCCAGGACTCCGACGGGATCGGGACGGGTTCGGATCTCAGCGGGGCGGCGACCCTCAACAAGCTTGTCGCCGCCATCGAGGCGGCCGGCGGCCCGCACTACAGCTGGGTCGAGGTGGCCCCGACCACGCCCAACAGCACCGGCGGTCAGAGCAACGGCAACATCCGCAGCGCCTTCCTCTATCGCGAGGACCGTGTGGACTATGTCGAGGGCTCGGCCCGGCTGATCCAGGACGCCACCGGGACCACCGACGCCTTCCACAACAGCCGCAACCCGCTGGCCGCCGAGTTTGTGTTCCACGGCGAGACGATCACCGCCATCGACGTGCACAACTATTCGCGCGGCGGCAGCGACCCGCTGTTCGGCGCCAACCAGCCGGCCGTCACCAACGGCGACGACCGCCGCGTCGACCAGACCACGGCCGTGCGCGACTATGTCCAGGGCCTGCTGGCCGCCGACCCGGACGCCCACGTCACGGTGATGGGCGACTTCAACGGCTATTATTACGAGCAGACCCTGACCCTGCTGGAGGCCAATGGCGACCTCTACAACCTGGCCCGGACCCTGACTCCCGAGGAGCGCTACTCCTACATCTTCGAGGGCAACGCCCAGCAGATCGACAACCTGCTGGTCTCGCAGAGCCTGAGGGACGGAGCGGTGTTCGACAACGTCCACCTCAACACCGGCCAGGCGGCGATCGACCAGCCCACCGACCACGACGCGATCCTGGCCCTGCTGTCGATCAACACCGCCCCGGTGGCGACGCTGGACGGCGTGTTCACGGTCGATGAGGACACGGTGCTGACCGTCGACGCCGCCCACGGCGTGCTGTCCAACGACAGCGACGCCAACAGCGATGTCCTGACCGCCGTGCTCGGGCAAGGCCCGACCTACGGCACGCTGGTGCTGAACGCCGACGGCTCGTTCGTCTACACCGCCAACGCCGACTTCAACGGTGGCGACAGCTTCACCTACACGGCGCACGACGCGTTCGGCGGCGTCTCCGGCCTGGTGACGGTCCAGCTGGGCGTCGCGGCGGTCAACGACGCCCCGGTCGGCGCGGCCGACACCGCTTCCGTGGCCGAGGACGCCTCGACCCTGGTCGACGTGCTGGCCAACGACCACGACGTCGACCTAGACGGCCTGGCGATCGCGGCCCTGTCGGGCGCCAAGTCGGCCTTGGGCGCCTCGATCAGCCTCGAGAACGGCCAGGTCCGCTACGTGGCCGACGCCGACGTCTTCGACCAGCTGGCCGCCGGCCAGTCGGTGGTCGACAGCTTCACCTACACCGCCTCGGACGGCCACGGCGGCTTCACCGCCCCGATCACCGTCAGCGTCACGGTGGGCGAGGCCGGCGACAACCGCGTCCTGTCGGGCGGGCTGTGGCAGGCCAACAGCTTCACCGACGCGGCTGGCAAGGACACCACCTATACCGGCGGGCTGCTCAAGGACGTGATCGACGGCGGCGACGGCGCCGACACGCTGAGGGGGCTGGCTGGCTATGACACGCTGACCGGCGGGGCCGGGGCCGACTTCCTGGACGGCGGCCTGGACGGCGACTACCAGCGCGGCGGGGCCGGCGCCGACCGGATCGTCTATGACGCGGCCGACTATGTGATCGACGGCGGCGCGGACCGCGACACCCTGATCCTGAACGTCGGCGCCACCGTCAACCTGGCCAACATGTCGACCAGCCAGGTCGCGGCCGGGGCCTATGTGGCGGGCTTCGAGGACGTCGACGCCTCGGGCGCTACGGCCGGCGTGACCCTGACCGGCTCGGCCTACAACAACAGCCTGACCGGCGGGGCGTTCGCGGACGTCCTGGTCGGCGGGGCCGGCTTCGACACCCTGGCCGGCGGGGCGGGGAACGATGTCCTCGACGGTGGCGCGGACGGCGACTACCAGCGCGGCGGCGAAGGCGACGACCGGATCGTCTATGACGCGGCCGACTATGTGATCGACGGCGGCGCGGGCCGCGACACCCTGGTGCTGAAGGTCGGGGCGGTCGTCAACCTGGCCAACCTCTCCAGCAGCCAGATCGCCGGCGCGACCTATGTCTCCAGCTTCGAGAACGTCGACGCCTCGGGCGCGAGCGCGGCCGTGACCCTGACTGGCTCGCAGTTCGCCAACAGCCTGGTCGGCGGGGCGGGCGCCGACGTGATCACCGGCGGCGGCGGCGCGGACCTTCTGACCGGCGGCTTCGGCGCCGACACCTTCGTGTTCGCCGCGAGCTCGGACTCCGCGCCGACCGCCCGGGACGTCATCCTCGACTTCGGGGCTGGCGACCGGATTGACCTGTCGGGGATCGACGCCAACACCGGCCTGGCCGGCGACCAGGGCTTCACCCTGAATAACCAGACCGGCCACGCCGGCGACATGGCGATGTTCTACGACGCCCAGGGCGACCGCACGGTGGTGCTGCTCTATACCGACAACAGCGGCCAGGCCTCGTCGATCTTCGAGCTGGCTGGCCATCACGGCCTGACGACGTCGGACTTCATTCTCTGACCAGGCTCGCACCCTGACCGGAACGGGGCCTCAGTGCACCGTCCCGGTCGGGGCGTTGGCCTCGACGGCGACCGTGGCCAGCACCGCACGGCGCTCGTCCAGCACCTCGACCAGCAAGGTCCCCTCGTGGGCGAACTCGTCGGCGTTGTCGCGCAGCCACTCGCCGGCGATCCGCGCCGCCTCGACCTTGGCCGAGTCGAGGTTATCGAACACCTCGCCCTCGTCGTCGGTCAGGACGTGGCCGTCGCTGAGCTGGAAGAAATAGCGCACCGGCCCCGCCTCACACCTTGTCGCGACGCGACCTCAGGGCCTGCTCGACGGCGTCGGCCGAGACGCCGACTTCGGTCACCGTGTTGCGCAGTTGGTCGGCGGTGACGCCGAACTTGCCGGTCCAGTAGGCCAGTTCGTGCGGTTCGTTGACGTTGATCCGGGCGCGATCCTGGGGGCCGCGGTCCTGCAGATTGTCGGTCATGACATCCTCCTTTGCAGAAGGAATCCGCTTGGCCAGCCGACGTTCCGAGATTCCGTCGGTCTACTTCGCCCCCTCCCGGCGCGCGCCCTCGCGTTCGGCTCGTTCCTTCAGCTCCTCGTCGAGGCTGGCGGTGTCCCACGAGCCGGCGGCGTCGCCGGGGCGCAGGCGCGCCAGGTCGGCGTTGAGCAGCTTGTCCATGGTCCGGGCCGCGTCGCGCGAGGCCAGGATATAGGCCTCCTCCTGGCCCCAGACGGGACGCAGGTCCTCGAACGACTTGCGGTCGTGGCGGCGGAAGATGCCGGCGGCGCGGTGGGCCCGGTGGGCGCGGTAGCCCAGCTTCTGCAGGGCGGTGGTTCCCAGGGCCAGGGCGGCCTCGAAGGTCTCGCGCTCGACCGCGTCGGCGCCGTTGGCCAGCAGGTCGTAGGCATGGCGGCGGTCCCAGGCCCGGGCCAGGATCACCAGGTCGGGGAAGGCCTTGCGGGCGGTCTCGACCAGTTCGACGGTCTTCTCGCGGTCGTCCAGGGCGACGATCAGCATCCGGGCCCGCTCGATGCCGGCGGCCCGCAGCAGGTCCATCCGCGTGGCGTCGCCATAGTGCACCCGGCGGCCGAAGCGGCGCAGCAGGTCGATCTGCTCGATGTCGCTGTCCAGCACCGTCGAGCGGAAGCCGTTGGCGGTCAGCAGGCGGCCGGTGATCTGACCGAAGCGCCCGAAGCCGGCGATGATGATGTCCGGCTCGCCGTCCTCGAAGTCGCCGGTGTCGGGGACCTGCTTTGGGATGGCGGCGTCCATCATCGCGGCGATCCGCTCGTAGAGGATCATCGCCACCGGGGTCAGGGCCATGGAGACGGCGACGGCGGCGGTCAGCAGGGCCGCCAGGGTGGCGCCGATCACGCCGGCCCCGACCGTGAAGCTCAGCAGCACGAAGGCGAACTCCCCGCCCTGGGCCAGGGCGGCGGCCACCGCGGCCGCGCCGCGGGCCGGCGCCCCGAACAGCCGCGCCAGGCCGAACAGCACCAGGAACTTCAGTCCCATCAGCCCCAGCACCAGGCCGACCAGCACCAGGGGCTGGCTGGCCACCAGCTTCAGGTCGATGCCGGCCCCGACCGTGATGAAGAACAGGCCCAGCAGCAGGCCGCGGAACGGCTCGATGTCGGTCTCCAGCTCGCGGCGGAACTCGCTCTCGGCCAGCACCACCCCAGCCAGGAAGGCGCCGAGGGCGGGCGACAGGCCGACGGTCTGCATGATGCTGGCCACGCCCACCACGATCAGCAGGGCCGCGGCGGTGAAGATCTCGCGCAGGCGGGCCTCGGCGATGAAACGGAAGATCGGCCGCACCAGGTAGCGGCCGCCGCCGACCACGGCGCCCACGGCCACGAGCACCGATAGGCCCTGGGCCCAGGGCGGCAGATGGGCGACCAGGCTGGCGCCGCCATGGCCCTCGGCCGCGGCCGCATGGACCGGCGGGGCGATGGTCGCCAGGGTCGGCAGCAGGGCGAACATCGGGATCACCGCCAAGTCCTGCAGCAGCAGGATGCCGAAGGCGGCGCGCCCGACCGGTCCTTGCCTCAGGCCCTTTTCGTCCAGGGTCTGCAGCACGATGGCCGTCGACGACATGGCCAGCACCATCCCCACGGCCAGGGCCGTCTGCCAGGGCAGGCCCAGCACCATCGACACGCCGGCGATGGCCAGCGAGGTGCCGACCACCTGGGCGCCGCCGAAGCCGAAGATCGCCTTGCGCATGTCCCAGAGGGTCGAGGGCTGGACCTCCAGCCCGATCAGGAACAGCAGGATGACCACGCCGAACTCGGCGAACTTCATCACGTCGGTCTGCTGGCCGACCAGCGACAGGGCGAACGGCCCGATGACCACCCCGGCGATCAGGTAGCCCAGCACCGAGCCCAGGCCCAGGCGCTTGGCGATCGGCACGGAGATGACGGCGGCGCCGAGATAGACCAGGGCTTGCAGCAGGAAAGGCATCAGTCGGTCATTCCCTCAATCGGCGCGCCGGTCTTGTCGTTTTGCCCGTTCATCCTCAAGCCCCCAGCTCGGCGTCGGCCGGCGCGGTCAGCAGCGAGCCGATGCGGGCGCGATAGCGTTGGGCCTCGGCCTTCAGCTCCTCGTCATCCTTGGTCGCCGCGCCATGGACCACGAAGGGCGTCTCCCAGACCATGCCGCACAGATAGGCGGTCTGCTCCAGCGGGCGCAGGAATTCGTCCATCGAAAAGCGGTTATAGCCGTGGGCGTGATAGGCCTTGGCCGCCCCGCCGGTGGTGCAGGCGGCGAACAGGCGCTTGCCGGCCAGGGCGTTGCCCTCGATCCCGTAGGCGAAGCCGTGCAGCCAGACCAGGTCGAACCATTCCTTCAGTAGGGCCGGGGTCGAGTACCAGTAGAGCGGGAACTGCACGGCGATCACGTCGTGGGCCAGCAGCTTCTCCTGCTCGGCCTCGATGTCGATCGCGAAGTCCGGATAGGTCTCGTAGAGGTCGTGAAAGGTGACGCCCTCGAGACCCTTGGCCGCCTTGGCCAGGGCGCGGTTGGCGCGCGAGCGTTCAAGCGCCGGATGGGCCAGGGCCAGCAGCACGCCCGAGGTGGCGGGCGTCACGAGGCCGGTGCTAGCTTCCGTTGGGTTAGCTTGATCCGTCACGCCGCTGCTCCAAGCATCGAAATTTTATTCATCAAGGGTTGAATTTCTCCGGCCGGCGGCTCAGAGCAGTCGGCGAACGTCGCTCCGGGAGGAACCATGGTCGACAAGGTCAAGTCCACAGCCGCCGAAGCGCTGGCGGGTCTTTTATTCGATGGCATGACCATCATGGCCGGCGGCTTCGGCCTGTGCGGCATTCCCGAGAACCTGATCGCGGCGATCCGCGAGGCGGGGACGAAGGACCTCACGGTTATCTCCAACAATTGCGGTGTCGACGGCTTCGGCCTGGGGATTCTGCTGGAGAACCGCCAGATCAAGAAGATGGTCTCGTCCTATGTGGGTGAGAACAAGCTGTTCGAACAGCTCTACCTCAGCGGCGAACTGGAGCTGGAGTTCAATCCGCAGGGCACCCTGGCCGAGCGCATCCGGGCCGGCGGGGCGGGCATCCCCGCCTTCTTCACCCGCACCGGCTACGGCACCCTGGTGGCCGAGGGCAAGGAAGTCCGCGAATTCGACGGCGAGATGTACGTGATGGAGCGCGGCCTGACCGCCGACCTGGCCATCGTCAAGGCCTGGAAGGCCGACGCCGAGGGCAACCTCGTCTATCGCAAGACGGCGCGGAACTTCAACCCGATGATGGCCACGGCCGGCAAGGCCACGGTGGTCGAGGTCGAGGAGATCGTGGCGATCGGCGCGCTGGACAAGGACGCCATCCATACGCCCGGCATCTATGTCGACCGGCTGATCAAAGGCGCGACGTTCGAGAAGCGGATCGAGCGCGTCACCACCCGCCCTCGTGAAGAGAAGTCTGGGGAGCAAGCATAATGGCCTGGACGCGTGACCAGATGGCCGAACGGGCGGCCCGGGAGCTGCGGGACGGCTTCTATGTGAACCTCGGCATCGGCATCCCGACCCTGGTGGCCAACTACATCCCCCAGGGCATGAGCGTGACGCTGCAGAGCGAGAACGGCATGCTGGGCATGGGCCCCTTCCCCTACGAGGGCGAGGAGGACGCCGACCTGATCAACGCCGGCAAGCAGACGATCACCGAGTTGGAGTCGAGCTCGTACTTCTCGTCGGCCGACAGCTTCGCGATGATCCGCGGCGGCCACATCGCCCTGTCGATCCTGGGCGGCATGCAGGTGGCCCAGAACGGTGACCTCGCCAACTGGATGGTGCCCGGCAAGATGGTCAAGGGCATGGGCGGGGCCATGGACTTGGTGGCCGGCGTCAGGCGGGTGGTGGTGGTCATGGACCACTGCGAGAAGTCGGGGGCGCCCAAGCTGCTGCACCGCTGCAGCCTGCCCCTGACCGGGGCCGGGGTGGTCGACCTGCTGATCACCGAGCTGGGCGTCTTCGAGATCAACCGCGGCAAGACGCCGGTGAAGCTTATCGAGCTGGCGCCGGGCGTGACGGTGGATGAGGTCAAGGCCAAGACCGAGGCGGCGTTCGAGGTAACTGTCTAAGGCCCGAAATTCCTTCCCTCCCCGCAAGGGGGAGGGAAGCCTTGTCAGGGCGTCGGCTCCGGATCCGGCGGCAGCCCGGTCTTCGGATCCCGCGGCACGGGCTGGAAGCCCTCGGCGATGAACAGGTCGGTCCGCCGCGAGCGCTTCTTGTCTAGCCGCACACGGACGATCTGCAGGTCCGAGGTCTTGGCGAAGTCCTGCCGGATCTTGGCGCGGTAGGTGCCTTCCAGGCTGGCGATCAGGGCGCGGCGGCCCAGGGCGGCGTCCAGCGGGGCCTCGGCCTCGGCCTGGTTGCGGGCGGCGATCTCGTGCACCCACATCCGCAGCGGCGGGGCCGCTGGCGTGCCGAAATAGTCGCGGCCGTAATAGGCGGCTACGTTGTAGAGGAAGCGGTCGTCGACGGCGACGGCGGTCAGGCCGCCGTGCAGGGCCTGCTCCTCGCGCGAGCGCTCGATGATCGCCTGCGCCGTCTGGTCCCAGCCGCGGGCCCGCTTGAAGGCGTTGGCCATGCCCATGGCCTCGGCGGTGCGCGGGGCGATCACCCAGGCCAGGAACACCGCCGCCAGCACGGCCTGAAGGGCCAGGCCGCCGACCAGCCAGCGGCGGGCCTCCCAGCGCAGCAGCCAGGCGGCGACCAGCACCGAGCCGGCGACATAGGCGGCGCCGGCCCAGTTGGCGTTGGCCCGCGACACGAAGGCCTGGGCCGCCACCGTGGCCAGAGGCGGCAGGGCGAAGCACAGCAGCGTGACGTCGGCCGGGGCCAGCCGCTTGCGCACGGCCAGCAGCACGGCGCCGCCGCCCAGCACGCCGAACGGCACGGGACCGAACACCCCGAACTGCGAGCCGACGAACTGGAGCAGCTCGCCTGGATTGAACAGCTTTCCGGCCTTCCAGTTGGCGTTGGCGGCCGTGTGCTCCAGGGTCGAGAAGTGGTGCTGGTAGTTCCAGATCATGTTCGGCGCGAAGACCGCCAGCAGGGTGACGAAGAAGGCGACCGCCATGGCCGGGGTCCAGGCCCGCCGGGCCTCGCGCGACAGGACCAGGTGCGCGCCCAGGCTGGCCAGGGCGTAGATCGCCGCGTACTTGGACAGGAACGCCAGGCCCAGGGCCGCGCCCATGCCGGCCGCCACCCAGATCCGGGCGCGGGGCGAGGCGTCGGGCAGGGCGACGCAGGCCCAGATCATCAAGGCCAGGAAGAACAGCAGCGGGGTGTCGGTGGTGATCAGCACCGACGACAGCTGGATCCCCGGCATCAGGATGAAGACCGCCGCGGCCGCCGCCCCGACCGAGCTTCCGCCCCGCTCGGCGCCGTAGAGCCGCGTGGCGATGCGCGAGACCACCAGGGCCGTGCCGGCGTTGATCAGCGGCGAGCCGATGCGCAGCCAGGCCTCGGCGTCGCCGCCGATCCGCGTGGTCGCCCAGATCAGCCAGGCGATCACCGGCGGCTTGGAGAAATAGCCGAAATCCAGGTGACGCGACCACAGCCAGTACTGGGCTTCGTCCGGGTACAGCTCCAACGGGGTGACGAACAGCGCCACGACCCGCAGAACCGTCAGAACCCCGACCAAGATCAGCGTCAGCCGCCAGATTCGGGCCTGAGCCGCCCGCGCCGTTTCATCAAGGGCCACGCTGTTTTCTCCCGCATAAGTAAGAGGACGCTGACTAAATCTTCCGCAAGCGGGCCCCAGAGGCGGGTTTATCCGCGATCGTGGCCTTTCCGTCACCAAACCTTCTAAATAGGTCGCTAAAGAGCCTCTCAATGATATGGCCCGGCGGGACTCATGCACCTCGTCGCGGTTTGAACGAGGGGACTAGATCAAGATGATGACGAAAAAGCTCGCCTGTCTGGCGTCGACCGCTCTGGTCGGCTGCCTGCTCAGCGCCACCGCCGCCATGGCCCAATCGACCGGTTCGCAAGCCAACGAAGTCGACAGCGTGGTCGTTACCGCCACCGGTCAGCGCGCCGTCGCCGGCCAGATCGTCGAGACGCTGCCGAAGTCGCGCGCCTCGGTCGACGCCGCGTTCCTCGCGACGCAATCCACCGGCCAGAACGTGTTCCAGTCGCTGAACCTGCTGCCGGGCGTGAGCTTCACCAACAACGACCCCTACGGCTCGTCGGGCGGCAACCTGCGCCTGCGCGGCTTCGACGGCGCCCGCGTCTCGGTCACTTTCGACGGCGTGCCGCTGAACGACACCGGCAACTACGCCGTGTATCCGAACCAGCAGCTCGACGCGGAACTGATCGACCGCGCCAGCGTCAACCTCGGCACGACCGACGTCGACAGCCCGACCGCTTCGGCCACCGGCGGCACCATCAACTACATCACCCGCAAGCCCTCGCACGAGTTCGGCGGCATCGCCGACGCCTCGATCGGCGACGACAACTATCGCCGCGGCTTCCTGATGCTGGACACCGGCGACATCGGCCCGCTGGGCACCCGCGCCTTCGTCGCCGGCTCCTGGCAGAAGTACGACAAGTGGAAGGGCCCGGGCTCGCTTGAGAAGAAGCAGGTCAACGCCCGCATCATGCAGGACATCGGCGATCGCGGCGACTTCGTCAGCCTCGCGGTGAACTACAACGAGAACCGCAACAACAACATCCGCCAGCTGTCGCTGGCCGAGTTCAACGCCTTCGGCAAGAACCTCGACTACACCGCCACCTGCACCAACCGCGTGATCAACGCGGGGACCCGCACCATCACCGAGACCGCGCCGGCCGTTCCCGGCAACTGCACGGATTATTACGGCCGCCAGGTCAATCCGTCCAACACCGGCAGCGTCCGCGGCTCGGCCCTGTTCCACCTGACCGACAACGTCCGCCTGACCATCGACCCCTCGTTCCAGTACACCCTGGCCGACGGCGGCTCGCAGCTGGCGACCGTTGCTGAAACCGACGCCCGCGTTCGCGGCACGAACGGCGCCGCTAAGGACCTGAACGGCGACGGCGACACCGCCGACACGGTCGCGTTCTTCGCGCCCAGCGTCACGAACACCCGCCGCTACACCGTCACCAGCTCGCTGATCTGGGACCTGAACGAAGACCACCGCATCCGCGTCGCCTACACCGGCGATTATGGCCGTCACCGCCAGACCGGCGAGTACACGACGCTCGACGCCGACGGCAACCCGACCAACGTGTTCGGCGGCAAGGAAGGCCACGGCGCCAAGGTCCTGACCTCGGACGGCAGCTTCCTGCGCGCTCGCGACCGGTTCTCGATCGCCCAGCTGAACCAGGCCGCCGCCGAATATCGCGGCAAGTTCATGGACAGCCGCCTGACCGTGAACCTCGGCGTGCGCGCGCCCTTCTTCAAGCGCGAGCTGAACAACTACTGCTACACCCAGAACGCCTCGACTCTGACGGGCGTCGTCTCGGGCTTCACCGTGCTCTGCACCACGCAAGTCCCGAACGCCGCCGCGGCGGACGGCAGCGTCACCTTCGGCACCTCGGCGACCAAGTACATCAAGCCGTGGAGCGCCACGGTGAAGTACGACAAGGTCCTGCCGAACGCCGGCGCGACCTACGACCTGGGCGGCGGCAGCACCGTCTATGTCAGCTACGCCGAGGGCTTCTCCTCGCCGCGCACCGACAACCTGTACACCGCCACACTGGTGAACGGCGTCGGCTCCCCGGCCGACACTCGTCCGGAAACGACCAAGACCTACGACCTGGGCTACCGCTTCTCAAGCCCGACGATCATGGCCACCGCCGCGCTGTGGAAGACCGACTACCAGAACCGCATCGTGCAATCCTACGATCCGGACCTGGGCATCAGCATCGACCGCAACGTCGGCGCGGTTAAGGCCTGGGGCTTCGACACCCAGGCCGCCTGGGCCCTGGAAGAGTACCTGACCGTCACCGGTTCGTTCTCGTACAACAACAGCGAAATCCAGGACGATCTGATCAACGGCGCCGCCGCTGGCAACGTCATTCCGCTGTCGGGCAAGCAGATCGTTGAAACCCCGAAGTACACCTTCGGCGGCCGGGTCGACTGGGACGTCACCGACGCCTTCCATGTCGGCGTGCAAGGCAAGTACACCGGCAACCGGTTCTCGACCGACGTGAACGACGAAGTGGCGCCGCACTACACCGTGTGGGACCTGTCGCTGGAGTACGACCTGCCGTTCGCCAAGAAGACCTACGCCCAGCTGAACGTGAACAACCTGTTCAACGAGACCTACTTCGGCTCGATCAGCTCGCGTACCAACGCCCTGCCGATCGCGGGTGTCACCGGCACCGGCGTCCCGACCTACTACATCGGCTCGCCGCGCACGGTTCAGTTCACCCTGCGCACCGAGTTCTAGTCGGCCCGACACGGTCGATCTTTGATCTTGAGAACCAGGGCGGCCCGGAAACGGGCCGCCCTTTTTCTTTTGTCGCACCAGTTTGCTAGAAGGGCGGCTTGACCCCGGGGCCGTCCCGGCCCATTTGCGCCTCCCGTTTCGATCCAGGTTTCCGCCATGACCCCGACCGTCCCCGCCGAATGGGCTCCGCACCGCGCCATGTGGCTGGGTTTCCCCAGCCACGCCGAGCTCTGGCAGGAAGATCTCGACCAGGCCCAGGACGAGGTGGCCGCCCTGGCCCGGGCTCTGGCCGGTCCCGGCGGCGAGCGCGTGCGCCTGATGGTGGTCGGCGACGAGGCCGAGGCCGCCGCCCGCGCCCGCCTGGGCGACACCACGGTCGAGATCGTCCGCGGCCAGTTCGGCGACATCTGGCTGCGCGACACCGGCCCGATCTTCATCGAGACGGCCGGCGGCGCGGTGGCGGCCGGCTTCCGGTTCAACGGCTGGGGCGGCAAGTACCAGCTGGAGGGCGACGACATCGTCGCCGAGCAGATCGCCGCCGCCAGCGGCGCGCCCCTGGCCCGCAACGCCTTCGTCCTGGAGGGCGGGGCGCTGGACCATGACGGGGCCGGCACGATCCTGACCACCCGCCAGTGCCTGCTGAACGAAAACCGCAACGGCGACTGGGACGAGGCCAAGGCGAGCGCCGCCCTGGCCGCCGCTCTCGGGGCCAAGAAGGTGCTGTGGCTGGGCGACGGCCTGCTGAACGACCACACCGACGGGCACGTCGATAACCTGGCCCGCTTCGTCGCGCCGGGCGTGGTGGCCTGCCCGATGGCCTTCGGGACCGACGACCCCAACGCCGAGGTCTATGCCGAGACCGCCCGGACGCTGGCCGCGATGACCGACAGCCGCGGCTCGCCGCTGCAGGTCGTGCGCATCCCCTCGCCGGGCCGCATCGTCGACGAGGACGGCGAGATCATCCCGGCCTCGCACATGAACTTCCTGATCGCCAACGAGGCGGTGATCGTGCCGATCTACGCCGAGGAGTCGGGCGCCTTCGCCGTCGAGGTGATCCGCGGCCTGTTCCCCGAGCGCGAGGTGATCGGCCTGCCCTCCACCGCCATCCTGACCGGCGGCGGCTCGTTCCACTGCATCAGCCAACAGGAGCCCGGCGAATGACCCGCACCCTCAGCGTCGCGGCCATCCAGACTTCCTACGGGATGGACCTGCAGGCCAACATCAAGAAGACCGAGCACTTCATCCGCGAGGCCGTCGCGAAGGGCGCCCAGGTGATCCTGCCGTCCGAACTATTCCAGGGGCCCTATTTCTGCGTGGCTCAGGAGGAGCGGTGGTTCGCCGAGGCCCATCCGTGGCGCGAGCACCCGGTGGTCAAGGCCATCGCCCCCCTGGCCGGCGAGCTGGGCGTGGTGATCCCGATCTCGATCTTCGAGAAGGAAGGCCCGCACTATTTCAACAGCCTGGTGATGGCCGACGCCGATGGCGCGCTGCTGGGCCTCTATCGCAAGAGCCACATCCCCGACGGCCCCGGCTACATGGAGAAGTACTATTTCCGGCCGGGCGACACGGGCTTCAAGGTCTGGGACACCCGTTTCGGACGCCTGGGCGTCGGCATCTGCTGGGACCAGTGGTACCCCGAGGCCGCCCGCGCCATGGCGCTGATGGGCGCCGAGTGCCTGTTCTACCCCACCGCCATCGGCAGCGAGCCGCACGACCCCAGCCTGGACACCGCCCTGCCCTGGCGGCGGGCCATGCAGGGCCACGCGGTCAGCAACGTGATCCCGGTGGTCGGCGCCAACCGCATCGGCTTCGAGCCCTGGGACGGCTATCCGAACGGCGGCCAGACCTTCTACGGCTCGTCCTTCGTCGCCGACCATCGCGGCGACCTGGTCAGCGAGCTGGGCCGGGCCGACGAGGGGATCGTCGAGGCGACCTTCGACCTGGACTTCCTGCAGACCCACCGCGCGGCCTGGGGCTTCTTCCGCGATCGCCGGCCGGAGTTCTACGCCAGCCTGGCCAACGGCCGGCCGGCCTGATCGCCGCGCCGAACCCAGGGCAGAACGACGGGGGACCGCCCTAATGGACCGCGGCGCTCTCGGTTGCCGCGCCCGCCCCGGCGTGAAACATCCGGCCCTTCTCGGTGATCAGCACCGCCAGGAGCCCCGCGACGCCGAAGCCCGCAAAGCCGAGCGTCAGCGGAACGGTGGTGCCGTCGAACAGCTGGCCGATCCAGAAGCCGAACAGCGCGCCGAAGATCGTGGTGATGAACCCCTGCACCGAGGCGGCGGTGCCGGCCAGGTGGCCCAGCGGCTCCATGGCGATCGAGCCGAAGTTCGACATCACCAGGCCAAAGCAGAACATCATCCCCGCCTGCAGCAGCGAGAAGGTCCACAGGGTCTCGTGACCGCTCAGCGCGACCATCGCGTGGACCGCCGCGAAGCCGATATAGCCCAGCAGGGCGACATGCGAGACCAGCCGCATGCCCAGGCGTCCGACGATGCGCGAGTTGAGCAGGGACGAGATCGCGATGCCGCCGGCGATTCCCGCGAAGATCAGGGGGAACGCCTTGCCCGCTCCCAGCACGTCGACGAACACCTGCTGGGCCGAGTTGAGGAAGCCGAACAGCCCGCTCAGCACCAGGGTGGCGGCCAGAGTGTAGCCGACCGCCACCCGGTTGGTCAGGCACTCCTTGAACGCCGCCAGCACCGGCGTGACCTCCAGGGGCACGCGGTCCTCCGGGCGCAGGGTCTCGGGCAGCTTGAGCCACGACCAGGCGATCACCGCCAGGCCGAAGATCGACAGGACGCCGAACACCCAGGGCCAGGGGGCGACCAGCAGGATGGCCTGCCCCACCGACGGGGCGATGATCGGCACCCCCAGGAAGACGATGAACGACAGCGACATCACCCGCGCCATCTGCCGGCCGCTGTAGCAGTCGCGGACGATCGACACCGATAGCACCCGGGTGGCGGCCGCGCCGACCCCGCACAGGGCGCGGGCGACCAGCAGCATCTCGAACGAGGTGGCGAAGGCGCAGGCGGCGGCGAAGACCACATAGAGCGACAGCCCCACCAGCAGCACGGGCTTGCGGCCATAGCGGTCGGCCAGCGGGCCGTAGGCGATCTGGGCAGCGCCGAACCCCAGCAGATAGGCGGTCAGGATCCATTGGCGATCGTTGTCGGCGGTCACGCCCAGGGCGTGGCCGATCTGCGGCATGGCCGGCAGCATCGAGTCGATGGCCAGGGCGTTGGTGGCCATCATCGCCGCGATCAGAGCGACGAACTGGCCAAAGCCCATGCCGGCGTGGGGCGTCGGGGAGGTGGTCATGAATCCCTTGGCGCTGGCGCGACGGTTTCTTGGCGTGATGGAAAGCGCGGTTTGTCGCCCGAGCCCAGGCGCAGACAGCGCCTGGGCTCTCGATAGCAAATTTGCGCGCCGAATGCGTAGCCTGATGATGAGCGCCCGGCGTCAGCGGCGAACCGCACTAGCGCCGGATTTCGTCCCGCTTCACTCTTCGATTTCACTGACCTGGGCCTGGGTTTCGTCCAGCGGCTCGGCTTGCGAGGGCGCAGGCGTGGCGACGACGGGGTCGTGCTCCGGCAGCTGCGGCCAGTCGGCGGTTTCGTCCTGCAGAACTTTGAGACCGAGCAGTTCGATCTGGCCCTGCAGTGTGCTCAATTGCTGCTCCGCGGCGCTGCTCTGGCGGCGGGCGATGGAGATCTGCTCGCGGCTGTAGTTGGCGTCGTTCGCCAGGGCGGCCATGTTCACCCGGGTCTCGATCAGCTCGCGCTCACGGTCGGCCATGCCCTGTTCGGCGGCCATGCGTGCGAACTGTTCCCTGGCCAAGGCCGACCTTAGCATCGCGATCGTCGCTTGGGCCGCCTTGGGCAAACCATCGAGCGGCGAGGTCACGAATTCGGCCGGCCGGCGAAGCAACCAGAGTTTCAGAAGAGCTTCCCGATCAATGACTTCGGAAGCCGTTGGATCGAGACGGGCCCGCACGATGGCTTTGCCGAGCAGGCGATCGGGGTCAAGTTTGAAGCTTGCGGCCAGATCCTCAACCTGCTTCTCCAAGGGCCCCGCAACCGCCTCGGACATTGAACGCACCACTTCGAGATCGCGGAAACCCAACGGAGCCAGCAGGTTCCTGACGTACTCCAGGCTATAATAGGAAAGCTTTCGCCCTCGATTGGCCGGGTCACCGCTCCAGGTCACCTTGATTGGCGCCTCCACGGTCAGGGTTGGGACGCCGAAGACCAGAACGCCGCCCGGCTTGAGAACCAAGGCCGCGTGCAGCAGCTCGACCTCGGCCGCAACGCTAATTTCCAGGGAGTCGCACAGGACGACCGCGTCGTGCGCGGGCTTTTCGCCGCGCAGGAAGTCTTGATACGCAACATATTCGACTTCGGCGGCCAATCGATCGCGCCAGGCCGGCGAAGCCGCGTGTTCATGAGCCTGGACGTATGTGACCGGGCCATGGCCTAGATCCGCCGCCATATAGGCGAAATAGGGATCGTGCTCGCTGACCACCACACTGTCGCCGCCGGGCGGCAGCTCCTCGATCGCCTGGCTGAAGGCCCATTGCGCAGCCTGGTGACGCCCCGTCCCTTTGATTACCTCACCATCGTCGAAATAGTAGTCGAATTCGGGGTTGAGCAAAGCCGCGCCATTAATGTGTCGCAACGTCCCGCCATCAGACTTGCCGCGCAGGATCGACCTGACGGGTTCCGCTTCGCCAACCATAATTTCGGGTATCCCCGAATACTGGAAGCGAACATTGAACTCGTCTTCGCGCTTCATCACCTCGGCCAAAAGTTCGGCTGGCGCCTTGGCCGCCTCGCGGATGCGCGCGATCGAGGTCTCGTTGATCGGCGGGATGGACAAGACCGCCGGATCGAAGGTCTCGCCGGCCAATGCCAGCGCCCGCCCCAGATCGTCGGACAGGGATTCGACCCGGCCGACGAAGCTGCAATGGTCGACATAGGGCGCCATGGCCCGCGAGCATGGCCCCTCGTCGGGCCAGGCCTTCAGCAACTTGGTCAAGAACTCGTCGAACCGGTCCGAGGCGGCCACGCTGGCGGTTTCGGACGGCGACCATCCGAACTCCATCTCGTGCATCCAGTAGGACGCCAGCCACTTCAGGGGGTGGCGCACGAAACAGAACGTAAACGGCTTGTCGCCGAGACGGCCCCCGCTCATCGCCTGGGCCGGAGTAATGTGCAGCGGGGTCAGGCGCCGCTCAACCAGGCCCGACTGCCACAGAACATGCGAGACCCAGTGACCGCCCGTCCGACCGATGTGGTAGAAAATTGAGTTCGGCAGAACAACGGCCATAAGCCCACCTCGAAACCAACTCGCCAGCCCGACGCACCTGCGCTTAACTGTACGGTTGTGCTCCGAAAGGTCTGTGCCAGAGGATGCAACCTAAGATGCGCCGCCCGGAGAACCTTGACTGTTTTTCTTCAGGAAGCCAGACCGAATTCGCGGCCTGGCCATTCAAAATTGCCATCTAGGGCGCCATGACGAACTGCAAGCCAATCAACTGCTTCTCGCCTGAGCCCGCGGCTTCTGCTGACTGCCCCATGCTGGCGATGCGCAACAGAGGCTGAGACCCTGGCGTTTCGGGCGGCGCGCTTCGCAGCGAGGAGAGAACGGGCTGAGCGCTCGTCAAGGCGCGGTGGAACGCCACGGAACGCTCCAGGGCGAGCGCTGCGGCCTTTTGCCCTTCGGGCGTGAAAGCGTCCAGATTGGTCTGAGCCAAGACATTGACCACGGCCAGCTTGGGCCCGGCGTCTCCGCAATTCGCCACAGGCGGTCCGCCGTAGCCGAGGCAAGGCAGCCGTCGCGCCAGGCTCTGGGCGACCTGGCTGGCAATCTTGACGCCCTGCGGCGACAGCTGGCTCGATCCCTGCACGAACAGTTGCTCGGAACGAAATGTCAGGCCGCCGCTCGCCGGATCACCGATCTGCGCCACGCCGGCGTCGCGCAGATCCGCGTCCAGAAAGCCCATAAGGTCCCGCCGGGCTTCATCTGAAGACACCTCGCCGATCGCGGCCTTCGCCGGCGCCGTGAACTGAAAACATCGGCGATCGTCCGATGCGCCGGCGGCGCCATCCTTGCTCAGGACGGATGTCGGGAGGCAGGCGACGCCGGCGATATAGTCGACCTCGATCTCGGCGTCCCGTTTCTCCAGATGGGCGGCGCTCTGCAGGAGGGCCGCGGTCTCGGGATGCTTGGCGGCAACGAGCTTCTGCGTCGTGGCCCGGAACTCCAGCGCGAAATAGCTGAGCATGATGATGAAGATGAAGATCACCCCCACCATCATGTCGGTCATCGAGACATAGTAGCTTTCACCTTCCTCGACATCGGCTGTGCGGCCGCGCTTGCGTTGCATCAGGCCACGTCCACCCGCGCAGCGCCGCCGGCCAGGGCGACTTCGATACGCGTCAGCACCGCCAGCTGCTCCAGCATCACCTTCTCCGGCGGCGCGAAGCGGACGCAGGCGTCAAGCAGGGCGAAGAAATGCGCCTCCAGATGCTCGATGGCCTGCCGGCGGCGGTACGCGACCAGGCGCAGGATGATCGAGGCCAACACGCCGGCGATCGAGGTCCAGAACTTGGTGGCCGCAATGGTGAGCAGGTGGATCAGCGCGCCCTGCATCGCCGCTCCGCCGGTTCCCATCGCCGATGTCGCCTCCGTCAGGGCGGCCACGATGCCCATGAAGGTGATGACCAGACCGATCGCCACCATGAGGTTGGCCCACCATTCGAGCGTGCGCGCGGGGGTGTCGGCATGCTCGAAGATGTCGGTAGCGTGAACTGAGGCCGCCAGTCGGCCGTCCTCGGTGAGCGTGAGTTGGCTACGGTAGTGGGCCCAGCCCAGCTCCAGGGCGGGATGGGCGACCGCGCTCAACCTCTTGTCCAGCGCATTGAAGGCCTCGGCGAAGCTCTTCTGCCGATCCCCTCCCAGTTGTTCCAGCATGTCCGACCTTCGTCGCAGGTCGTCCCGTAGCGGCGAATATTCGAAATGACCCGACTGGAGGATCAATCCAACCGCGAAGACCAGAATCGCGCCCGCCATACCCAAGGCCGCGCCGGGCATGCCGAACACCGCGACCACGAACGACGTTACCGGATCGTGCATCAGAACCTTCGAATCAACTTTGGAGCCACAATACCTCTGCGTGAGGCGTGAATGGGGCGCAGCTTAACCGTTGAAGGCCCGGATTGCGTCGATAATACGCTGCTGATCGGCCTGCGGCAGATAAGGGTGCATCGGCAGGGCCAGCACCGTCTCGGCCTTGGCCTCGGTCACCGGCAAGCCGCCGGCGCCGCGCGGAAAGGCGGCATAGGGGGCCTGCACATGCATCGGGACGGGATAATAGACCGCCGTCGGAATCCCCTGGGTCTTCAGGTGGGCCGCCAGGCCGTCCCGGTTTTCGTGCTCGATCACGTACTGGGCCCAGACGGAGACGCCGCCGTCGATGACCTTGGGCGTGGCGATCACCGCGCCCTTCAGGCCCTCGGCGTAGCGGTCGGCCACGACCTGGCGCAGGTCGATCTCCTCCTGGAAGAGGGCCAGCTTCTCGATCAGGATCGCCGCCTGGATCGTGTCCAGGCGCGAGTTCATGCCGATACGGGTGTTCAGATACTTGGTGTCGTGATCGAAGGTCCGGCGGACCAGGTCGGGGGCCACCGCCTTGCCGTGCACTCGGAAGCTGTCCATCAGGTCCCACAGGTCCTGGTCGTTGGTCAGCACCGCCCCGCCGTCGCCGTAGCAGCCCAGCGGCTTGGCCGGGAAGAAGCTGGTGGTGGCCACGTCGGCCCAGTGCAGCGGATGCTTGCCGTCCAGGGTGCAGCCGAAGCCTTGGGCGCTGTCGGCGATCAGCTTCAGGCCCTCGCGGTCGCAGATGGCCTTGATGGCCGGATAGTCGGCGGGCTGGCCGAACAGGTCGACGGCGATCACCACCCTGGGCGCCAGCCGGCCCTCGGCCTTCACCCCGGCGATCGCGGCCTCCAGCCTGGCGGGGTCGAGGTTGAAGGTGTCGGGCAGCACGTCGACGAACACCGGCGTGGCGCCGACCCACGGCACGACTTCGGGCGTGGCCGCGAAGGTGAAGGACGGGCAGAACACCGCGTCGCCGGGGCCCACGTCCCAGGCCATCAATGGCAGGGCGATGGCGTCGGTGCCGTTGGCGCACGACAGCGCCAGTGCGGCCTGGCCGAACGCCGCCAGCCTGGTCTCGAACTCCCGGACCTGCGGGCCCATGACATAGGCGCCGCTGTCGAGGACGGCGGCGATGGCGGCGTCGATCCTGGCGCGGATCCGGCGCTGCTGCGCGGCGAGGTCGATGAAGGACATGCTCATGGGCGGCGCTCTTAGAGGCGGAACGGCTCGGGTTCGAGCCAATTGATGTAACCGACTGTTTCCCCGGAGCGAAGGGGCGCCTTTGGCGGAACGCGGCGCCCCCCGGTTCGTTGACGGCTCGTCGTTGACGGGTCGGGGCGGGGGCGCCATCGAGAGTTCCATGCAGACCAAGCCCAGCCTGATCCCCGCCGACGCCTCCCTGCCCTCCCTGGCGAACGTCAAGGCCGACGAGACGATGTTCGGCCACTTCCTCGACTGGCTGGGCAGGCTGGCGGTGAACTTGGTGGTCGCCACCCTGATCCTGGTGGTCACCTTCTGGGTGGCCGGCTGGCTGGCCGGCGTGGCGCGGCGCGGCCTGGGCCGCATGCACCGCAAGAACCCGGACCCGACGCTGGAAAGCTTCGTCTCGTCCCTGGTCCGCTACGCCGTCGTCGCCGTCGGCCTGGTGGCGGTCCTGCAGCAGCTGGGCGTCCAGGCCACCTCGATCATCGCCGTGCTGGGCGCGGCGTCCCTGGCCATCGGCCTGGCCCTGCAGGGCGCGCTGTCGAACGTGGCCGCGGGGGTGATGATCCTGCTGTTTCGGCCCTACAAGGTCGGCGACGTGATCGAGACCTCGACCCGCAACGGCACGGTCAAGGCGCTGGACCTGCTGTTCACCGAGATCGCCACGCCCGACAACGTCAAGGTGATGATCCCCAACAGTAAGGTTTTCGGCGACGTCATCCTCAACTATTCCACCCACCGCAGCCGCCGGGCCGACGTGGTGTTCAAGGTGCCGCTGAAGACCGACCTGGTCACGGTGCTGCAGAAGATGCGCGAACGGGCCGAGGGCGACGCCCGGGTGCGCAAGGAGCCGGCCCCGATGATCGAGGTGGTCGACCTCAGCGAAGCCTTCGCCCAGGCGGCCATCCGGGTGTGGACCGCCAAGGAGGACTACGGGCCCGTCAAGACCGACCTGATGCTGGCCGCCCACCTGTGGGCCGAGGACCCGACGCGGGTCCTGCCGCCCCCACGCCCATCGAAGGCGCCGGATCCGTCGCCGGCCATGCCCGGCGACGCCGAGCATCACCTGTTCAGGCTGCCCCACCCACGCCTAGGGCCTCGGAAAGGTCGGCAATCAGGTCCTCGCAGTCCTCAATCCCCACCGAAAGCCGGATGAGGGTGTCGGAAATGCCCAGGGCGGCGCGCTGATCGGCCGGGATCGAGGCGTGGGTCATGATGGCCGGATGCTCGATCAGGCTCTCCACCCCGCCCAGGCTTTCGGCCAGGGTGAACAGGCGCGTGCGCTCCAGCATCCGCCGGGCGGTGTTCACGTCGCCCTTCAGCTCGACCGAGATGATCCCGCCGAACCCGCCCTGCATCTGGCGACGGGCCAGGTCGTGCTGCGGGTGGCTGGGCAGGCCGGGATAGGTCACCCGGGCGACGTCCTTGCGGGTCGACAGCCACCTGGCGATGGCCAGGGCGCTGTCGCAGGCCCGCTGCATGCGCAGGGCCAAGGTCTTGACGCCGCGCAGGGCCAGGAAGCTGTCGAACGGCCCCAGCACCGCGCCGACGGCGTTCTGTAGGAACTTCAGCTTGTCGGCGATCTCGGCGTTGTCGCCGACCACCGCCACCCCCGCCACCACGTCGGAGTGGCCGTTCAGGTACTTGGTGGCCGAGTGCATGACGATGTCGAAGCCCAGCTCCAGGGGCCGCTGGACGAACGGGCTGGCGAAGGTGTTGTCGGCCACGGTGATCAGCCCATGCTTTTTGGCCAGGGCGGCGATGCCGGCCAGGTCGGCCAGGCGCAGCATGGGATTGGTGGGTGTTTCGACCCAGATCATCTTCGTCTGGGGGGTGATCGCCGCCTCGATGGCCGAGAGGTCGTCCATGTCGACGAAGCTGAAGGTCAGGCCGGCCGAGCGCTTGCGCACCTTGTCGAACAGCCGGAACGAGCCGCCATAGAGGTCGTCGCTGGCGATCACGTGGGCGCCGCTGTCGAGAATCTCTAGGATCGTCGAGGCGGCCGCCAGGCCCGAGGCGAAGGCGAAGGCGGCCGTCCCGCTCTCCAGGTCGGCGATGCAGCGCTCGAAGGCGAAGCGCGTGGGGTTGTGGCTGCGGCTGTACTCGAAACCCTTGTGCTCGCCCGGGCTGGACTGGACATAGGTCGAGGTCGCGTAGATCGGCACCATCACCGCCCCGGTGGTCGGGTCGGGGAACTGGCCGCCGTGGATCGTGCGGGTGGCGAAGGCCAGGCGGTTCTTGCCGGGGATGTCGGTCATGCGATGTCCTTGGACCGCCCTCGTCCTTCGACAGGCTCAGGATGAGGGCTATTGCGAGCGACGCATTCAACAACCTCATCCTGAGCTTGTCGAAGGACGAGGTTGCCGTAGCGCGTCCTACGCGCTCAGGCGCAGGTGATTGATCAGGTCGACGCGGGTGATCACCCCCACGAACTCGTCGCCGTCGCAGACCAGGGCCACCTCGTCGCGATCGAAGACTTCCGGCAGGGCGTCGACGCCCTGGGTCGACTGCAGCGTCTTGACCGCCTTGGTCATGGCCTTGCCCACCGGGGTCTTGAACTTGGGGCCACGGTCGTCGTCCGCCCCTTCGACGGCGGCCAGGATGTCGCTTTCGTCGAGGATGCCGACCAGCTTGCCGTGGTCGACCACCGGCAGCTGGCTGATGTCGCTGCTGCGCATGCGGTTGTAGGCGGTCAGCAGGGTGTCGTCCGGCCCGACGGCCACCACCCCGCCGTCGGCGTAGCGCTTGGCGATCAGGTCGCGCAGGTCGCCGTGCAACTCGCGCTGGTCGAAGCCGTGGGCGGCCAGCCACATGTCGTTGAACATCTTGGTCAGGTACTTGGCGCCCGTGTCACAGACCAGGGTCACCACCCGCTTCGGCTCGGTCTGCTCGCGGCACCAGCGCAGCGCCGCCGCCAGCAGGGTGCCCGAGGACGAGCCCGCAAGCACGCCTTCCTTGCGCAGCAGCAGGCGGGCGGTGTCGACGCTCTCGCGGTCGCTGATCGAATAGGCCTTCCGCACGAAGTCCATCTGGGCGTTGGCCGGGATGAAGTCTTCGCCGATGCCCTCGACGATCCACGAGCCGGCCTCGCCATAGGTTCCGGTCGCGACGTAGTCGCAAAGGATCGAGCCCACTGGATCGGCCAGCACCATCTGGGTCTTCGGCGAATGGCGGGCCATGAACCGGCCGATGCCGGTCAGGGTGCCGCCCGAGCCGACGCCGACCACCACCGCGTCGATGTCGCCGTCCATCTGCTCGAAGATCTCGGGGGCGGTCGTGGTCTCGTGGGCCAGCGGATTGGCCGGGTTCTCGAACTGGTTGACATAGATCGCGTCGGGGATCGACTGAGCCAGGGTCTGGGCCATGTCCTGATAGTATTCCGGATGGCCCTTGCCGACGTCGCTGCGGGTCAGGCGGACGTCCACGCCCATGGCCCGCAGGTGCAGGATCTTCTCCCGGGCCATCTTGTCCGGCACCACCAGGGTCAGCTTGTAGCCCTTCAGCGTCGCCACCTGGGCCAGGCCCAGGCCCGTGTTGCCGGCGGTGGCTTCGATGATCGTGCCGCCCGGCTTGAGGCTGCCGTCGGCCTCGGCGGCCTCGATCATCGAGCGGGCCACGCGATCCTTGATCGAGCCGCCCGGGTTCTGGTTCTCCAGCTTCAGGAACAGCCGGCACGGGCCGGTGTCGAGATTGCGGACCTCGATCATCGGCGTGCGGCCGATCAGATCCAGCGCGGAACCGACGACCGGAGGAAGGGTGGATTTGGGGTCGTTCATGGCGCAACTCGGCGACAGAGAGAAATGATCTCCCTATCTATGCCCGTTTCGCGAAAGCGCAAACATCGTTACGCGAGCTTGGCTGCAAGCGCGCGCGCCGCCTCAGGCCCCGCAGGCGGCGAGCCGGTCCATCCGCCATTCTCGGGCGAACTTGCGGCCGACGCCGGCGTCCTCGAACACCACCTTGCGGCGTTCGCCGGAAAGATCCGGAGCATCGTGGATCATCACGAACGGAAAGCCGTTACGGGCCAGAAAGTCCCGGACGAAGCCCGAGAAGCGCAGAGCTTCCTCGGCCGAGGCGATGCAGATCTCGACGGCGATGTCGGCGGCGTTCATGGGCGCGCTCCCGCGTGGTTGACAGGACCCTAACGCATGAACTCGCAAATGCGAACCTAGTTCGCAGCTGCACAATAAAACGCCCCCGGATTAATCCGGGGGCGCGCGATAATCAGGCGAAGACGATCGATCTAGAGGATCGATTGCCCCGTTCCGGCCCAATCCTTCAGGAATTGCTCCAGGCCCTTGTCGGTCAGCGGGTGCTTGAACAGGTCGCCGAACACGGCCGGCGGGATGGTGACCACGTCGGCGCCGACGATGGCCGCGTCCTTGACGTGGGCTACGTTGCGCACCGAGGCGGCCAGGATCTCGGTCTCATAGCCGTAGTTGTCGTAGATCGCGCGGATGTCGCGGATCAGGTCCATGCCGTCGAAGCCGTAGTCGTCCAGGCGACCGATGAACGGCGAGACGTAGGTCGCGCCGGCCTTGGCGGCCAGCAGGGCCTGGGTCGGCGAGAAGCATAGGGTGACGTTGGTCGAGATGCCTTCGCCGGCGAAGGCCGCGCAGGCGATCAGGCCGTCGCGGGTCAGCGGGATCTTGACGACCACGTTCGGGGCGATGGCGGCCAGCTTCTTGCCCTCGGCGACCATCGCCTCGTGGGTGGTGGCGGCGACTTCGGCGCTGATCGGGCCCGGCACCAGGTCGCAGATCTCGGCGATCACCTCCAGCATCGGACGGCCGGCCTTGGCGATCAGGGTCGGGTTGGTGGTCACCCCGTCCACCAGGCCGGTGGAAGCCAGGTCGGCGATGACCTTGGTGTCGGTGCTGTCGAGGAAGATCTGCATGGGCCTGCGCTTTGGTTCCGGAGGTTTGAGTTCGTTTATCGGTCCCGCGCTCCCCCGCCAAGGCCAGTCGCGGGAAAACGCTCGCCCAGGCTTTGGCGCAGGAAGGCCAGCAGGTCGCCGCCGGGGAACCTCAGCCCCTCGACGCCGGCCCGACGAGCGGCCTCGACGTCCGATCCCTTGTCGCCGACCAGCACGGTCTCTTCGGGCGCCAGCGCCCACTCCGACAGGCCGCGCAGGATCATGCCCGGATTGGGCTTGCGATCGGGATGGTCGGGATGACGATAGCGCTCGTCGACGGCGTCCTCGTGGTGGGGCGCGACATAGAAGGCGTCGATCCTTCCGCCGACCTCGGCCAGGCCCGCCTGCAGGGCGGCGTGAAAGAGATCGACCTGGGCCTCGGTGAAATAGCCGCGCGCCACGCCCGACTGGTTGGTGACCACCAGCACCTTGACGCCGGCGGCGTTCAGTCTCGCCACCGCCTCCCGCGCGCCCTCGATCCAGTCCAGCCGCTCAGGCTCGCAGACATAGCCGTGATCGACGTTCAACACCCCGTCGCGATCGAGGAAGACGGCTTTCAGCGGCGCTTTTCCGGACATGCTTCGCCTTACGCCAGGCCTCGCGGCGCGACAAGGCGGCCGGCGGACTTGGCGAACCCTGGCGGGACGGCCTAGAACGGCGAACCTTTCGAAACCGCCCCTTTCCGCCCAAGGACCGCAGATGACCGACGACTTCGCCCGCCTTGTCCGCCTGCGCGACGACCTCAAGGCCTGGGCCCTCGATCACGCCTTCCTCGTCTGGTGGGAAATCGGCGCGGACAAGGTTCAGGGCGGGTTCTTCGAGAAGATCGCCCTGGACGGAACGCCAGTCGAGGCGCCGCGCCGGGCGCGGGTCCAGCCCCGGCAGATCTATTCCTATGCGGTGGCCGGCCTGCTGGGCTGGGACGGCCCTTGGAAGCAGGCTCTGGAACACGGCCTGGACTTCTATCTGAGCAAGTATCGCCGCCCCGACGGCTTCATGCGCACCCTGGTGGCCAGCGACGGCTCGCCCCTGGACGACAAGGTCGACCTCTACGACCAGGCCTTCGGCCTGTTCGGCCTGGCCATGGCCAGCTCGGTCCTGCCCGAGCGCGCCGACCTGCCGGCGCTGGCGACGAGCCTGCGCGACGCGCTCTACGCCACGCTCAAGCACCCCATCGCCGGCTTCGAAGAAAGCGTCCCGCGCACCCTGCCGCTGCTGTCCAACCCGCACATGCACCTGTTCGAGGCCAGCCTGGCCTGGATCGAGGCCGGCGGCGATCCGCAATGGCGGGCGATGGCCGACGAGATCGCCGAACTGGCGCTGAGCCAGTTCATCGACCCGAAGAGCGGCGGGCTGCGCGAATACTATGACGGCGACTGGAATCCCGCGCCCGGCGTCGACGGCCGGATCATCGAGCCGGGCCACCAGTTCGAATGGGCATGGCTGCTTCTGCGCTGGGGCAAGCTGGCCGGTCGCGACGACGCGATCGCCGCCGCCCTGCGCATGATTGCGATCGGCGACGGCCCGGGCGTCGACCCGGCGCGCGGGGTGGCGATCTTCGCCCTGCTGGACGACATGAGCGTGCATGACGATATCGCCCGCCTCTGGGCCCAGACCGAGCAGATCAAGGCTGGGGTGCTGGCGGCCCAGGTGACCGGCGACGCGCGCTGGTGGACCACCGCCGCCAACGGCGCCGAGGCGCTGATCAAGTATTTCGACGTGCCGGTGAAGGGCCTGTGGCGCGACAAGCTTCGGGCCGACGGGACCTTCGTTGATGAAGCCGCCCCCGCCAGCTCGTTTTACCACATCGTCTGCGCGATCCTGGAGCTGGACCGGGCGGTCAGCTCCAGGTCGTGACCAGGACCGACGTGGCGAGGTTCGCCTTGACCAGGGTGGGTGAGCGGAGATCTTCGCGAGCGCCAGTCGGGTAGCGTTCGGACGCCCCAACCAGTTCGCCGTCCAGCACCTGGATGGAGCAGGCCGGCAGGTCGGCGACCGCGCCGGCCTCCATGCGCCAGAGCTGGACCACCGCCTGCGACGTGCTGGTCACCGGCTGGCGCTCTACGCCGCCGCTGAAGGCGATGGCGTGGCGGTGGGCGATGTCGCGACCGCCGGCCTTCAGCACGTCGACCAGGGTCTTGACCGCCTGGGCGTCGTCGCGTCGGCAGACCAGGACCGCGTCAGGCTCGGCGACGATCAGCAGATCCTCCACGCCGATGGCTCCGACGAACGGGCCGGACGAGCGGGCGAGCACGTTCCTGGTCTTGATCAGGTGGACGTCGCCGCTGGCGGCGTTGCCCTCGGCGTCGCGCATCGAAGCTTCCCAGATCGCGTCCCAGGCGCCCAGGTCGGACCAGGTGAAGGCGGCCGGCGCCACGGCGGCGCGGCTGGTGCGCTCCATGACCGCGTAGTCCAGCGACTTCTTGGTGGTCCGACCGAAAGCCTCGCTGTCGAGGTGCAACCGCAGGCCGTCACGCCGTCCGTCGTGAACGGCGCCGATGGCACCGTCGCGGATCGCCGGCTCGAACACCGCCAGTTCGTCCAGCAACGTCCGGGCCATGAAGGCGAAGTTGCCGCTGTTCCAGTAGTAGCCGTCCTCGATATAGGCCTTGGCCGTGGCCAGGTCGGGCTTCTCGACGAAGGCCGCGACCGCCTTGACGCCGCCCGGCAGGGTGCCGCCGGGCTTGATGTAGCCGAAGCCCGTCGCGGGCGAGGTCGGCTGCACGCCGAACGTCACGATCAATCCGGTCCGGGAGGCCTCGATCGCCACCAGCGCCGCCTCGCGGAACATCTCGGGTTCGGCGATGTGGTGGTCGGCGGCCAGCATCAGCATCACCCCGTCAGGCGACACCGACTGCACATAGGCCGCCGCCGCGGCGATGGCCGGCGCGGAGTCGCGCGCCTCCGGCTCTATGATTACGGTCAGCCTGACGCCCAGTTCCAGCGCCTGGCGCTCGACGAACTCGGCCATGGCCTGGCCGGTGACCACCACGATCTCGTCGGCGCCCGGCAGGTCTATGACCCGCAGGATCGTGTCCTGGAAGCTTGAACGATCGCCGATCAGCTTCAGGAATTGCTTGGGACGGTCCGCGCGCGAAGCCGGCCAAAGACGGGTTCCCGACCCTCCGCAAAGGATCACCGGATAGATGGCGGCCAAGACTTCCCCCACGCCAGACGCTTCGATTTCACAACCCGTGAGGTAGCACATCGCCTCCCCTGGACCAGAGGCATATTGAAGATGCTGGCGTTTTTCAGCCTAAGGCCGGGAGCCCGGCGTCGAGCTCGGCCAACCACGCATCCGCCGCGGCGTCCGAGGGCATGCGCCAGTCGCCGCGCGGCGACAGGGCGCCGCCGGATGAGATCTTCGGCCCATTGGGCATGGCCGAGCGCTTGAACTGGTTGGCGAAGAACCGCTTGAGGAACAGCGCCAGCCAGCGCCTGATCTCCGGCAGGTCGTAGGCTCGGCGGGCCGTGTCGGGTATCCCCGCCGGCCACGCGCCGGCGGTCGCGTCGCGCCAGGCGGTCCAGGCCAGGAAGGCGATCTTCGACGGTGCCATGCCATAGCGGGTCAGGTAATAGAGATTGAAGTCCTGCAGGGCGTAGGGACCCACGAAGCTTTCGGTGGCCTGGACCTCTTCGCCCGGCACCAGTTCCGGCGAGATCTCGGTGGCCAGGATGTCCTCCAGCAGGTCGCTGGTCGCCGCGTCCACGTCGCCCGAGGCGGCCACGAAGCGGATCAGGTGCTGGATCAGGGTCTTGGGCACCCCGGAATTGGGGTTGTAGTGGCTCATCTGGTCGCCGACGCCGTAGGTGCACCAGCCCAGGGCCAGTTCGGACAGGTCGCCGGTGCCGACCACCATGCCCTTGTGGTGGTTGGCCAGGCGGAACAGGTAGTCGGTGCGCAGGCCGGCCTGGACGTTCTCGAAGGTCACGTCATAAACCGGCTCGCCCTTGGCGAACGGATGGCCGAGGTCGGCCAGCATCTGCTGGGCGGCCGGCCGGATGTCGAGCTCCTCGGCGGTGACCCCCATGGCCGTCATCAGCTTCCAGGCGTTCGACTTGGTGCCCTCGGAGGTGGCGAAGCCCGGCAGGGTGTAGGCGCGGATGTCCGACCGCGGCCGGCCCAGCTGGTCCATGGCCTTGGCGGCGACGATCAGGGCATGGGTCGAGTCCAGCCCGCCCGAGATCCCGATCACCAGGCTCTTGGAGCCCGTGGCCTCGACCCGGCGCGCCAGGCCCTGGACCTGGATGTTGTAGGCCTCGTAGCAGTTCTCGGCCAGCTTGGCCGGGTCCGACGGGGTGAACGGGAAGCGCTCGATCGGCCGGACCAGGGCCAGGTCGCCGGCCGGCGGCGCGAAGTCCAGCGGCGCGATGCGGAACGGCGCCTCGGGCGGGCTCAGCGTCGTGGAGTCGCCGAAGCTGCCGACCCGCATCCGCTCCTGCCGCAGCCGGGCGACGTCGACGTCGGCCACGGCCATCACCGCCCCGGTCGAGAAGCGCGGGCTCTGGGCCAGCAGGTTTCCCATCTCGTGAATGTCGACATGGCCGTCCCAGGCCAGGTCCGTCGAGCTCTCGCCCGCCCCGGCCGCCGAATAGATATAGGCCGAGATCGTCCGGGCCGACTGGCTGGCGCACAGCAGGCGGCGGGTCTCGGACTTGCCGATGGTGATGTTGCTGGCCGACAGGTTCAGCAGGATCTCGGCCCCGGCCATGGCCTGGGCGGTGCTGGGCGGGGCGGGCGTCCAGACGTCCTCGCAGATCTCGATCCCGACGGTGAAGGCCGTGTCCCCAAGGTTTCGTAGCAGCACGTCAGTCCCGAACGGCACGGCCTGGTCGGCCAGATTCAGGGTGCGTCCGACCACGCCCGCGCCTGGGCTGAACCAGCGGCGCTCGTAGAATTCGCGATAATTGGGCAGGAAGCTCTTGGGGACCACCGCCCGCACCCGGCCGCCCTGGATGGCGACGGCGGTGTTGTAGAGCCGGCCGGCGTCGCGCAGCGGCGCGCCGACCACGAACAGCGGCGACAAGGCCTTGCTCTCCTGGGCCAGGACGGCGATCGCCGCCTCGACCGCGTCGAGCAAGGCGTCCTGCTGCAGCAGGTCGTCGACCGTGTAGCCGGTCAGGCCCAGTTCGGGCAGCACCAGCACCGCGACGCCGGCGTCATGGGCCTGGCGCACCAGGGCGAGCACGCTCTGGGCGTTGGCGGCCGGGTCCGCCAGCTTGACCTTGGGAACCGCTGTGGCGACCCGGACGAAACCATGGCGATAGGGCGAGAAGAACGACGGAGAACTCAAGACACCCGGCCTTTCGAAGTTATGCTAAAAATGAGCATAAGCCTGTCTCCAGCTATAACGCGTGCAGGCGTTGTTGCATAGCGCCCACGCAGGCGCTCCGGCAGAGCTCACGGGCCGGCTCGCGGGTTGACCCCAGGGGGTCATCGTGCGACTCGCGGCCTCGCGCAGCCCCGCCAGACAAGAACAACCCGGAACTCTCATGCCCGTTTCGCCCGTCAAGATGGCCGACGCGATCCGCGTCCTTTCCATGGACGCCGTCCACAAGGCCAAGTCCGGTCACCAGGGCATGCCGATGGGCATGGCCGACGTGGCCACGGTGCTGTGGGGCAAGTTCCTGAAGTTCGACGCCGCCAAGCCCGACTGGGCCGACCGCGACCGTTTCGTGCTGTCGGCCGGCCACGGCTCGATGCTGCTCTATTCCCTGCTGCACCTGACCGGCTTCAAGGCCGTGACCATGCAGGAGATCGAGAACTTCCGTCAGTGGGGCTCTCTGACCCCCGGCCACCCGGAAGTACATCACACCCCGGGCGTGGAGACCACCACCGGCCCGCTGGGCCAGGGCCTGGCCACCGCCGTGGGCATGGCGATGGCGGAAGCGCACCTGGCCGCCCGCTTCGGCAAGGACGTCGTCGATCACCGCACCTGGGTGATCGCCGGCGACGGCTGCCTGATGGAGGGCGTCAGCCACGAGGCGATCAGCCTCGCCGGCCGCCTGAAACTTTCCAAGCTGACCGTGCTGTTCGACGACAACAACACCACCATCGACGGCGAGGCCACGATCGCGGAGACCGGCGACCAGCTGGGCCGCTTCAAGGCCGCCGGCTGGGCGGTCAAGGCCGTCGACGGCCATGACCACGGCAAGGTCGCCGCCGCCCTGCGCTGGGCCACCCGCCAGGACCGCCCGACCCTGATCGCCTGCAAGACCCTGATCTCCAAGGGCGCGGGCCCCAAGGAAGGCGACCCCCACAGCCACGGCTACACCCTGTTCGACGACCAGATCCGCGACGCGCGCCTGGCCATGGGCTGGGACGCCGCGCCGTTCACCGTGCCCGAGGAGATCGCCAAGGCCTGGAAGAGCGTCGGCCGCCGCGGCGCCCGCATCCGCAAGGCCTGGGAAGCGACTGTGCAGGCCTCGCCCTTGGCCGAAGATTTCGCCCGCGCCATGAAGGGCCAGCTGCCGGCCGACGCCTTCAAGGCGCTGGACGCCCACATCGCCGAGGCGGCCAGAACCAAGCCAGGCAACGCCACCCGCGTGCACTCGGGCGCGGCGCTGGACCAGCTGATCCCGACGGTCACGGACATGATCGGCGGCTCGGCCGACCTGACCGGCTCGAACAACACCTTCGTCAAGGGCATGAAGCCGTTCGACGCCCCCGACTACGCCGGCCGGTACGTGCACTATGGCGTGCGCGAGTTCGGCATGGCTGCGGCGATGAACGGCATGGCCCTGCACGGCGGCGTCATCCCCTATTCGGGCACCTTCCTGGCCTTCGCCGACTACAGCAGGCCGGCCATCCGGCTGGGGGCCCTGATGGGCGCCAAGGTCATTCACGTGATGACCCACGACTCCATCGGCCTGGGCGAGGACGGCCCCACCCACCAGCCGGTCGAGCACGTGGCCAGCTTGCGCGCCATTCCCAACCTGCTGGTCTTCCGCCCGGCCGACGCGGTCGAGACCGCCGAGTGCTGGAAGATCGCCCTCGAGCAGGCCGCCACCCCGTCGGTGATGTGCCTGTCGCGCCAGAAGGTTCCGGGCGTTCGCGACACGGCCGCCGAGAACCTGTCGGCCAGGGGCGCCTACGAGCTGCTGGCCGCCGAGGGCGGTGAAGCCGCCGTGACGATCTTCGCCTCGGGCACGGAAGTCTCGGTCGCCGTGGCGGCGCGCGACATCCTGCAGGCGCGGGGCAAGCCGACCCGGGTTGTGTCCACCCCATGCTGGGAACTTTTCGAACAGCAGGACGCCAACTATAAACAAGCTGTAATCGGGACCGCCCCGACCCGGATCGCCGTAGAGGCCGCTGTTCGTCAGGGCTGGGAACGTTTCATCGGCGAGGACGGAAAATTCGTCGGCATGGCGGGTTTTGGAGCCTCCGCGCCATTCGAAACGCTGTATCTCAACTTTGACATCACCCCGCAGCATGTCGCCAACTTAGGTTGACGTCGCTTATGGTCATGTCTAATAACTCTTAAATCTTTGCGCGCCGACTTGGGGGTTACTTGTCTTCTCCGGAAATATCACCGAGCTTGGTGAGTATGGCTCCCAATGGCTCACCTGAAGGCAAGCTTAAAGGTGCTTTTTGGCCCGTAGCCGAAGAGCATGAACTTGAATACTTGAAGCGATTCAAGAAAAAGATTGGCATTATCCGACTTTGGCCCAATCAAGCGGCCGCCGAACACGAAAGCATAGAAAGATTTCGACGCGCCGCTGAAGTACTAGGCATAGAGCTCGTCGAAGTCGATTCTCTTGGGTTTATGCTTTACGGCCCTCGCAGGGTGGTGACCCATGAGGATGTGGATTTTGTAATATCTCTTCATTACGAAACCCCCAAGGCATACGACTGCTTTTCCTGGGGCGCCCTGTGGAATCCGATCGACTTCTACGTCGAATGGGGCGTTTCGCCCTACCTTGACCATCAGTTCTCGCATGACGGCTACTTTCTGTGCGGATCGATGGCGGTCGAGGCCATGGCGCGCACTGAACTGGGCGACCGCTACGAGACGTCGCCGTTCGTGGATGTAAACCACACGCTGGCGGGACCGATCTATCCGCCCCGGCCCAAGACGGATCGGCGAGTGGCGTATTGCGGCATCAATTGGGAGCGGCTGTCCGGCAAGAAGGGGCGTTTCGACGACCTCTTGAAGGCGCTGGACCGTCGGCACGTGCTGGACATCTATGGTCCCGCCAATGTGCGAGGCGTCGCCGTCTGGGAGGGCTTCGACGGCTACAGGAACGCCGTGCCGTTCGACGGCGTGTCCATGATGGGCGAACTGGCGCAGAGCGGCGCCGTGCTGGCCCTGTCGTCTCCCGCCCACATCCGCTCCGGCGTCATGTCCAACCGGCTGTTCGAAGCCGCGGCGGCGGGCGCCTTGGTGTTCTCGGACAACAATCCGTTCATCGAGCGCTTCTTCAAGGACGAGGTCATTCAGCTGGACCTGTCGGGCTCGGCGGAGGACCAGGCGCAGCAGATCGAACTCAAGCTACGCCACTATAACGAACACCCCGAGGAGGCGCTTGAGAAGTGTCAGGCCTTGCAACGCAAGTTCCTGACCCAATACAGCCTTCATCGGCAACTTCTGGACGTGTATCGGCGCTTCGGCCAATGGGAGGACGAGCAGCGCTCACTGGCGGAAATCGATGTCGGGTCGCTAGAATTCGTCATTCTGAATACTGACGAGAAATCCCCCTTCCCCGGGGATCTGATCCGCGATCTGGCGGCGCAAAACTACAAGAACGTCAAGATCACGCTGGTCACCTCTGGCGACAAGCTGGACGAGACGCGGATCCGTCAGAGCCTGCCGGGCGTCGACCTGCGCATTGTCACCTACTGGAAAAAGGGCGCCAGCCGCCGCGACGTGGGCATGGCCGTCTCGACGGTGCTCGCCACGGGAGCGTCGGACTACTACACCTTGCTCCTGGGCCACGAACGGGTCTTCCGGAGCTACGCCCGCGATATGCTGACCGTGGCCGGCGAAGGCCGGGTAGGCGCCGTGTGCGGCATGCTCGTGCGCCACTACGACTCTGCTCAGCGGGAGTTCGAGGGCGTCGAGCACGTCAACTATGTCCGGGCGGAAGCGCAGCGGCCGCAGCCGAACCTGACCCTGGGACATATGATCCTCAATCGCCAGGTGTTGCTGCGCGCGGCCGGAGCGATGCAGTTCATGAACTGGCCAGGCCTGATCAAACTGCTGGAGCGCGCCGGCGCGAACAAGCTGGCGGTGATCGACAAGCCCCTGCTCTCGGGAAATCTGAAGGATTTCGAACGACGCGGCGCGCTGAACGAAGAAATCTACGAGCCTGGCAAGGCCACGGCCGTCACCACGCGCTACCTCATTCACGCCGGCGGGCGTTCGGGCCACGTCGAGGTCTACCGCCAGACCGAAGCCGTGTCGCGTCAGGCGATCCTGGCCCTGTCGGAGGACGAGCGGCGCCTGATCACGATTGATCTTCTGAAGACGCTTCCCGTTCCAACTTGGTTTAAGAACGGAGTGGGTCGAATGATCCGCCTCGTCATGGGCATTCGTCGCCCCCCGCCGCCTCGCCCGAGCGCCTAGACTGACGCGTTCGCCACTTCGCCTGCACTCAAGCTTAACGACCTACTGACACTATGGGGTTCTGATGACCAAGACCGCTCTCGTATCCGGCATCACGGGTCAAGACGGCACCTATCTCGCCGAATTTCTGCTCGACAAAGGCTATACGGTGCATGGCATGCGCCGTCGCACGTCTTGGTACAACGAGTTCCGCATCGAGAAGCTGCGCAATGACCCGCGGTACACCGACCGGTTCATCCTACACTATGGCGACCTGACCGACTTCTCGTCGATTGCTCGCCTCGTGGGCGAGATCAAGCCGGACGAGATCTACAATCTCGCCGCCCAAAGCCACGTCGCGGTCAGCTTCGACACCCCGGAGTACACAGCAAACGCCGACGGCATGGGCACGCTGCGCTTCCTGGAAGCCATTCGTATGCATGGCCTGATCGACAAGACCCGCTTCTACCAGGCCTCGACGTCGGAACTGTATGGTCTCGTCCAACAGGTCCCTCAGTCCGAAGCCACGCCCTTTTATCCGCGCAGCCCCTACGCCGTCGCCAAGCTCTACGCTTATTGGCTGACGGTGAACTATCGCGAAGGCTACGGGATTTTCGGCTCGAACGGCATCCTGTTCAACCATGAGAGCCCCATCCGCGGGGAAACCTTCGTGACGCGCAAGATTTCGCGCGCCATCGCTCTGATCGCCGAAGGCATCGACACCGTCTTGACGCTCGGCAACCTGGACGCTCAGCGCGACTGGGGCCACGCCCGCGACTTCGTCGAAGGCATGTGGATGATCACGAACCACTCCGAGGCCGACGACTTCGTGCTGGCCACAGGCAAAACCCAAACCGTCCGCCACTTCGTCGATCTGGCCTGCAAGTCGGTCGATATCGACGTCGAGTGGAAAGGCGCAGGCGTCGAAGAAAAGGGTTATAACGCGAAGACCGGCGCTTTGATCGTCGAGGTTTCGCCCACCCTGTTCCGCCCGGCCGAGGTGGAGCTGTTGATCGGCGACCCGTCCAAGGCCAAGGCCAAGCTGGGTTGGGAGGCCAAGGTCTCTCTGGAGCAGCTGTGCCAGGAGATGGTTGACACCGACCGCGAGCGTTATCGCGCCGGTGCGCTGCACTGGAACCAGCAAGGCATCCTGAACTAGTCCGGGTTCTGTTCCAAATGACCAGTAGCGCTTCGATCTTCAAAAACGACCGCATCCTCATCACGGGAGCCGGCGGCGTCCTGGGTTCCGCCTTGCGACGACTCACGGCCGAGATGGAGATCGAAGCGCTGCTGGCGCCGACGCGGGCGGATTGCGATCTGATGGACGCCAAATCCGTCACCGCCCTGTTTACGGCCTTCCGCCCAACGATCGTTCTGCATCTGGCCGGCCGGGTCTCCGGCGTCCAGGGCAACATCACCTTCGCTGGCGCCGCGTTCTATGAGAACGCGATGATCAATCTGAACGTCGTCGAGGCGGCGCGCCTAGCCGGATGCCGCAAGGTCGTCGCGGCCGGAACCACGGCGATCTACTCGGACGCCGCGCCCCTTCCGATGAAGGAAAGCGACCTGTGGCTGGGGCCGCCCCACGGCTCTGAGGGGCCCTATGGTCACGCCAAGCGCGCGATGTTCGCCCACCTTGAAGCCTACGCCCAACAGTATGGGTTGGATTTCGGCTATATGATCTGCACCAATCTCTACGGGCCGAACGACCGGTTCGACGAGGTCTACGGTCACGTGGTGCCGTCCCTGATCTCCCGTTTTCACAACGCCGTGCAGACCCAGGCGCCGTCGGTCACGATCTGGGGCGATGGTTCGCCGACGCGGGACTTCCTGTTCGCGGACGACGCCGCCAGCGCGTTCCTGACCGTCGCCGCCAGCGGTTCGGGCGCCTACAACACCGCCACTGGCCGGTCCCTGCCGATCCGCGACCTGGTCGAGGCGGTTCGGACCGCCTCGGGTTTCCAGGGCGAAATTCTGTGGGACACCGACAAGCCGAAGGGTCAGCTGCGCCGGGCTTATGACGTCACGCGGCTGACCGACCTTGGCTGGGCTCCCAAATTCGACCTGAAGGCCGGCGTCAAGGCGACCTACGACTGGTTCGCGCAAAATACCGGGGCGATCCGGCGATAGGGCTATGAGCCAGCGATCCTCTTCGTCGACATGGTCGCTCGGGAGCGTCGCCGCCGCCTGGCGCCGCCTCCCCGTGCCGCCTTCGCTGCGTCGGAATCTGGCGCGACCCATCTATCAGGCGCTGTCGCTTATGGCGCACCTGGCGCGATGGCCTGCGCCGCGACCTGTCGCCAGTCTGACGCCGGGCGACCTGGTCGTCTCGAGCTTCGCCCATGAAGTGATGGGTTTGGGATCAGGCGCGCGCATGACGCTCGCGGGCCTACGCCAAGCGGGCCTGGAGCCGATATCCGAGGACATCGGCTTCCTCCGCACCGAGCCGTTGTACGATCATCGCCCTCTGCCGGGGCGGCCCGCCGGCGGCGTGTGGATAAGCCAGTGCAATCCGCCCGAGATGGATCGGCTGTTCTTCGCCCATCGCGCCGCCAATTTGGCGCAACGCTACCGCATCGGCTATTGGGCCTGGGAGCTCGAAAGGCCGCCTGCGTCCTGGGCGCGGTCCGCTCGGGGTCTGAACGAGATCTGGACGCCTAGCCAGTTCGTGTGCGACGCTGTCCGGAAGATCGTCCCGCCCGACCGGCACGACATGGTCAAGGTAGTGCCTCATCCGTCGCGCGACATGACTGGCGTCCAGCCTGATCGGACTGGGCTGAAACTGCCGCAGAACGCCATGGTCGTGCTGGTCATGGCCGATCTGCGGTCCACCAGCGCGCGGAAAAATCCGAAGGCGGCGATCGACGCCTTCCTGCGCGCCTTCCCCGAACCGACCGACCGCGCCCATCTCGTTTGCAAGCTGGTGGCCCACGAAGCGGCGCCCGAAGAATACGCCAGGCTCGAGTCAGCGCTCGGCAAACGCCCGGACGTCACCTTGATGACGGATCATCTCAGCGATAGCGACGTATGGCGCCTGATGGCCAGCAGCGACGTGCTCTTGTCTTTGCATCGGTCTGAAGGCTATGGACTTGCGCTGGCGGAGGCCATGCAACTTGAACGCTGCGTCGTCGCGACGGGCTGGTCTGGAAACATGGACTTCATGGACAACGACTGCGGAGTGCTCGTGCCCTACCAACTGACGCCGGTCGGTTCTCAGGCGGGGCCCTATTCCACGACCGGCGGCCGCTGGGCCGAGCCCGACGTGGAGTTCGCGGCTCAAGCGCTTCGGAGCCTTCTTGCCGATCCGGCGCGCAGAACCCGACTTGGTCACGAAGCCGCCAAGAGAATCAACGACCATCAGGCTCGTTTCCATCGCGCGGTGGCTGACGCGCCGTGGCGTAGCCTGCTAATCAGAAACTGAAGACCGGCCGCCATTCCTGAAATTCCATCTCGCGAACCGCTGTCGCGTACCTTTGAAATGCCCCATCTAGGCGAGACTTGATGTTGTTTAAACAAACGAGAACCGCGGCGAACGACATCCTGCGCGGCCTGGCTCTATACAAGACCTGGTCTTATCTGGCCTATCAAGACGTCGGCGCACGCTATCGACGCTCCTTGCTGGGTCCGTTCTGGATCGCCGCGGGCACCGTCGCCCAGGCCGCGTCCATGACCATCGTGTACGGCGCCATCATGCATCTGCCGTTGGCGGAAATGCTGCCTTACATCATGGGCGGTCTGGTGGTGTTCAATTTCATGGGCATCCCCTTTACGGACGGCTGCGAGACCTACACCGGCGCCGCCAGCACGATCCGCGCCTACCCGCTTCCTTATTCTTTCCACATCTTCCGGATGGTGCTCCGCGCGCTGGTGGTGATGGCGCACAACCTTGTGGTCTATTTCCTGGTCGTGTTCCTGTGCGAGCGCACGGTGCACGTGACGCCGATGATCATTCCGGCCACCTTGCTCATCACCTTCTTCGTGATCTGCGCCTCGACCATCACGGCGACCATCAGCCTCCGCTTCCGCGACGTGCGCTTCCTGCTGCCCTATCTCTGGCAAATCCTGTTCTTCTCCACCCCGGTGTTCTGGCGTGCCGACAGCTTCGCGATCGGCGACAAGCGCCGGATGATCTTCGAATACAACCCGATCTACTACCTGATGGAAGTGGTTCGTCGGCCGTTGCTGGGTGAACAGATCGCGCCGAACATCTGGCCCGTAGCCATCACGATCGTCGCGATCCTGGCGCCCCTGGCGTTCATCGTGTTCGCGCTCTTTCGCAAACGCATTGCCCTGTGGGTGTAGTCCAAATGCCAGAACCCATCCTCAGCGCTCGCCAACTGCGCCTGATCTACCCCGTCTTCTCTCTCCGGGCGCGCTCGCTGCGTAATGCGGTCATCGCCTCCGCCACCGGCGGCCGGCTGCTTCAGGACGCTCGAAACGTCGTGCACGTCCAGGCCCTGGACGGCGTCAGCTTCGACCTGGAAGAGGGCGACCGCATGGCGATCTACGGTCACAACGGCTCGGGCAAGACCACCCTGCTAAAGGTGCTGGCCGGCATCTACGAGCCGACCAGCGGAGACCTGCGGGTGCGCGGTCGCGTCTCGTCGATGATCGACATTGGCCACGGCATGGACACGGAAGCCACCGGTATTGAAAACATCCGCATCATGTCGCAATTCCGCGGATTCAGCCGCAAGCAGATCGATGAGAAAATTCCGGAGATCGTCGACTTCGCGGAGCTCGGAAACTTTATCCACCTGCCCGTCAAGACCTACTCGACGGGCATGGTGGTTCGTCTGATGTTTGCGGTCAGCACCTGCTTTGAGCCGGAAATCCTGATCCTGGACGAGTGGCTGGGCGCCGGCGACGCCGGCTTCATGAACAAGGCCGCCGCGCGCATGGACCAGTTCGTTTCGCGCTCGCGCCTGGTGGTGGTGGCCACCCACAGCACCGAGCTGATCAAGCGTGTCTGCAACAAGATCTGCGTGCTGGACGGCGGCAAGATCAAATATTTCGGCGAGCCCATTCCCTACCTCAAGACCGTCGGAGCGGCCTAGGCGCCGGCGGTCGGCCGGCGCCGATGAGGTCTGTCCCGTGGTGAGCGGGTCAAGGAAAGAAGGAACGGAGCTATGAAAGCGGTCATTCTTGCGGGCGGCCTAGGATCACGCCTGGGAGAAGAAACTCACCTGCGCCCGAAACCCATGGTTTCGATAGGGGAGCAGCCGATCCTCTGGCACGTCATGAAGATGTACAGCCAGCACGGGATCAACGACTTCGTCATTTGCTTGGGCTACAAAGGCTATGTGATTAAGGAGTTCTTCTCGAACTACTTTCTGCACACGTCGGACGTCACGTTCGATCTGGCCGAAAATTCGATGGAGGTACATCGCAACAGCGCCGAGCCGTGGAAGGTGACACTCGTCGACACCGGCGCGACGACGATGACGGGCGGGCGCGTGCGCCGTGTCGCTCCCTTCGTGAAGGACGAGGAATCCTTCTGCCTTACCTATGGCGACGGCGTTTCCGACATCGACATCAAGGCCAGTCTGGATTTCCACCGCGCCCACGGCAAGCTTTGCACGGTCACCGGCGTGCGGCCGCCCGGGCGCTTCGGCGCCCTGACGCTGCAAGGCGACCAGGTCGAGCGCTTCGAGGAAAAGCCCGTCGGGGACGGCTCCTGGATCAATGGCGGCTTCTTCGTGATGTCGCCCAAGATCATCGACTACATTCCCGAGGATGACGGCTCGGTCTGGGAGCAAAGGCCGATGCGAGACCTGGCGGCAGACGGCCAGCTCCAGGCCTATCTGCATGACGGTTTTTGGCAGTGCATGGACACCGTGCGCGACCGCGCCGTGCTGGAAGAGCTTTGGGCTAGCGGGAAGGCTCCATGGAAAAGTTGGTGAATCCCGGATTCTGGAACGGGCGCCGCGTCTTCCTGACCGGCCACACGGGCTTCAAGGGCGGCTGGCTGGCCGCCACCCTGAAGGGTTGGGGCGCCGAGCTGCATGGCTACGCCCTGGCGCCGGTGGACGGCGGGATCTATCAGCGCGCCGGCGGCGACGAGCTCATGGCCAGCTCCACCATCGCCGACATCCGCGACCTGGAAACCCTGTCTCAAGCGCTGCTGAGCAGCCAAGCCGAAGTCGTCATCCACATGGCGGCCCAGCCCCTGGTCCGCCTGTCCTACGCCACGCCGGTGGAGACCTACGCCGTCAACGTGATGGGCACGGTGAATCTTCTGGAGGCCTCGCGCGCGCTCCAGACCGCGCGGGCGTTGGTCGTTGTGACGAGCGACAAGTGCTATGAAAATCGCGAATGGCCTTGGGGCTATCGCGAGAACGAGGCCATGGGCGGCTATGACCCTTACAGCAACAGCAAGGGTTGCGCCGAACTGGTGACCGCGGCCTATCGCCAGTCGTTCTTCAAGACCTCCGGTCCAGCGGTGGGATCTGGCCGCGCCGGCAACGTGATAGGCGGCGGCGACCTAGCCCTGGACCGGCTCGTACCTGACTTGGTTCGCGCCTTCACGGCCGGTGAAACCACCGCGATCCGCTATCCGAACGCGACCCGCCCCTGGCAGCACGTGCTTGAGCCCTTGTCGGGCTACCTGCAGCTGGCCCAGGCGCTGCACGGCGACGACGGCGCGACCTTCGCCGACGGCTGGAATTTCGGACCGGCCAGTTCCGGCGAACGCACGGTGGGTGAAATCGCCGACGCCGCCGTTCGCGCCTGGGGCCCGGGAGCCGGCTGGGAGCACGTGGGAGGCGAATATCTGCACGAAGCAGGCTATTTGAAACTCGATTCGTCCAAGGCGCGCGCCCAGCTGGGCTGGGCGCCCCGGTGGGATTTCGAGAGGACGATCGCGCAGACCATCGACTGGTACCGCGCCGCCACCGATCCGAAGGCGGACATGGCCGCCTTTACGCGCGCCCAGATCGACTCCTATTTCAATTCGCAATTCCTCGCCTGACAGGCGCAACTCTTCCAAGGATTCAAGGTCTATGGCCGACACGCGCCCGGACGCCGACGCCCTCCGCAAACAAATTCTCGAACTGACCGCCGAATACGCGAAGCTGGCCCATGCGCCGGCGCCCTTCGTGCCCGGCCAGTCGCCCGTGCCGGTGGCCGGCAAGGTCTACGATCACACCGACATGGTCTCGCTCGTCGATTCGTCGCTGGACTTCTGGCTGACCACGGGCCGATTCAACACCGCCTTCGAGGCCAAGCTCGGCAAGTTCCTCGGCATCCGCCGCGGCGTGCAGACCGTGAATTCGGGCTCCTCGGCCAACCTGGTGGCGTTGACGGGCCTGACCTCGCACATGCATGGCGAGCGCGCGCTGAAGCCCGGCGACGAGGTGATCACCTGCGCCACCGGTTTCCCCACGACCGTGAACCCGTCTTTGCAGAACAACCTGGTTCCGGTGTTCCTGGACGTGGATATCCCGACCTACAACATGGATGTCGGCAAGCTCGAGGAAGCGATCTCACCCAAGACCAAGGCGATCATGCTGGCCCACACCTTGGGCAATCCCTTCGACCTCGACGCCATCATGGCCGTGGCCGAAAAGCATAATCTGTGGGTGGTCGAAGACTGCTGCGACGCCTTGGGCGCCACCTATAACGGCAAGCTGGTCGGCACCTATGGCGACGTCGGCACTGTAAGCTTCTATCCGGCTCACCACATCACCATGGGCGAGGGCGGAGCGGTGTTCACATCGGATCCGGCCGTGCGCCGCGCCATGGAATCGGTCCGCGACTGGGGCCGTGACTGCTGGTGCGAACCCGGCATGGACAATACCTGCAAGCGCCGGTTCGACTGGCAACTGGGCGATCTGCCCTATGGCTACGACCACAAGTACACCTACTCGCATCTGGGTTATAACCTCAAGATCACCGACATGCAGGCGGCGGTCGGGCTTGCCCAGATGGACCACCTCGAGCAGTTCATCCAGGCCCGTCGACAAAACTTCAATTACTTGAAGGCGGCCCTGAAGCCGTACGAGGAATTCCTGATCCTCCCCGAGGCGACGGCCAAGAGCGACCCGTCGTGGTTCGGCTTCCTGCTGACGCTGCGGGACGGCGCGCCTTTCACCCGCGACGACCTGGTCAAGCACCTGAACGCCAACAAAGTGGCGACCCGTCTGCTGTTCGGCGGCAACCTGATCCGTCAGCCCTACATGAAGGACCGGCCCTATCGCGTGGTCGGCGACCTTACGAACGCGGACATCATCGTCGATCGCACCTTCTGGGTCGGCGTCTATCCCGGCCTGGGCCAAGATCACCTCGACTACATGGTCGACCAGACCGGCGGCTTCATCCGCGCCAAGACGGGCGTCGCCGGGTGACGAGCGCGGCCGAGCGGCGAGTTCTGATGACCGGCGTGACGGGCTATGTCGGTCGTCACGTCGCCGCCCGCTTCGTCGCCGCCGGATGGACCGTCGACGCCATCGTGCGCTCGGAGTCGGGGGCCACGCCGCCGGGCGTGACGACGCATGTCCATGACGGGGAAATGGCAAGTCTGAAAACGGCCCTCGCGGCCGCCCGGCCCGACGTCGTCATCCACATCGCCTCCGCCGTCGTGATCGAGCATGGGTGCGAAGACGTCGACCGCATTCTGGACGCCAACATCAGGTTTCCGACCCTGCTGCTCGAAGCCATGCGGGAAACCTCTTGTCGTCGGTTTATCGACACGGGCACCTCCTGGCAGCATTTCACCGCCACCGACGTCTATGATCCCGCCAACCTGTACGCCGCCAGCAAGCAGGCGTTCTCCGATCTGGCGCTCTATTACGCGAACGCCCTGGGTTTCTGCATCAGTTCGCTGAAGCTCTTCGACGTCTATGGTCCGCGGGACGGACGCCGCAAGCTGCTTCCCTCGCTGCTGAACCTGCGAAGATCCGCCGGCTCGCTCGACATGTCGCCCGGTGGACAGAGCCTGGATCTGGTGCATATCGCCGACGTGGCGGACGCCTATCTGGCGACCGCCGAAGCCCGCCTGCTCGACGCCCCGTCCGGCCTGGAAGTCTTCACCGTACGCACGGGACGAACCGTCACTTTGCGAGACTTGGTAGGGCAGCTGGAAACCATCGGCGGTCGTCCTTTATCCGTCGTTTTCGGCGGACGCCCCTACCGGAGCCGGGAGGTCATGGCGCCGTGGACGGCCCATCGCCCGCCGCCCGGCTGGACCCCCAAGGTGACTCTCGAAACTGGCCTTGCCGAGGTCATCGCTGAGTTCGATGCTCGAACCATCGCTTAGGATCAAGATGGCAGACGACAAGCGCAAAATCGCGGCCGCGGTCAAAGCCGTTGACGACGCTCTCAAGGGCGCCGGACCGCCCGCGCCGCCGGTCGTCGAAATCGCGGCTCACACGGCGCTGGCCGGCGCATGCGTCGCGGCCCTCGGATACAACAAGCTGCTGGCGCTCAGCGACAAGCAGAACGCCGGCGAACGACCCGATCTGCTCGGCTTGACGATCAACCTGCTGATCCAGGCTGCGCACCAGGCGATCGTCGAAGGCGACCCCGACCTGGCCACAGATCTTCTGATGCGCCTGCGGGTGCATGCGCCGCACGACGTCGGCGTGCGCCTGGATCTCTCGCGGCAGATGGAACGCCTTGACCGCCCCCAGGAGGTGATCGCGCTGCTGGAGCCCATGCTGGCGACATTCGACGCCCTGCCGGCGATCTATCTGGAAAGGCTCGGCGCGCTGGTCAAGGCGGCCGTCACTTGCCGCCGCTTGGATCTGGTGGCGGTCATCGGCAAGGCGGTGGCGGCCCGGCCCGATGGAGGCTTTCTGCCGACCATTTCCCAGGCGTCGTGCGAGCGCATGGCGCTTCTGGAAGACCTCGGCGTCTCACCGGAGGTCCTCGCCCAACGGGCCGAGGCACCGGCCGAGCGCGCCTACCTCCCTGCGATCCTGGCGTACAGCGACCATGCCATGATCGAGGCCTTGGCCCCGGAAAGTCTTGGCGGAATACTGGACGTGGACCTGGCTCTCACGGTCGCCGGGATCGCTAACGCGAGAGGCTGGTCGCGCCCCTACCGCATGGCGCTCGCCGCAGCGACCGACAGCGTCGCTGTCCATGGCGACGTCGCGCGCGCGCGCAGGTCATGGACGCGATCCAAGCTGGCCCCGGAGGGCTTCGAGCCCTTCCTCCTGGGTGTTCGCGCCCGTCAGGAGAGCGCGTTGGCTGGCGCAACCAATCCTGAAGCGCTGCAGGACGTCGCCACGGCCCCAGAGGTTCTAGCCGCCGACGCCGGCGTGGCCGGAACGGTCGAGGCGGTCTATCGGGAATCATTCCACGGCTTCCATGATGGCCCCAGTCTGGCCACGGCGACCGCCGCCTGGCGGTTAGCCTATCGCGCCGGGCGCTTCGCGACCTTGCCACGCATCGCGCCGCTCGATTCCGACAGAGGCGCGCCGGGCCTGACCTCGAAGGCCGCGAGCGTCGTCTCGGCGCGGGTCAGGAACGACCCAGCCTCGCCGCTGTGGTTGATGATGACCTGGCGCGCGGACGCCAACCGGCTTCTGCGGACCCTGACGGCCTATGCCGGCAAGGGGGTGAAGCTCATCGTCTCGATCGGCGGCGACGGTCGTCCCGCCGACCTGTCGCGAGCCAGCGCGCTGCTCCTGGTCGAGGACGCCCAGATCCTGATCCGCCCGACCGTCACCTGGGGCGGGCAGAAGCTGCTCTTCCAGAACGTGCTGGAGGTGATGAAGGCCTTTTCGGAGACCACGACGCCCGACGCCTGGATACAGGTCGTGTGCGATCGTTCCTATCCCGCCGTCAATCTGCGTCAGCTGCGTCAGCATGCGGCGAAAGGTGCTGAAAGCTTCAAGAAATACGCCCACTTTCACGGCCCATGGGCCTGGCGGCGCGAGTGGCCCGACGAAATCGTCGACAACCTGCCCGCGCTCTACAACGAGGCGATGGACGAGGTCATCGAGACAGGGCGCGCGGACAAGTTCCGGGCGCTCACCACGCATCCCATGTTCCCCGCGCCGCCCGAAACCCGCTTCCGCTCGACCACTTTCAGTTTCAACGAGACGCCCGTGTCGATCTCCGGCGACGTACGCGCCTCCGCCCACCGGTATTCGATTTCGTCCTATCAGCAAGACGTCCGCTGGATGTCGTTCTCGCGCCTGCAGGAGTTCGTGGATACCTCGAGCGAGAACGGGGCTTCCTATTCGCGCCGGCTGCACCCCCTGGCGATGTCCTGGGCCCACAAGACGCTTCTCAAGTACGAGATGCGCAATGGGTCGCCCTTCTTTTTCGCCAACCGGAAATACGCGGACTTCATCCATTCGGATGAGCGCATTCCGGAGATGTTCTCGGTGATGAATCTCGGCTTTGGGCCTGAGATGAATTTCTTTGATACCGTGGCGGCTTCGTTCGATCTCAAGGACGACATGATCCACCCGTATGTGCGCTTCCCCACGGAAGACGCGGTGGACTCACTGCTGCCGACGATCTGCGAACAGGCCGACACCGCCGGTCGCCACTTGATCAGGAAGTCCAATCCGACCGAAGGCGGGCAGGTGCTGGAGTTCCTCTCGGATCGGATCTTCGAGGCGGAACCCGCGGGCGATTTCCATTGGGTCGGCACGGTGGACGTCAGCGACGTGGCGCGGACCTTGTTGCCGGTGTTCGACGAAGCGGTGCTCGAGTCCATCCTGGACTCGGCCGTGACGTTGAGGAACCTCAAGGGAGAGACTCCGCAAGCAGCCACCCTGGGTCGCGACGGACATATTCGCGATGAGGATGATGCTTCGATCGCCACGTGGCTGTTCGAACGCAACGGCCTGACAGTGCATTACAATAACCGCCTCTGGGGCGTTAAGCGCTACGAGCGCCTCGTCAGCGACGGCCGGAATCTGACCCTCGCGCCGGCAGAGCTGATCCACGAGCGGAACCACTGGAGCCTGTTCATCGACATCCCGCTGTCCTCCGTTCGACAGGACCCGGCGGTCACGGGTCTCGGCGTCGATCGGACGCGGAAGGTCATCGAGACGCCGCGACCGTGGGTGGGATCGCCCAATCACGAGGCCGCCCTGCTGTGCGCCTTCACGGACAACGAAGATCCGGCGTTCCCGGCGCCGGTCGCGGTCGCCGATGGCGGGGTTTACGAAGTCCGTCAGGTCGATGGCGAGTACGTGATGCTCTGCGCGGTCGGCGGAGACCCCGCCCTCCTGCGCCTGTCGGGCGTCGCCGAGGCGGACGGACGGTTCGCCGTCATCCTGTCGCGCGCGACCCAGGCCCAGGCCGACCAATGGGACGCCTCGCCTCATGCGGCGCCGACGGTGCGCCTGCCCGTCAAACAGATCATCGGCCGCTGGCGTCTCGACCTGCTGGAGGGCTCACGGCACGTCGTCCTGGACGCGGACGGCGGCGTTCTGGATGAGCACGGCGCGGTCGTGGGCAGGTGGGCCTTGCGCCACGACGGCCTGCAGATCCTCGGCCTCAAGGGATTGCGGCACGCCTTGGCCGGCCAGTATCGCTGGCAGGACGGCGTCTGGAGCCTGTCGGGATGGGGCTGGAAAAACCTGAAGGATCTCGCCGCCTTCAGGATGATCCAGGCCGGTGCCTAAGGTCTGTCCTCGCGCCGTTTTTCTGGAAAACGGGATCCGCTGTTCCCAGGAAGCTTCAGGCGCCGGGCAACCCTGCGCACCGGCGCGGCGTTCCTCTTGCGAGGAGAACGCCATGCAGGAAGACGAGCCCATCACCAGTGTCGGGTGGACCACGCGATTCATGCGCTGGGAATTCCTGACGATCGTCCTGGTGATCATCGCCGTGGTCGCGGTTGGGATCGTCACTACGATCCGGCACGGCGAACGCCCGCAGGGCGGCATCAACGTCAACGGCCAGCCGCTGCCGACTCATGCCGATGGCGCGAGCCGCTAGGCCCGCGAGGCCATCACCCGTTCGATCAGCGTCGCCACCTTCTCGGGGTCGATCACGAAGTCGGAGTGACCGGCCGGCAGTCGCCGTTCGACGTCCGAGTCGGCCCGGATGCTTTCGCCGAAAACATAGCCGACATCGAAGTTGCGACCGCTGGCAGCGCTGCTGAGGATCGGCATGATGTAGTCTTCGTCGCCGATCGCCATGAAGACCTGGCCTGGACGGGCATAGACGGCGCTGTAGAGCCCCGCCCCCTCGGCGCCGATCATCATCGCGGCGTCGCGGTAGGCGATGATCTCGTCTTCCAGCGACAGCAATTCGGGCCGCAGGACCTCGAAGTTGTAGCGATCCACCAGCATCTGCCGCACGGCGTCGTAGGTCAGCATGTTGCGCCAGCTGGTGCGCTGCTCACGGCTGATCAGCAGCCGCCGCGACGGCTTGCCTGGATTTGGATCCACCTTGCGAGCCATCTCGTCGTAGATGGACAAGGTGTAGGGCGAGAACACCAGCGGCCAAGGCTGAGGCACGATCATCTCATCGGCCTGGACAATGGCGTCCGGCGGAATGACGACGATGCGCTCATCCGGGATGCCGACCATGTTCAGCATCTGCCGCTGCTTCTTCCTCAGGGTCGGCGGCACCAGGATGGTGGCCTCGATCCCGAGGTCGCGGAGGATGAGCACGCGTGGAAAGCACTGCAGCAGGAAGTGCGAGTGGAAGTGGTGCAGGGTCGGCGTGAAGGTCAGCGGCATGGCCGCACCCTTGACGTGAATGCGGCGGTTGGCCTTCAACAGGCCCCACTTCACGCCTTCGGCGTCGACCGTGCTGGCCCTGACGATCGGCGTGTTGGGCAGGTTGGACGCCTCGCCGACGTCGTCGATCAGGCGACCCTGGCCGTCGAAATGCAGATAGGTGACGTGGAACTGGTCGATCGACGATACGATCGAGCCGTTCTTGAAGCTGTGCGCCAGGTGGGGAAAGATCTGGTCGGCGGAAATGTGGCGCCGCGCCTCTTCGGGCATCGGCGCGGAAGCGACCACGGCGATAGGCGGCCGCAGCTTGACGACCTCATGGGTCGCTCCGTCCGGACCATGCCAGAAACGATGCTCGGCAAAGCCATCCTCTCCACGCTCGGCGCGCGGGCGTCCACCGGATATTTCGCAGACCTGCTCGATACCATTCTCAAGGGTCAGACTGGGCAGGCGCGATAGACCGGACGCGATGACGACGGCTCGGCGCTCGCCGTTCGAAGCGTCATAAACCCGCGAAACGATGCGGGCTTCCGGCTCGGCTCGCTCCAGGTCGGCGACAGCTTTGAGGGCCACCTCGGCGGAAGCCGAGATCACGAAGAAGCTGTCGTCGTGGAAGAGGTGGGACAGGCTGGCGTAACGCTCGGCGGTGTCGATCCGCGCGCCTAGGTTGGCCACGGGGAGGGTCAAGGCCAGGCAGCCGATCCGATTGCGGCCCAGGTCCGCCATCACAGGCCCTACGTCGGCCAGCTCGCGCCAGAGCATGGCGTGGGTCGCCAGTTCGATGTGCGAGCACTCCGCCCATTTCGGCGGATCGCGCGGATTGGGGTTCTCGGGCACGACCTGGAGGCCGATGACGACGTTGCCATTGGCCATGCAGGGCGCGAAGAGCTCGAGCGCGCCGTCGTGCACCAAGGCCTCGGGCAGGCCTCGCGAACCGATGAACCGGGTCTGGAAGTTCATCTGCAGCACGATGCGGTTCAGCACCGCCGCGGTCACGGGATCGAAGCCGGCGCGGTCGCGCGCGGCGACGCTCAGCAACGCCGTGAAATAGAAATCTTCGCCGGAATAGCCGAAGGTCTGGCCCAGGATCGAGGCGGGAACCCCGCGCACGAAGTCCAGGAAGTCCAGTTCGGGTTCGATCTCGCGCAGTTTGTCGTGAGCGAATTTCAGCGCGCCCAGCTTGCGCTGATGGTCTTGCGGACCGACGGGGGCCAGGCCGCAAAGGAGGGTGGACAGGTCCAAGTCGTCTTCCTAATCGTTGGCCAGACGGCGCAGGCCGCGGCGCAGCTTCGCGGCCAGGTTCGCCCAAGGCTCAAGTGGCTGGCTGGACATCGCGGCCACCAGGATACAGGGCGGGGCGATATTGAAATTATCGACGATCAGCCCGGCATCCTCGAGCTCAAGCGCGACGCGATCGCCTCGGCGTTCGGCCACCGTGCACAAAGCCCAGGCTCCGACCGGGTTTTCGGTGCTGAGCAGCAGGCCGTCGAAGGTGTTGGGAAAGCCGCCGGCCAGGGGAGCGAACGCCGTGAGCCGATCCTTGTCCCAGGTGGCGTCGAAGGCGGGCCTGACCCAAAGCGCTTGGCTGTCGGCCATGGCGGCCAGGGGATGATGGGGGGCGCTCAACTTCAGGGCCCGCGCCAGTGTCCGCAACGTACGTTCGGTGGTCGGTGCGTGATTGACCAGTTCGCGGCAGATCAGCGCCAAATCGCGGCGGCGCTCCACCGCGCCGGCTCCAAGCGAGACCGCTTGCTCGGCTTCCCCGCCTTGCAGGTGGGCGATCAGCAGCCGCGCCATGGCGCGGCCATCCTTCACTCCGGCCTCGGACGCCAGGGCCTCCACCTCGATCGGATCGATCACATGTTGCAGAGCGGCGGCGGCGGCCACGAACTTCGCGGCCTCGGTGGAGTGGAGTTCGTCGGTACCCATCGGCACTCTCTAGACGAGGCTCAAAACCGACGCAACAACCTCCTCTCGAGCATTTTCCCGCCTCGAAAAGGCGTCAACCTTGCGGTCCGGAAGGCCTCAGCCTAGGTTCCCCAACCTTCAGAACGACAGGCCCAATGACCCTCGACATCACCACCATCCGCGCCGCCGCGGCCCGCCTCTCCGGTCAGATCGAGCGCACGCCGTGCCGCTACTCCCGGACGCTGTCCAAGATCACCGGCGCCGAGGTGTGGGTGAAGTTCGAGAACCTGCAGTTCACCGCCGCCTACAAGGAGCGCGGCGCGCTGAACAAGCTGATGCTGTTGTCGGACTCCGAGAAGGCCAAGGGCGTCATCGCCGCCAGCGCCGGCAACCACGCCCAGGGCCTGGCCTATCACGGCGCGCGGCTGGGCGTACCGGTGACCATCGTCATGCCCAAGACCACCCCGTTCGTGAAGGTGCAGCACACCCGCGACTTCGGGGCGACGGTGGTCATCGAGGGCGAGACCTATGACGACGCCTCGGCCCACGCCCGCAAGCTGCAGGCCGAGCAGGACCTGACCTTCGTCCACCCGTTCGACGACTACGACATCATGGCCGGCCAGGGCACCATCGCCCTGGAGATGCTGGAGGACGCGCCGGACCTGGAGGTCCTGCCCGTGCCGATCGGCGGAGGCGGACTGATCAGCGGCGTGGCCACCGCGGCCAAGGCGGTCAAGCCCGACATTCACATCATCGGCTGCGAGCCGGCGATGTATCCGTCGTTCACCGCCAAGATGCGCGGCGTGGCCGCCCACTGCGGCGGCCAAACCATCGCCGAGGGCGTGGCGGTCAAGACCGTGGGCGACCTGACCTACGGCGTCGCCCGGCCGCTGATCGACGACGTGCTGCTGCTGGAAGAGCCGCATATCGAGCAGGCCGTGGCCCTGTACTGCAATGTCGAGAAGACCATCGCCGAAGGGGCCGGCGCCGCCTCCCTGGCCGCCCTGCTGGCCTATCCGGAACGGTTCCGCGGCAAGAAATGCGGCTTGATCCTGTGCGGCGGCAATATCGACACCCGCCTGCTGGCCTCGGTCCTGACCCGCGAGCTGGTCCGCGCCCAGCGCCTGGTGTCCCTGCGCATCGTCGGCGACGACCGCCCCGGCCTCTTGTCCACCGTGGCCAGCGTCATCGGGTCGATGGGCGCCAACATCATCGAGGTCAACCACAACCGCCTGGCCCTGGACGTGCCGGCCAAGGGCGCGGAGTTCGACATCACCATCGAGACCCGCGACGCCCAGCACACCCAGGACGTCATGAACGCCCTGCGCGAAAAGGGCTATCCGCCGCGGGCGGTGTGATCGGCTTTCAGGAACGCACCGACGCCTGCCATTAGGCGTCTGGGATCGGACGGGGACAGGCGCATGCGCCTGTCCCCAATCCAGAGATTACAGCAGCCCCTGGATCATCGCCCGGGCCGCGTCGGCCAGGTCGGGGCGCTTGAGCGCCAGGGCGACATTGGCCCGCAGCAGGCCGATCTTGTCGCCGCAGTCATAGGTCTCGCCCTCGTATTCCAGGGCGTGGAAGTCCTGGCTTTCCAGCAGGGTCAGCATCGAGTCGGTCAGCTGGATCTCGCCGCCGGCGCCCTTGCCCTGGTTTTCCAGCAGGTCGAAGATTTCCGGCTGCAGGATGTAGCGGCCCGAGATGAACAGGTTCGAGGGCTCGGTTCCCTTCGGCGGCTTCTCGACCATGCCGGTCATGCGGTTCAGGCGGCCCTCCTGGCCGTCCAGCGCCACGATGCCGTACTGGTGGGCCATGCCCTCCGGCGCCGGCTCGACCACGACGATGTTGCCGCCCTTCTGGTCGTAGGCCTCGATCGCCTGGGCCAGGGCCGGCTTGGACGCCGACATCACCATGTCGGGCAGCATCACCGCGAACGGCTCGTCGCCGACGATGTCGCGGGCGCACCACACCGCGTGGCCCAGCCCCAGCGGGGCCATCTGGCGCACGAAGCTCATCTCGCCCGGCCGGGGCAGCTCGCCCAGCAGCTCCTCAAGCAGGGCGGTCTTGCCCTTGGCGGCCAGGGCCGCCTCCAGCTCGACCTGGTGGTCGAAATAGTCCTCGATCGCGCCCTTGTTGCGCCCCGTCACGAAGACGAAATGCTCGATGCCCGCGGCGCGGCCTTCTTCGACGATGTACGACAGGATCGGCCGATCGACGACGTTCAGCAGCTCCTTCGGGGTCGTCTTCGTGCCGGGCAGGACTCGGGTGCCGAAGCCTGCGACGGGAAGGACGGCTTTGCGGACGGGTTTCATGAAGGCCTCGTGAGCGGTCACTGGTGGGGACGGTTTCTAGGGCGCGCTGCGATCGGGCGCCACCATTGTTCTGTGACTGCGCGTCTCAAACTCCGGCCAAGCTCGGGGCTGCCGAAAATCGGCGCGCGGTCGGGCGCGAATTGGTCTAGCACGGGCGAATGTTTGTCGGAGCCCGTCGTTCCATGGTCCGTCCCCTCGGTTTCGCCCTCGCCCCCAAGCTCCTTCTCGGCGCTGTTCTCGCCGCGGCCCTGGCCCTGTCCGCCTGCGGTCCCAGCAAGAAGCAGCAGGAAAGCCTGGCCGCGGCCCAGGCCTTCCTGGCCCAGAACGCCAAGCAGCCGGGCGTGGTCACCCTGGCCGACGGCCTGCAGTACAAGGTCGTCCGCTCGGGCCCGCCCGGCGGCGCCAAGCCGGCGCCCACAGACGAGGTCAAGGTCAATTACGAGGGCAAGCTGGTCGACGGCACGGTGTTCGACAGCTCCTACGAGCGGGGCGTGCCCGCCTCGTTCCCACTGCAGGGCCTGGTGCCGGCCTGGAAAGAAGCGCTGGTCATGATGCGCCCGGGCGACGAATGGACCCTCTACGTGCCGCCTGAGCTGGGCTATGGCGCCCAGGACAAGGGCCCGATTCCCGGCAACAGCGTGATGATCTTCCGCATCGAACTGATCGACGTCCTGCCCATGAAGATCCAGGCGCCGAAGGAGCGAGCCCCCGCCTAGATCGCACCTCACCTAGGTTGCACTTGCGGCTGACTGCAATATGTTGGCGAACGGTCGAGCTTGAGGTTAGTGCGATATGGCGACGATTACGGGGACGGCGGGCAATGATGTCCTCCTGGGGGGCTCCGAGCCCGATGACATAGATGGACTGGCCGGAGACGACGTCCTTCACGGCCGCGGCAGCGACGACATACTGTACGGCGCCGACGGAAACGACATCCTGTACGGCGAAAGCGGCAACGACAGCTTCTATGGCGAGGCAGGCGACGACATCATCGTGGTCAGCGACACCTTCGACGGCTGGACCTACGAGAACCCGCTCATGGAGGTCTATGACGGTGGGTCCGGACGCGACCTGATCGCGGCCCAGGGCTCGGCCAATCTCTACACGGCCACCCTGACCAGCATCGAAGGCGTGACGTTCAGCAACAACGGCCCCGGGGCCTTCGCCGCGCTGCAGATGTCCTGGTTCACCGCCCAGCAATTGGGCGCCGCGCCCGTGGTGATCGGCGGTGCCAAGTCGGACACCCTCATCATCCAGGCTGTGTCGGGCGACCATGTCGATCTGTCCCACTGGACGTTCCAGTCGTTCTCGCCCGACGGCCAGCCCTATTCGGACGTTCTGTCCATCATCGGCTCGAACGACGCGGACTATATCGTCGGCTCCAGCATTCGGGACGGCATACAGGGCGGGGACGGCGACGACACCCTGATCGGCGGCGACGGCGACGACTGGTTCGACCCCGGCGGCGGCGACGACACGGTCAACGGCGGCGACGGCTTCGACACGCTCATGGTCCAGCCGTTCGGCCCCGGCGTCGCGACGGTGAACCTGACGACCGGCGTCTATTCCCATGCCTTCGGCGGGGTCGATCACCTCAGCTCGATTGAACACGTGTCCCTTTATGCGCAAGGGTCCGTCACCGGCTCGTTCGCCGACGAATGGCTGGAGGTGCTACAGTACAGCGTCGCGTCGGGCGTCAGCAATGTCCTCGACGGAGGGGCGGGCAACGACCTGCTGTCGGGCGGTCTGGGCGACGACACGCTGCTGGGCGGCGGCGGCGACGACAACATCTTCACCGGCGCTGTGATGAGCGCCCAACTGTCCGCCGCGGGCTGGAATTCGGCATACGACCCCCGCGTTGGCGGCGGCGCCGACATCGTGGACGGCGGCGCCGGAAACGACCAGGCCTTCCTGTATTTCGGCGATCGGACCCAGGCCGTTCATGCCGACTTCAGCGGCGGCGGCACGACCACGATCACGGTGGGCGGCGCCTTTGGCGGCTCGGTGGCCAATATCGAGATCATCCACGTCGCCGGCGGCTCGGGCGGCGACGTGCTGGTCGGCGGAAGCGGCTACAACGACCTTGATGGCGGCGACGGCGCCGACACCATCACCGGCGGCTCGGGCGAGAACTTCATCCTCGGCGGCCTGGGCGACGACACCCTGATCGGCGGCGGATCCACCGGCCGGCTGTACGGCGGAGACGGAGCCGACCACCTGATCGGCGGTGCGGGCCGCAGCCAGCTGAGCGGCGGCGCGGGCGACGACCGGATCGAACGCGGAACCGGCGACAACGCCGCGTCCTACATCGACGACATCACCGGCGTGAACGTCAACCTGGCGACCGGCATAGCCTACAGCGCGGTTTCGGGCGTCGACACCCTGGTGGACATTCACCACGTGATCGGGTCCAAGGCCGACGACGTAATGGTGGGCTCGGGCCAGGGCGATCAGCTGCTGGGGCAGGAGGGTGTCGACCTGCTGATCGGCGGCGGCGGCAACGACCTGCTCTGGGGCGGCGACGGAAACGACGCCCTGATCGGCGGCGACGGAAACGACGTGGTCTGGGGCGACGCCGGCGCTGACGTCCTGTTCGGCGAGGCTGGCGCCGACGGCCTGATCGGCGGCGCGGGCGACGACCAGCTCTACGGGCAGGAAGGCGACGACATCCTCTACGGCGAAACCGGCGCAGACACGCTTTATGCCGGCCTGGGCAATGACATGGTCTTCGGCCAAGAGGGCAATGACGTGATCCTGGGCGAGGCGGGATCCGACGGTCTCTACGGCGGGCTGGGCGACGACGTGCTCTATGGCCAGGACGGCGCCGACAACCTGTTCGGCGAGGCCGGCGACGACGTCCTGGTCGGCGGCGACAACAACGACGCCCTCTACGGCCACGACGGCGCCGATCTGCTGCTGGGCGACGCCGGCGACGACGTCCTGGTCGGCGGCGGCGGCGACGATCGCCTCTACGGCCAGGCCGGCGACGACCTGGTGTTCGGCGAAGGGGGCGTCGATCTGATCTACGCCGGCGAGGGCGACGATCGGGTCTATGGCCAGGGCGGCGCCGACCAGCTGTTCGGCGAAACCGGAAACGACAGCCTGTACGGCGACGACGGCGATGACGTCTTGGCGGGCGGCCCCGGTCGCGACCAGCTGTTCGGTGGCGCGGGCGCCGACCGGTTCGTGTTCGCCGGTGCGGGAGACGGCGGCGACTTCATCGCCGACTTCCGCGCTGCGGAAGGCGACAAGGTCGCGCTTCAGGCCTCCGGCTTCGGCCTGACGCCGGGAACCGCGCCCACCTTCCTTTCCGGCCTGAACGCGGCGCCGACCTCGGGCGCGGCCACCTTCTACTTCGACACCGGCTCGCACGAGCTTTGGTTCGACGCCGACGGCGCGGGCGCTGGCGCCGCCCATCTCCTGGCGGCGTTCGAGGCGTCGGTCCTGCTGCAGGCCTCGGACTTCGTTCTGATCTAGTCGCGCCCTCGCCCGGCGGCCAGGCGCCGCCGGACGAGGCGTCGCAGGCTTTCGCGTCTCACCGCTTGTCGCCGATAGGCGGCGGGCGGGAGGCGCGCTAGGGTCGCGTCATGCACGCTTCCTCAGAAACGCTGGCTGCTCGGGCGATCGACATCCTCGCCGCCCTGGTGGCCTTCGACACCACCTCGCGGCTGTCCAACCTGGCCCTGATCGAGTGGGTCGAGGCCTATCTGTCGGACCTCGGCGTCGAGTCGCGGCGTATACCCAGCCACGACGGCGCCAAGAGCAACCTGCTGGCCAGCATCGGTCCGGCGATCCCGGGCGGAATCGTGCTGTCGGGCCACACCGACGTGGTGCCGGTGGACGGTCAGCCGTGGAGCAGCGACCCGTTCGTCCTGACGCCGCGCGACGGCCGGCTGTACGGCCGGGGAACCTGCGACATGAAGGGCTTCCTGGCCCTGGCCCTGGCCGCGGCGCCGGACCTGGTCAAGGCAGGCATCGACCGCCCCGTCCACCTGGCCTTCTCCTATGACGAGGAGGTCGGCTGCCTGGGCGCGCCGGACATGATCGCGGTGATCGCCAACGAACTGCCCCGCCCCGCCCTGGTGGTGGTCGGCGAGCCCACCGACATGGTCGCCGTGCGCGGCCACAAGGGCATCGCCAGCTTCCGCGTCACCGTGACCGGCCGCGAGGCGCATTCCAGCCTGACCCACCTGGGCGTCTCGGCCAACATGGTCGCCATCAAGCTGATGAACCATCTGGTCGAGCTGTCCGAGCGGCTGGAGCGCGAGGCTGATCCCGCCTCGCCATTCACCCCCAAGGGCGCGACCCTGACCGTCGGCCAGGTGAACGGCGGCACGGCGGTCAACATCCTGGCCCGCGAATGCGTGTTCATCTTCGATCTGCGGGTCCCGTCCGGCCTGGAACCCAGGGCGATCCTGGCCGACTTCTTCGCCTTGGCGGAGACGATGGACGCCAAGATCAAGGCCAGGGCTCCGGAAGGCGGCGTGGTGGTCGAGACCCGCTCGATGACCCCCGCCTTCGCCCCCGAGGTGGATGGAGCGGCGGAGATCTTCGCCCGCCGCATCGCCGGCGATAACGGCCCGCCCCGCGTCGTGCCCTACGCCGCCGAGGCTGGCCAGTTCCAGGGCGCGGGCTTCTCGACCGTGATCTGCGGCCCGGGTTCGATCGACCAGGCCCACCAGCCGGACGAATATGTCGAGATCAGCCAGATGGAGCGCGGGGCGGCGTTCATGCGCCGGCTGATCGAGGAGCTTTCGGCTTCCGGATGACGGTCCGCGCCCGTCGTACGTCGTTGAGGTTCCAGGTCATGGCGCTGGCGATGGCCCAAGTGGACGCGGTCCGCGCCTTCTGAACCTTTCGGCGAGAGATCAAGACGGGTCCCAGATTGCTCAGCGCGGCCAGCAGGGCCCTGATCGTGACCCGCGCCTGCAACCGCCCGAACTTACGGGTCATGATGATCGCCACCACCAGGAAATGCAGCGGCAGCACGATCGGCGTCAGCAGTAGCGGCGTATTCTTGATCAGCAGCCAAAGCCGGTTGCGCGTGCCATGGAACACCGCGAATTCCGATCTCGGCCCACCGGACGAAACCGAGCCTTCGTGCAGGACCACCGCGTCGGGAACCACCAGGGTCGCCTCGTTCCGCAATCGAAGCCGGTAGCCCAGGTCGACATCTTCGCAATAGCAGAAGAAGCTTTCGTCAAAGCCGCCCATGGCCAAGAACAGCGACCTGTCGATCAGCATCGCCGCGCCGCACGGCGAGAACACTTCGCCTGTCGGCAGGTCGCCTGGATCGGGCCGGCTGTAGCCTCCCCGATAGGGCACGCCGACGCCGGACATCACATCCCCCAACCCATCCAGCAGGCTAGGGTTCTCGGCCATCAGCTGGCGTGAGGTGAAGCTATGGATGTGCGGATAGCGGTCCGCGGCGGACACCATGTTTTCCAGCCAGTCCGCGCGCGGATAGGCGTCAGGATTGAGCAGGGCCAGCCACCGGCCGCGCGCCTCACGCGCCGCGAGATTGTTGCCGGCTGCGAATCCGAGATTGTCGCCGGGCGAGATCAGCCGGATCGCCGGATTGGCCGCTGCGGCGCGCTGGGGCGCTCCATCGGTCGACGCGTTGTCGACCAGCAGGATCTCGAAGTCGGTGAAGGTTTGAGCGGCCAGGCCGGCCAGGCAGCGATCCAAGGTCGGACCGCTTTGATAGGCGACGATCGCGACGGTGATCGTCGGCTCACTCTTGCCAGTGCCGGTCGGGCAAGTCATTCGCGGCGCACTCACGGTCTAGGATCAACAATAAGAATCGCGCTCCTGGCGATCCCCAGCGTGCTGCTTATCACGCCAGCGCGCCGTGGCGACGAACGGGTTGGTTTTCGGAAACCTTCCGCCAGTCCGACATGGGCCGCCGACGACGATAGGCGCAAGGCTTACGCCGCCATCACGTCCCTATATCTCAGACGCAAGCCGGCCCGCCGCCCATACCGCCGCGTCGCGCACCACGGGCGAGGGGTCGGCCAGCCGCGGCTCGACCGCGGCCATCAGCGCCGGGTCGCCGCTGTTGCCGATCGCGTAGAGCACGTTGCGCACGAAGCGGTCGCGGCCTATGCGCTTGACCGGGCTCTTGGTGAACAGCGCCCGGAACGCCGGGTCGTCCAGTCCGGCCAGGTCCGCTAGCGAGGGTCCCTTCAAGGCCTCGCGGGCGTGGAAGGCCATCTCGCTGGAGAGGCGGGCGAACTTGTTCCACGGGCAGGCGGCCAGGCAGTCGTCGCAGCCATAGATGCGGTTGCCCAGGGCGGGCCGGAACTCGACCGGGATCGGCCCGGCCAGCTCGATCGTCAGGTAGGAGATGCAGCGCCGTGCATCCAGCCGGTTCGGGGCTGGGAAGGCCCCCGTCGGGCAGATGTCGAGGCAAGCGGTGCATGAGCCGCAGTGGTCGCGTTCGGGCGGGTCGGCCGGCAGGTCCAGGGTGGTCAGCACGCTGCCCAGGAACAGCCACGAGCCGAACTGGCGCGAGACCAGGTTGGTGTGCTTGCCCTGCCAGCCCACGCCAGCCCGCTGGGCCAGGGGCTTTTCCATCAGCGGGGCGGTGTCGACGAACACCTTCACCTCGCCGCCGAACCGGCCGTGCATCCAGCGGGCCAGGGCCTTCAGCCGCTTCTTGATCACCTCGTGATAGTCATCGCCCTGGGCGTAGACGCTGATCGCGGCGCGGGTCGGATCCTCCAGCGCCAGCAGCGGGTCGTGCTCGGGGCCGTAGTTGACGCCCAGCACCACCGCCGTCTTCGCGTCGGTCCACATGGCCGTGGGATGGGCGCGGCGGTCCAGCGTCTCCTCCATCCAGCCCATGGCCCCGTGGAAGCCCTCGGCCACGAAGTCACGCAGCCAGCCGCCATTGGGCCAGGCGTCGCTGGCGCTGGCGAAACCGCACGCGTCGAAGCCCAGCCGCAGGGCCTCGGCGCGGATTTCTTCCCGCAAGGCTTCATTGGGGTGGCGGGAATCTGGGAACACTCGGCTGACCGATCTGTGGACCGCCCTCGTCCTTCGACAAGCTCAGGATGAGGGCTACTTTGCGGCGTCGGCGGTCGTATTCCTCATCCTGAGCCTGTCGAAGGACGAGGAATACGCTCCAACCGTCTTACGCGCCGGAACGCCTAGAAGTCGAGATCGTCATAGTGCGCGACCGGCGCCAGGCCCGGCCAGCGATCGGCCAGGATGGGTCGGAAGGCGGGCCTGGACTTCAGCTTCATGTACCAGGTCTTGGTCGCCGGGAAGTCCTTCCACGGCACGTCGCCGAAATAGTCGATCACCGACAGGTGGGCGGCGGCGGCGAAGTCGGCCAGGCTCATGCGGCGGCCGGCCAGCCAGTCGCGGGCGTTCAGCAGGCCTTCGATATATTCGAGATGCTGGCGCAGGGCGTCACGGCCCCGGCGCAGCGACGACAGGTCCGGCGCGCCTAGCCGCAGCAGCCGCTTTTCCATCTTCTCGTGCAGCAGGAAGCCGTTGACCTCGTTGTCGAACTTGCGGTCGAACCATTGCAGCAGGCGGCGCGCCTCGGCCCGCTCGCCCGGCTCGCGGCCCAGCAGGGCCGGCTCGGGCTCCTGTTCCTCGATGTGCTCGAGGATGGCGCGGTTCTCGGCGATCACCGTGGTGCGCTGGTGCTTGGTCTCGACCAGAACCGGCGGCACGCCCGATGGGTTGAGCTTGAGGAACTCGGCCGGCCCTTCCCAATAGCGGACTTGCACCTCGACGAACGGCAAGCGCTTCTCGCCCAGGGCGAGACGCACCTGGCGCGAGGCCGGGTCCAGGGGGAAGTGGTGAAGGGTACGTTCGACGCTCATGCCCACGCGCATTCAGGCTGCATCGTTCGATCGATGCGCCGTTTTGTTTAACAAGAACTTGCTGAACACCGGTCATCGACCGACTTAGCGGCTAAATTGCGGGCATTCTCCTCAAGCTTCACCTTGGCGCGGGGATCTTAACTTCTAGCCGGCGTCGACGACAACGCCGCGTGGGCCAGAAAGCGGCACCGAGGATCGGCTAAGGCTGCGTTGCGGAGCTACTCTTGCCGGCTGAGCGATCGACTAGCGACGTAGTCTGCGTACTCGTCTTGCAAAACACCCTCGTTGACGAGCCTACCGCTGCTGCCGGGCCAACGTTGTTCCATCGCTCCAAGACAATCTTCTAGTTCAATGAACGACATGGCTTCATCGGGCTCATCGAGCTCAAGGTTCGCATCGAAAGGGCCAAATACGTATAAATCCAAGAAAACGATACCTCCAAAATCTCGACTTTCATAAAGATTGAGGATGACCGTTCCATCGACTAAACTTAGAGCGATACGGCGTATTCCGTTTAACCCATCCCGCTGAAATCCGCCCAAGAAGCACTCTACCGTTCTACCACGGCGCAGCGCTCCATCGACTTCATCTCTAATTAGGTAGCGTCTGCTCATACGAATAGCCCAGCTTTCTGGCCGAAGGTCCGCAACGGCTCGCGAACAAACCCTAGCCCTTGGCGTTCATCCGGCCGATCAGGTTGGTCGTGCTCTGGCCGGCCTTCAACTCGGCCAGCACCACCTTGCCGCCATAGCCCAGCACCACGTCGGAGCCGACCACGGTCTCGACCGTATAGTCGGCGCCCTTGACCAGCACGTCGGGGCGGAAGGCCTTGATCAGGGTCAGCGGCGTCGGCTCGTCGAACAGCACCACCAGGTCGACGGCCGACAGCGAGGCCAGAACGGTGGCGCGGCCGCCCTCCTTCTGCACCGGCCGGGTCGGGCCCTTCAGGCGCTGGACCGAGGCGTCGGTGTTCAGGCCGACGATCAGCCGGTCGCAGGCGGCCTTGGCCTGGGCCAGCAGCGACACGTGGCCCGGGTGCAGCAGGTCGAAGCAGCCATTGGTGAAGCCCACCTTCAGGCCGCGGGCCCGCCAGCCGGCGACGATGGCCAGGGCCCCGTCCAGGTCGGCGATCTTGTCGGCGACGGGATCGGCGTGCTCGCCATGGGCCAGACCGACCAGCTCGTCGGCGGTGACCACGTCGGTGCCCAGCTTGGCCACCACCAGGCCGGCGGCCAGGTTGGCAAGCCGCGCCGCGTCCAGCGGACGCGCACCCCTTGCCAGCGCCAGCGCCAAGGTCGCGGCCACGGTGTCGCCGGCCCCCGAGACGTCGAACACCTCCAGGGCCGTCGCCGGCAGATGGACCGGGGCCTCGCCGCGCACCGCCAGGGTCATCCCCGCCCCGCCCCGGGTGATCAGGGTGGCCGACAGGTTGGGCGCGCCGGCCAGGATGGCGTCGGCGGCCTCGGCCGCGGCCTCGTCGCCGGCTCCGGTCACGCCGGTGGCCTCGGCGGCCTCGCGGCGGTTGGGCTTGATCAGCGTCGCACCGTCATAGCGCGAGAAGTCCCGGCTCTTGGGGTCGACGATCACCGGCTTGCCGGCGGCGTTGGCGGCGGCGATGGCGGCCTTCAGCACCACGGGGGTCAGCACGCCCTTGGCGTAGTCGGACAGCACCACCACGTCGACCTCGCGCAGGTGGGCGTGGAACGCCGCCAGCAGGGCTTGGCCGTCGGCCTCGCCGCGGTCCTCGCGGTCGGCGCGCAGCATCTGGTGCGATCCGGAGATGTAGCGGGTCTTCTCGGTGGTGCGGCGGCGGGCGTTGACGATCAGGGCCGAGTCGAGGCTGGGCTCGCGGTCGATCAGGCCGTTCAGCGTCCGGCCGGCGTCGTCGTCGCCGACCACCCCCACCAGCACCGCCCGACCGCCCAGGGCCGCGACGTTGCGAGCCACGTTGCCCGCCCCGCCCAGCATCGCCGTCTCGCGCTCGACGGCGATCACCGGCACCGGCGCCTCGGGCGAGATGCGGTCCACCGCGCCGTAGACGAACCGATCCAGCATCACATCGCCCAGCACCAGCACGGTGGCGCCGGCGAAGGCTCGCGGCAGCTTGGCCAGGGTGTCGTCCATCGGAAGGGTCGCTCGTCGTCTGTGCAGGAAGCGCCATTTGGCCCCGTCGGGCGCGGTCGGCAAGCCCGGCGATGCGCGCTCAGCCCGGCGGCGCCTCGCCGAACGCCCCGCCATGCGGCTCGGCCGCGCCGCGCGGATCGGGGTGAAGCAGGATGTCGGCGGCCGGAAAGACCTCAAGGACGCGGTTCTCGGCCGCCACCATCACCGCATGGGCGACGCTCAGGACCAGGGCCGGATCCAGGTCCATGTGGGCTTGCACATGCATGTAGGGGCCCGAGGCTCGCGTGCGCACCTGGTGGACACCCAGCACCCGGGGGTCGGCGGTCAGCAGGGCGATGATCCGTTCGCGATCCTCCAGCGGCAGCTCGTGGTCCATCAACTGGTAGGCCGCCTCGCGGAACACGCCGATCGCCCCCCACAGCAGCCACAGCGCCACGGCCAGGCCGGCGGCGGCGTCCAGCCAGGCCAGGTGCAGCAGGCTGGCCGCGCCGAGGCCGACCAGCGACACGGCGTTCGACGCGAGGTCGGCGGCGTAGTGGGCGCGGTCGCCCGACACCGCCACCGAGCGCGTCCTCTTGGTCACCTCGGTCTGGGCCCGGATCAGCAGCAGGGTCAGGACGATCGAGGCGGCCATGACGCCGACGCCCAGGGCGCCATGCTCGGGCGGCGCGGCGCGGCCGAACGCGCGGATCGCTTCCTGGCCGATCAGCGCCGCCGAGGCGAACACCAGGCCGCCCTGGGTCAGGCTGGCGAAGGCCTCGGCCTTGCCATGGCCGAAGCGGTGTTCGGCGTCGGGCGGGACGGCGGCGTAGCGCACGGCGTAGAAGGTGATCAGCGAGGCGACCAGGTCCAGGCCGCTGTCGGCCAGCGAGGCCAGCATGGCCACCGAATGCCCCATCAGCCAGGCCACGCCCTTGATCGCGATCAGCACGGCCGCCACGCCCACCGACAGGGTCGTGGCCCGGCGGGTCAGCACCAGGGATTCGGCGGCGGTCAGGACGGGAGCGGACATGACGGCCTTTTAGCAAGGCCGGGCGCACAGCCCCAGCGCGAACGACTCGCGAGGGCGGTGATGCGGACGGGGACAGGCACATGTGCCTGTCCCCAGCTGTTCCCTAAGCCGCCGCCTTGGTCCTCGGCCCCACATAGACCGACTGCGGGCGCACGAGCTTGCCGGTGGCCAGCTGTTCGCGGGCGTGGGCGATCCAGCCGGCGGTGCGGCCCATGGCGAACACGCAGGTGAACGACGCCGGCGGCAGGCCCAGGGCCTCCAGCAGCACGGCCGTATAGAACTCGACATTGGTGTCCAGCGGCCGGTCGGGCTTGTGGTCGCGCAGGATCCGCAGGGCGGCCTGCTCCACCGCCTCGGCAAAGGCCAGGCGGCCGGGGATGGCGTTCGACGTATGGGCCAGCTGGCGGATCGCGGCCTTCAGGGCGTCGGCCCGCGGGTCGCGGACCCGGTAGATGCGGTGGCCAAAGCCCATCAGCCGGTCGCCGCGCGCCAGGGCCGCCAGGAGCCAGGCCTGGGCGTTGTCGGGCGCGCCGATCGCGTCCAGCATCTCGATCACCGGCCCGGGCGCCCCGCCGTGCAGCGGGCCCTTCAACGCCGAGATCCCGGCCAGCACCGCCGAGGTCAGGCCGGCGCGGGTCGAGGCCACCACCCGGGCGGCGAAGGTCGAGGCGTTCAGGCCGTGGTCGCAGACCGTGACCAGATAGGCGTCCAGCGCCCTCGCCTCCCCGTCCGTGGCGGGCGCGCCGCGCGTCATCGCCAGCATGTCGGCGGCGTGCGACAGGGCGGGATCGGGGGCGACCGGCGACTGGCCGGCGGCGACCCGCAGCACGGCGGGGGTGAAGACGGCCGGAGCGGCGATCAGCAGCAGGGCGGTGTCCAGGCCTTCGCCGTCCGGCAGGCGGGCGATCAGGGCGCGGACAGCCTCGACCGGATCGCGTTTGGCCAGGCCCTCGTCGAGCGCGGCGACCTCGGCGAAGGCGCGGACCCGCGCTTGGCCCAAGGCCGGGGCCAGGTCGGACGGCATGGACTCGAAGAAGCCGTCCAGCAGCAGGTGGGCGACGTCCTCGAAACTGGCGCGATGGGCCAGGTCCTCGACGGGGTAGCCGCGGATGGTCAGGCGGCCGGCCTGGCCGTCGACGTCCGACAGCACCGTATGAGCGGCGACGACGCCTTCCAGGCCCTCGGCGACAGGGCTTGCGGCGGGAACGGCGGAAAGACCCTTGGACATCGATGAGGTCTCCTTTCGACCCACAATCCACGCTCCCGAGGCTTGATCGTCAATCTTGATCAATATAATCAATGTAAATGGCCGAATGGATCGACGCGGAACAGGCGATGGCGATGCTGGGGGTGCGGGCCCAGACGCTGTACGCCTATGTCAGCCGGGGGCGGGTGGGCGCCGCCGCCCATCCCGACGATCCGCGCCGCAGCCTCTACCGCGCCTCCGACGTCGCGGCCCTGGCGGCGAAGAAGGCCCGCGGCCGGCGCGCCGCCGACGTGGCGGCCGAGGCCATCGCCTGGGGCGAGCCGGTGCTGCCCTCGGCGATCACCACGGTAGAGGGCGGACGTCTCTTCTATCGCGGCCAGGACGCCGTCGACCTGGCGCGGATGCACAGCCTGGAGCAGGTCGCCCGCCTGCTGCGCGGCGGCCACGGCGCGCCGCTGACCGGGCCGGAGCCCAGAAAGCCGAAGAAGGGCGAGACGCCGCGCGCCCGGCTGTTCTCCACCCTGGCGGCCCGGGCCGGGATGGACCCGCCCGCCAGGGGTCGCGCACCGCTGGCCCTGGCCATGGAGGCGGCCGGCCTGCTGGAGGCGGCCGCCGACGCCGTGGCCGGATCCCTTGGCGACGGTCCGATCCACCAGCGCCTGGCCGAGGCCTGGGCGCTGGACGCCTCGGGCGCCGACCTCGTCCGCCGGGCCCTGGTGCTGCTGGCCGACCACGAACTGAACGCATCGACCTTCGCGGTGCGGGTCGCCGCCTCGACGGGAGCCTCCCTGGCGGCCGCGTCGCTCGCGGGGCTGGCGGCCCTGTCGGGTCCCCTGCACGGGGGCATGGCGGCGCGGGTGGAAATGTTCGTCGACGAGGCCGAGCGTCGGGGTCCCGCCCGCGCCGTCGCTGAGCGCCTGGCCCAGGGCTCGGCCATGCCGGGCTTCGGCCACCCGCTCTATCCCGACGGCGACCCGCGCGCGGCGGCCCTGCTGGGCGCCTTCAAGATCCCATCCGTGATGGCCGACCTGCGCCGCGAGACCGAAGCCGCCACGGGGCTCCTGCCGAACATCGACTTCGCCCTGGTGGCCATGGCCCGGACCCTGGACCTGCCCGCCGACGCGCCGTTCAGCCTGTTCGCGGTGGGTCGGATGGCCGGCTGGCACGCCCACGCGATCGAGCAGCTGCAGACGGGGAAGTTGATCCGGCCCCGCGCGCGCTATGTCGGCGAGCGGCCGCTCTCCCCGCCCTGACGCGCCGCGTCCGACAGGTCGAGCCAGAGCGCGCCCTCCTTTTCGAACGCGGCATAGGTCCTCAGCCGCAGCTCGGCGCAGGCCGATCGACCGGTCGACAGGTCGAACCCCACCGCACAGGCCGGGCAGAACAGCCGTCCGTCGCGATCGCCGCCATCCGCCAGGGCCACGCCGTAATGGGGACACTCGGCGTCGACCGCCGACAGGCGGCCGCCCCGCCGGGTCAGCAGCACGGCGCGATCCGCCCAGGAGACGACCAGCCGCCCGCCCTCGGCCAGCAGCGAGGCCGGGCCGATCTCGCAGAGCCCGGGCGCATCGGACGACAGGCGGACGCGGGCCGGCTCGATCCGCCGCGCGACCGCCGACGGACGCGGGGGGCCGAGGTTGTCCTCGCGTCGCACGTGGGCGATGGCGTCGAACGCGCCGGACTCGATATCCTGGGCCTGGCGCCAGAATTCTCGGGCGTAGAACGTCGCGGGATCGAAGGTCGGCCTGCCGGCGTTGAGGCGCAGCGAGACGGCGACGCGGGTCTGGCCGGTGATGTTCAGATGCGTTCCGTGCAGGATCTCGGGATCGAAGATCAGCATCTCCCCCGCCGCGAGGGGCGAGAAGGTCGGCGCCGGCAAGGGCTGGCCGGCGGCGACGTAGAGGGTCCGCCGATCCAGATCGACCCGCTTCGGATCAAGCTCCGGGTAGAGCACCATACCGGCCTCGGCGGGCACGTCGCACATCGCCCACCAGATGTTGACGCCGTCGCGGGAATGGCCCGACCAGCTGTCGAGGTGGGGTCCATGCGCCCAGGCCGCCGGCGGGTGCCCACGGTGATAGCCTGTCGGATCGTAGATCGGGTCCTTCACGCGGCGTGAAGCCGCGAGCTCTCGCACGGCGGGACTGACCCGGCCGATCCCTGGATTCTCGCCCGGACCGGCCGAACGCCTGGCCACCGCATAGGGCAGATTGATGCGCAGGATCAGGTAGTCGTCGACATGGAAGTCGCCGCGCCAGCCGAGCACCTCGCGCCCGACCTTGACCGCCATGCGCAACAGGTCGTGGCGGAGCGGTTCGAGGACAAGGTCGCGAATCCGCCCGATCTCGCCCGCCTCGACCACGTGATGCAGTTGGCCAAGTCCCTCGGCGCCAACCCGCGCGGCTGCGGCCTGGCCCTTGATCTCCGCCACGGCGGCGACGATCGCGGCGACGATGCGGGCGTGCAGGCCGCCCAGGCCGTCCAGACTGGCGGCGTCGTAGACACGATTGAAACCGCGCAGTGTCGCCTCGGTCGCCGGGGGCATGGCGGGCGCTTCAGGATTTCGCACGTTCGCCCTCCACCTTCCGCCGCTCCACGGCCGCCGCGAAACGCTCGAGGCCGGCGATCGTCACCTTCTCCATCGCCGCGACACCGGTCGCCGCCTTTGCGCGGCTGCGGTGATAATCGTCGACGGAGGCGGCGCGCGACATAACCGCCGACACCACGTCGTCGGTCCGGGTCAGATCGATGTCCCACGCCTCCATGCCGGCGGTGGTCACCATCGCCCGGCCACGCTCGTCGTACGACAGGTGGATCGAGTGAACGCCGAAGGACAGGCATGGCAGGAAGGCGTGCAGCCGATAGGAGACGTTCAGGCGGCAGTCCCGCAACGCGGTGATGTAGTGCTCGACATCGGCGAAATAGAGGTGGGGCGTCTCGGGGAAGGCGGCCGCGAAATCAAGGTCCATGTAGTCGTGACAGACCAGATGGACGACCTTGCCGTACTTGCCCTCGAGCGCCGCGACCAGGCGCCGAACGTCCTCGACCGTTCGCCATTGCAGCGGCGCGGGCACGCTCATGCGCGAGGGATGACGGATCGACAGCAACACGCGTTCGCCCGGCGCACGGTCCCGCGGGTTCTCCGGCATGAACAGAGACGGGCAGCCGGCCATCTCCACATTGCCTGCGCCCAAATCCTCTAGCAGGGCGAGGGAGGCTTGGTCGCGCACCATCGCCACGTTAGCCTTGGCCACCAGCTGTCGTATCCGCGCGGGGTCCATCGAGTCGCTTCGGTGCATCAACTCACCCGACGTGTCGTGTATCCGGCCGTGTGAAAGGCCGATCAGCATCATTGGAGGCCGCAAGGCCTCCAGGGCCTGGGGATCAAGGGTCAGCTGCCCGTTCTCGAAGAGATTGCCGCCGCCGACGAGAACGCCGTCGGCGAAACGATTCATGTCGTAGACCTGACGCGCCGTCAGCCCGCCCCAGCCCCCGTTCGTCAGGGCTGGCACGTCCACTATACAGACATCGTTCCCGAAAACCCTGTAGAGCAGGTCTTGAGTCGATTTCTTGATAAGGTCATTTCCTATGTTTGGCAGAAAAGATCTTACACAAAATAAGGTCGTCATTTTCGCTACGTCTCCGCGCGAATTATTGTACGTGACAGAACAGAGTATGGGATTTCTGCAGCGGAAGCTGAGGGACCGCGTGATTCGAGATTTTGCTCCGGCTCCCCGACGGATCTACTCTATTATCCTGATTGCATCGGCGGCAATAGTCGCGTCTTAGAGGATCGCAGATGAACGACCCGGCGCGACCCCGACCGCGGCTCACGGTCAGCGTGCTGACCCGAAACGCGGAGAGCCGGCTCGCGCCGCTGCTGCGCCAGGTTTCCGCCTTCGCCGACGAGATCGTCGTGGGGGTGGACGTCGATTCCCACGACCAGACGGCCACCGTCGCCAGCCAGTTCGCCGACGTGGTGTTCCCGTTCCGCCACGCCGGTCAGTTGGCGGCGGCCCGCATGGAGATCTTCGAGCATGCGACGAGCGACTGGATCCTGGTGCTTGATGACGACGAGCGGCTGGAAGACGGGTTCGCCGAGCGGTTGCCGGAGCTGATGCGCGATCCCGTGGCCACCCACTACTGGTTTCCGCGCAAATGGATCGTCGACGAAGACAAGCGTGAATATCTGTTCGCGCCGCCCTGGAGCCCCGACTGGCAGATGCGGCTGTTCCGCAACGATCGCTCGCTGGTCTGGAAGCCGAACCGCCCGCACAGCGGCTATCATGTCATGGGCCCCGGCCTGTTCGAATCGGACGTGGCCCTGCTGCACTACGAACCGGTCTGGTGCTCGCCCGAGGACCGGGACGCCAAGCTGCGGACCTATGCCGCCGGCGCGCCCCGCGATGGGTGGCGGGCCCACTACACGATTCCACGGCACACGCCGCGCCGCCCTTACGAGGCCCCCGCCCTGGTTTCCGAGAGCCATCCCCGGAAGCATCCGGTCCGGCTGATCGTCGGCGTTCGCGAGCCGCCGGTCGAGCCGCCGCTTCCGTCATGGGGCATGGAGGTCGTGAAGGTCGACATGGTCGCCGCCACCCACTGCGGCTTCGAGGTTGTCGCGGCCGTGACCGTGCGCAACACCGGCGCCCTGGCCTGGTGGCCCTCGTGGGGCATCCGATCGGCGTCGCTGTATTTCAGCCACCATCTGCGCGAACCGAAGGGCGGCGAGGTGGTGCAGTGGGATTGCGAGCGCACCCTGACGCTGAAGGTGACGCCCCCCGGCGGCGAAACCACCTATCTTCACACGTTCAGCGCGCCGGCCGAACCTGGCGACTACCTGCTGGAATGGGGCATGGTCAGCGAAGGCGAGCGATGGTTCAGCGTGCGGCCGCCCCACTACAGCCCGCTTCACGTCGTCGCGTGAGGCCGCCGACCGCCGCCGAGACGACGGCGGTCATCCAGACCTCTCGGGCCGCCTTCCTAAGCCCGCTCGTGCACCGCCTCTTCCGCCGCCAGGGGCTGCGGCAGGCGCGAGACCATCTCCTTGGGGCAGACCTGCCAGAACAGGTCGCGCACCCGATCCCAGTCGCGCAGCAGGCTCTCGGCGAAAACCGAGTCCGTCTCGCGGGCGTGCTCGGCCACCAGCGAGCGCAGCACGCCTTCCCAGTAGGGCGAGGCCAGGCGCTGGACCAGGATGCTGTCGGGATTGACCTGGCTCTCGAACCGGCCGTGCTGGTCGAGGACGAAGGCCATGCCGCCCGTCATGCCGGCTCCGAAGTTGCCGCCCGTCGGGCCCAGGATCACCACCTGGCCGCCGGTCATGTATTCGCAGCCGTTGGCCCCGCAGCCCTCCACCACCGTGGTGGCGCCGGAGTTGCGGACCGCGAAGCGCTCGCCGGCCTGGCCGGCCGCGAACAGCCGGCCCGAGGTGGCCCCGAACAGCACGGTGTTGCCGATCAGGGTGTTGGTCTCGGGCGCGGCCAGGCCGCGGGCGGGCTTGATGACGATCGTCGCGCCTGACAGGCCCTTGCCGACATAGTCGTTGGCCTCGCCGGTCAGCTCGATGCGCAGGCCCTGGACCGCGAAGGCGCCCAGGCTCTGGCCGGCCGAGCCCTTGAGCTGGACGGTCAGGTGGCCCGACGGCAGGCCCTTCATGCCGAACTTGCGCACGATGTGGCTGGAGGTGCGCGAGCCGATCGAGCGGGCGGTGCTACGGACCGTGTAGGTCAGCTGCATCTTCTCGCCGCGCTCCAGCAGGGGCGCCGCGTCACGGACGATCTGGGCGTCCAGGGTGTCGGGCACGGCGTTGCGGCCGCCCTCGACGGTGCAGTACGGCTTGTTCTGGCCGGGGTCGGCGCGGACCAGCAGCGGATTCAGGTCGAGGTCGTCCAGGTGCTCGCCGCCGCGCGACACCTGGGCCAGCAGGTCCGTGCGGCCGACGATTTCCTGCAGGCTCTTGAAGCCCAGGCCGGCCAGGATCTCGCGCACCTCTTCAGCCACGAAGCTGAACAGGTTGATGACCTTTTCCGGCGTGCCGGTGAACTTGGCGCGCAGGGCCTCGTCCTGGGTGCAGACCCCGACCGGGCAGGTGTTGGAGTGGCACTGGCGCACCATGATGCAGCCCATGGCCACCAGCGAGGCGGTGCCGATGCCGAACTCCTCGGCGCCCAGCATGGCGGCGATCACCACGTCGCGGCCGGTGCGGATGCCGCCGTCCGTGCGCAGCACCACCGAGTGGCGCAGGTTGTTGAGCGTCAGCACCTGGTTGGCTTCCGACAGGCCCATCTCCCACGGACCGCCGGCGTACTTGACCGAGGTCTGGGACGAGGCGCCGGTGCCGCCGACATTGCCGGCCACCAGGATGACGTCGGCCTTGGCTTTCGCCACCCCGGCCGCGATCGCGCCGATGCCGGTGGCCGCCACCAGCTTGACCGTGACCCGGGCGATCGGGTTGATCTGCTTCAGGTCGTAGATGAGCTGGGCCAGGTCCTCGATCGAATAGATGTCGTGGTGCGGCGGCGGGCTGATCAGCATCACGCCGGGCGTGGCGTGACGCAGGCGGGCGATCATCTCGGTGACCTTGAAGCCGGGCAGCTGCCCGCCCTCGCCGGGCTTGGCGCCCTGGGCGACCTTGATCTCGATCTCGCGGCACTGGTTCAGATATTCGGCCGTGACGCCGAACCGCCCCGAGGCCACCTGCTTGATGGCGCTGTTGGGGTTGTCGCCGTTCGGCAGGGGCTTGTAGCGCGCGGAATCCTCGCCACCCTCGCCCGACACCGACTTGGCGCCGATCCGGTTCATGGCGATGTTCAGCACGCCGTGCGCCTCGGGGCCCAGGGCGCCCAGGCTCATGCCGGGGGTGACGAAGCGCTTGCGGATCTCGTTGACGCTCTCGACGTCGTCGGTCGAGATCGGGTTGCGGTCCGAGCGCCAGTCCAGCAGGTCGCGCAACTGGATCGGCTTCTGGGTGCGCAGGCCGTTGGACCAGCGGCGGTACAGCTCGAAATCGCCGGTGTCGCAGGCGCTCTGCAGGGTGTGGATCAGCCGCGCCTCGAAGGCGTGGGCCTCGCCCGAACGGCGCAGCTTGTAGAGCCCGCCGACCGGCAGGGTCACGGCCGTCTCGCCCCAGGCCTTGCGGTGCAGCTCGACCGCCTTGCTCTCCAGGCCGGCCAGGCCGATGCCCGAGATGCGCGAGGGCATGCCGGGGAAGAACTCGGCGGCCAGGGCGCGCGACAGGCCGACGGCTTCGAAGTTGTAGCCGCCGCGGTACGAGGAGATGACGCTGATGCCCATCTTGGAGATGATCTTCAGCAGGCCGCCTTCGATGGCTGTCTTGAAGTTGATGCAGACGTCGCGCAGCGACTTGTCGCCGACCAGGCCGCGCTCCAGGCGGTCCTGGAAGCTTTCCTGGGCCAGGTAGGCGTTGACCGCCGTGGCCCCGACCCCGACCAGCACCGCGAAATAGTGGGTGTCCAGGCACTCGGCCGAGCGGACGATGATCGAGACGTACGAGCGCAGGCCCTTGTTGACCAGGTGGGCGTGGACGCCGCCGGTGGCCAGGATCATCGGCAGGGCCACGCGGTCGGCCTGGCTGCCCTCGTCGGTCAGGACGATGGCGCCGCAGCCGCGCAGCACCGCGTCCTCGGCCTCGGCCCGGATGCGGTCGAGATTGGCGCGCAGGGCGTCGCCCGGACGCGCCTCCTCCGCCGGCAGCGGCATGGTGCAGTCGATGACGGCGACGTTCTTCTGGCCCAGCAGGCCATGGATGCGCTCGTACATGCCGGTGGTCAGCACCGGGCTTTCCAGCACGTAGACATCGGCCTGGGCCGCGTCCTGGGCCAGGATGTTGCCGAGGTTCTTGAACCGGGTCTTCAGGCTCATCACGCCGGTTTCCCGCAAGGGATCGATCGGCGGGTTGGTCACCTGGCTGAAGTTCTGGCGGAAGAAGTGGCTGAGCGGCCGGTACTTTTCCGACAGCACGGCCAGGGGTGCGTCGTCGCCCATCGAGCCGACGGCTTCCTTGCCCTCCTCGACCATGGGGGCGAGGACCATTTCCAGGTCTTCCAGGCTGAAGCCGGCGGCGGCCTGGCGGCGGGTCAGCTCCTCGCGGCCGTACTTGCGCGGTTCGGGGCCGGGGCCGATCTCCTTTTCGAGATCGACCATGTTGCCCAGCCAGTCGGTATAGGGGTGGCGATCGGCCAGTTCGTCGATGATCTCGTCTTCGCCGTAGAGCTTGCCGCCCAGCAGGTCGATGGCGATCATCCGGCCCGGCGAGATCGCCAGCTTGCGCGTGATGCGGCTTTCCTCGACGCCGCACATGCCCGCTTCGGAGCCCATGATCACCAGGCCGTCGTCGGTATAGGCCACGCGCAGCGGGCGCAGGCCGGAGCGGTCCTTGCCGGCCACGACCCAGCGGCCGTCGGTGGCGCACAGGGCGGCCGGGCCGTCCCACGGCTCCATCACCGCGTTGCAATAGCTGTAGAGGGCCTTGTGCGAGGCCTTCATGTGCGGGCCGTTGGCTTCCGGGACCAGCAGGGTCTTGGCCATCGGCGCGTCGCGTCCGGCCCGGACCAGCACCTCGAAGGTGTTGTCCAGGTTGGCGCTGTCGGACCCGCCCGGCTGGATGACCGGCTTCACGTCGTCCCCGAACTCGCCGAAGGCGTCGGCCGCCATCTTGATCTCGTGGGACTTCATCCAGTTGATGTTGCCCTTGATGGTGTTGATCTCGCCATTGTGGGCCAGCATCCGGAACGGCTGGGCCAGGCGCCATTCGGGGAAAGTGTTGGTCGAATAGCGCTGGTGGAAGATCGCCACCGCGGCGCTGAAGCGCTCGTCCTTCAGGTCGGGATAGAACTCGTCGATGTGTTCGGCCAGGAACATGCCCTTGTAGATCAGGGACTTGGCGGAGAACGAGCAGATGTAGAAGCCCGACAGGTTCTGCGAATGGACGCGCTTTTCGATGCGCTTCCGGCACAGGAACAGGGCGCGCTCCAGCGCCTCGCCCTCCAGGCCCGCCGGGGCGGCCAGCATGATCTGCTCGATCTCGGGACGGGTGGCGTTGGCCTTCTCGCCGATCACCGAGGTGTCGACCGGCACCTGCCGCCAGCCATAGATGTAGAAGCCGAAGCGCAGGGCCTCGGCCTCGACGATCGTGCGGCAGGCCTCCTGGGCGCCCAGGTCGGTGCGCGGCAGGAAGATCTGGCCAACGGCGATCGGGCCCTGGCGCAGGGCGTGGCCGGTGCGGCGCACCTGATCGATGAAGAAGTCCTGCGGGACGCTGACCAGCACCCCGGCCCCGTCGCCGGTCTTGCCGTCGGCGTCGACGGCGCCGCGGTGCCACAGGGCCTTGAGGGCCTTGATCGCCAGTTCGACGACCTCGCGGCGCGGCTGGCCGTCGATGGCGCAGACCAGGCCCACGCCGCACGCGTCGCGCTCGGTCGAGGGATCATAGGCGTGGCCGTCGATCAGGGCCTGGCGGTTCTTCAGGTACAGTTCGATGTCTTGGGCCATGGCGGCCTCCGAAGAGTTTTCTTGGTCCGCCCTCGTCCCCCAGGCTGTCTTGGCGACAGACTCAGGATGAGGGCTACTGAAGTGTCGTTGGCAGTCTGAATTCCTCATCCTGAACTTGTCGAAGGACGAGGAATTCAGCCCCATTTATTCCGCCGCGATCGAAACCGCGGAAACCTTGGCCTGCAGGTACTTGTGCATGGCGTCGGCGGCGTCGCGGCCGTCCTTGATCGCCCAGACCACCAGCGAGGCGCCGCGCACGATGTCGCCGGCCGCGAACACGCCGTCCAGATTGGTCATCTGGTGGCGGACGTCGGCCTTGACCGTGCCCCAGCGGGTGGTCTTCAGGTCCGGCGCCGACCACAGCTGCGGCAGGTTCTCGGGCTCGAAGCCCAGGGCCTTGACCACCAGCTGGGCCGGACGGTCGAAGTCGCCGCCGTCGATCTCTTCCGGAGTCTGGCGGCCCGAGGCGTCCGGGGCGCCCAGGCGCATGCGGATGGCGCGCACGCCGGTTACGGCCTCGGCGTCGCCCTGCAGGGCGCGCGGGGCCGCCAGCCACTCGAAGGTCACGCCCTCTTCCTCGGCGTTGGCCACTTCGCGCAGCGAGCCGGGCATGTTGGCCTTGTCGCGGCGATAGAGGCAGGTGACCGAGGTCGCGCCCTGGCGGATGGCGGTGCGCACGCAGTCCATGGCGGTGTCGCCGCCGCCGACCACCACGACGTCCTTGCCCTCGGCGTTCAGCTCGCCGCTGTCATAGGCGGGAACCTCGTCGCCCAGCGTCTTGCGGTTGGAGGCGATCAGGTAGTCCAGGGCGGGCACGACGCCCTGCGAGCCCGAGCCCGGGGCGGTCAGGTCGCGCGCGGCGTAGACGCCCACGGCGATCAGCACCGCGTCGTGCTGGTCACGCAGCTGCTGCAGGGTGGCGTCGCGGCCGACCTCGAAGCCCAGCTTGAACACCACGCCGCCATCGGCCAGGCGCTGGGTGCGGCGCTCGACCACTTCCTTTTCCAGCTTGAAGCCGGGAATGCCGTAGATCAGCAGGCCGCCGGCCCGGTCGTGGCGGTCATAGACGGTGACGGCGTAGCCTTCCTCGCGCAGCCGTTCGGCGGCCGACAGGCCGGCCGGGCCGGCGCCGATGACGGCGACCGACTGGCCGCGATCGGCCTTGGCGACCAGCGGCTTGACCCAGCCCATCTCCCAGGCCTTGTCGGTCAGGTAGCGCTCGACCGAACCGATGGTCACGGTGCCGTGGCCCGACTGCTCGATGACGCAGTTGCCTTCGCACAGGCGGTCCTGGGGGCAGATTCTGCCGCAGACTTCAGGCATCGAACTGGTGGCCTGCGACAACTCGTAGGCTTCCTGGATCCGGCCCTCGGCGGTCATCCGCAGCCAGTCGGGGATGTTGTTGTGCAGCGGGCAGTGGGTCTGGCAGAACGGCACGCCGCATTGCGAGCAACGCGAGGCCTGCTCGGTGGCTTTCGCGTCGATGAAGTCGGCGTAGATCTCGTGGAAGTCGCCATTGCGCTCGCTCGCCGCCCGCTTTTCGGGCGTCTTGCGGGCTACCGTCGTGAATTTCAGCATGCGCTCGGCCATGCGACTTCCCTCGTCCCTGCTGCCAGGGAAAAATTTGCGTGCGAGCGCCTCATACGGACTCTTGAGGGCAAGAAGAATGCGCTAGTCAAAACTATAGACGAATATATCCGTGGCGGGTGTGGAGCTATTGCGAGCGAATCGCAGCAAGCGCTCCATTTCGTCTACTTTGTTGACTCATCTCGTCTGGCAGCCCGCAATCGCAGCGAAGATCGGTACCGGAGCGTCATCGGCGGCTCGCCCCGGATTGCCTTGGATCTGCGGCCACTCTAACACAGCCCCTTCGCATCGTTCCGGCCGGGCCCAACGCCCGCGTCCGCCTCGGGAGAAATCGTCACGAGCTCCGGATAGTCGCGCCGGGACTTCACCCGAGCCCAGGCTTGGCAAATCGGCGAGAGTCCGGAATCGTGCCGCCGCCACCCTCGCCCGCCCCTCAACAGCCGAAATGTGATTGATGTTCTCCAAGCCCCGCGCCGATCTCGTCCCCAACACGGCCGCCTATGAGAATGAGCCTCTGGTCAAGGCCACGGGGTTCCGGGAATACGATGCACGCTGGCTGTTCGGGCCCGAGATCAACCTGTTGGGCGTCCAGGCCCTGGGCCTGGGCCTGGGGACCTACATCCACGAGCTGGGCCAGTCGCGTATCGTGGTCGGCCACGACTTCCGGTCCTATTCGAGTTCGATCAAGAACGCCCTGATCCTGGGCCTGATCAGCGCCGGCTGCGAGGTGCACGACATCGGCCTGGCCCTGTCGCCCACCGCCTATTTCGCCCAGTTCGACCTGGACATCCCCTGCGTGGCCATGGTCACCGCCAGCCACAACGAGAACGGCTGGACCGGGGTGAAGATGGGCGCCCAGAGGCCCCTGACCTTCGGCCCCGACGAGATGGGCCGCCTGAAGGCGATCGTGCTGGGCGGCGCCTTCGTCGAGCGCGACGGCGGCAAGCTGATCCGGGTGCAGGGCGAGGCCGAGCGCTACATCGCCGACGTCGCCAAGCGGGCCCAGATCACCCGGCCTCTGAAGGTGATCGCCGCCTGCGGCAACGGCACGGCCGGCGCCTTCGCCGTCGAGGGCCTGCAGCGGATGGGCGTCTCCGAGGTCGTTGGCATGGACACCGACCTCGACTACACCTTCCCCAAGTACAATCCGAACCCCGAAGACGCCGAGATGCTGCACGCGATGGCCCACGCCGTCCGCGAGCACGGCGCCGACCTGGCCTTCGGCTTCGACGGCGACGGCGACCGTTGCGGCGTGGTCGACGACGAGGGCGAGGAGATCTTCGCCGACAAGATCGGCCTGATGCTGGCCCGCGACCTCGCACCGCTGAACCCGGGCGCGACCTTCGTGGTCGACGTCAAGTCGACCGGCCTCTACGCCACCGATCCGATCCTGGCCGCCCACGGCTGCAAGGTGATCTACTGGAAGACCGGCCACAGCTACATCAAGCGCAAGAGCGCCGAGCTGGGCGCCCTGGCCGGCTTCGAGAAGAGCGGCCACTTCTTCATGAACGGCGAGCTGGGCTACGGCTACGACTGCGGCCTGACCGCGGCCGCCGCCATCCTCGCCATGCTGGACCGCAATCCGGGCGTGAAGCTGTCGGACATGCGCAAGGCCCTGCCCGTGGCCTTCACCTCCCTGACCATGAGCCCGCACTGCGGCGACGAGGTGAAGTACGGCGTGGTCGACGACGTGGTGAAGGAGTACCAGGACCTGTTCGCCGCCGGCGGGTCGATCCTGGGACGGCAGATCACCGAGGTGATCACCGTCAACGGCGTGCGGGTGCATCTGGAGGACGGCTCGTGGGTGCTGGTCCGCGCCTCGTCCAACAAGCCCGAGATCGTCGTGGTGGTCGAAAGCACGCAGTCCGAGGACGACATGCGGGCCCTGTTCCGCCAGGAGGTCAAGCCGCGCCTGGGCGACCGGGTCGGCAAGTACAACCAGGAAATCTGACGCGGCTTTTCCCTCTCCGTGCGGTCGCCCGCTTTTCGGGCGGGCGAACGCCGGCGGACGAACGAACGACACGAAATCGGGGCAGGACGGGCCTGGACGGCCGCCGGGCTCGTCTCCACGGTTCCGCGACGCGGGCCGGCGGATAAACCCGATGCTTACCCCGCTCCCCGGGCGGGACTTTTTGCGGCGGCCGCGCCTAGGCCCGGCCCTTGAGAGGACTGACGATGCCGGATTGGCTGATCGCGATCGTGCTGGGCCTGGTCGAGGGCCTGACCGAATTCATTCCCGTGTCCTCGACCGGGCACCTGCTGCTGACCAAGATCGCCCTGGGCCTGACCGATCCGGCCTGGGACACCTTCATCGTCCTGATCCAGCTGGGCGCGGTGCTGGCCGTGGTCGCCGTCTACTTCCAGCGCCTGTGGCAGGTGGTGGTCGGCCTGCCGACCAAGCCGGAAGCCCGGCGCTTCGCGCTCAGCGTGATCATCGGCTGCATCCCCGCCTTCGCCGCCGGCCTGCTGCTGCACGGGGTGATCAAGCACTTCTTCGAGAACCCGTTCCTGCCGCAGGTGATCTGCGTGTCGCTGATCGTCGGCGGCTTCCTGCTGCTGTGGGTCGACCGCTCCAAGCTGCCGGTGCGCGAGGAGGACGGCATGGCCCTGTCCCTGAAGACCGCCTTCCTGATCGGCCTGTTCCAATGCCTGTCGCTGGTTCCCGGCGTGTCGCGCTCGGGCTCGACCATCGTCGGCTCGATGCTGCTGGGGGTCGAGCGCAAGGCCGCGGCCGAGTTCAGCTTCTTCATGGCCATCCCGATCATGGTCGGGGCCTTCGCCCTGGACCTGCTCAAGAGCTACAAGGACATCGACCCCAGCCACGCCGGCACGATCGCCATCGGCTTCGTGGTGTCGTTCCTGTCGGGCCTGGTGGTGGTCAAGACGATGATCGCCTTCATCGGCAAGCGCGGCTTCACCCCGTTCGCCTGGTGGCGGATCGTGGTCGGCGTGATCGGGCTGGGATTGATCTACCTCCCGCGCTGAAAACGCGGGCCAGGTCCGGGCGCCCGGCCTCCGGACCAGCCGCTTCTTTCATTCGCACGGGTGGGGAACTATAGATCGAAAGCTATCGTTTGGCGTCAAGGCCCAGCTGGGCCTTGGTGGGGGTGAGGTAGGGGTGATGGCGAAGCGTATCCTCGTGACCGCGGCATGCACCGCAGACACGATCGCGGCCGGCCTGCGATTGCTGCTCCCCGACTTCGATGTTCAATGGCGGCATGTCGCGCCGCTGTTGTCGGCCGAGCCCGATCCCGAACTTGAACAGATGGTCCGCGACGCGGACCATTGGATCTATCTCAAGCGCCCTGAAACCGTGGCGCTGTCCCAGCGTCTCGGCCACGGCGTCCCCGTGCCGGAAATCGCCTTCAACGCTTTTCACCCGGACGAGGTGGCTTCGCATCACCAAGGCGGCGTCGTCATGGGCCCGACCGACTCATTGCATTCGGCGATCGGTCTGTGGGCGTTCACGAACGGCTACGGAGCGCGTGACGCCGCGCAGCTCTTCACGTCCCGGGTCTTCCAGGATCTCGGCTATCTCGACTGCTGGGCGAGCAGCGCCGCCGAGCTGGAAAAAAGCTGCCAGGACACCGCGGTCGACTACGACCGGATGATGCGCCGCCTGAGGCGCAAGATGCCGTTCATGACTACGGTGAGCCATCCGCAGGTCACCGTCACGGCGGAGATCGCGCGGCATGTCGCCGAGAAGCTCGGCTATCGTGGCGACGCTTCCCTCGACCCGATCGAGGACTTCATCACCGATCGGATGCGCGATCTGGTCTGGCCGGTCTATCCGGCGATCGCCGAGCGCTACGGCTTTCGCGGCTCGATGCGCTGGCGCAGCGGCGACGCCATCTACAGCAACGTCGAGACCTATCTGGACGCCTGTTACAAAAGCTACGCCGCCCACGACGGCGGAGTCTTCTGCAACCGCTTGAACGACAAAGCCTACCAGGCCGTACTGGAACGACACCTGTGAGCGCGTACAAAGCCTCTCCGAACACCGAACCGCCGTCGTCCGCCAACCCCTACAGGGGGCTTCCAGGCCATCAGTTCTGGTCGCGCGCCATGGCTGATCCGTGTTTCGCCGATATCGATCCCGTGGTCGCCAGCCGCTTTCAGATCGATACGCACGACACGGTCGCGACACTGGGCAGCTGCTTTGCCCAACATCTGGCGCGACACCTCAAGCGCAGCGGCCTGAACTATTTCGTGGCCGAGACCGGCGACCATCTCGCGCCGGCCGAGGCGGAGCGGCGGGGCTATGGCGTGTTCAGCGCCCGCTACGCCAACGTCTATACCGTCCGCCAGGCGCTGCAGCTGTTCGATCGGGCGTTCGGAAAGTTCAAGCCGAAGGACCGGGCCTGGGCCCTGGGCGACCGCTTCGTGGATCCCTTCCGCCCTCAGGTCGAGCCGGGCGGCTTCGAGTCGATCGCCGCGCTGGAGGCCGATCGCCAACGCCATCTGTCGGCGGTGCGCCGGGTTTTCAAGGAGTCCCATGTCGTCGTCTTCACCCTGGGCCTCACCGAGGCCTGGGAGGCGATCAAGGACCACGCCGTCTTTCCATCGGCGCCCGGCGTCGCCGGCGGCGTTTTCGACCCGAAGCTCTACAGGTTCGTGAACTTCGACGCGCGCTCGGTGTCCAGCGACCTGACCAAGCTTTGCCAACGCATCCGCAAGATCAATCCGCGGGTGAGGATTCTGCTCACCATCTCGCCGGTCCCCTTGATCGCCACCTATGAGGACCGGCACGTGCTGGTCTCGACGGTCGCGAGCAAGAGCATTCTGCGCGTGGCGGCCGAAGAGGTTTCACGCAGCCTGGATCACGTCACCTATTTTCCGTCGTACGAGATCATCACCGCGCCGGGGAACAACTACTTCGAGGACGACCTTCGGCAGGTGTCCGACCTGGGCGTCCGGCATGTCATGCGGATGTTCGAGCGGCACTATTTCATGCCTTCGCACAAGCCGCCGCCTCTGAAGATCACCCCGGCCGAGGCCGTGGTCTGCGACGAGGAAATCCTGGATCGCAGCGCCTAAAACGCCCCCGCCGGAACCTCCGCGTACTGGCCGCCCTTACGGTAGCGGTAGAGGTAGGACGGGACCACCGCCTCGACGGCGGTCGGGACGACGCCGGCGTCGGCCAGGCCCGGCAGGCCATGGTCGGCCACATTGTCGGTCCTCAGCGACTCGACCTGGTCCGAGGTCAGCGGGGGGGCGATCGGCGACAGGTCGCCGACATTGCCGATCAGGCTGGCCGCGAAGAACGGGATCGGGGCCAGCACGCGGTTGCGGCCGGTCTCGCGCAGGATCAGCTCCATCAGCGCCTTGAAGCTGTAGACGGTCGGGCCGCCCAGCTCGTAGGTCAGGCCCTCGGCGGCCGGGCTGGCGACCGCCTTGGCCACCACGGCGGCCACGTCGCCGACATAGACCGGCTGGAACTTGGTCTCGCCGCCGCCGATCAGCGGCAGGGCGGGAAACAGGGCGGCCATCTGGCCGAACTTGTTGAAGAACTTGTCCTCGGCGCCGAACACGGCCGACGGGCGGATCACCACCGCGCCCGGGAACACGGCGCGGACGGCTGCTTCGCCCTCGGCCTTAGTGCGCAGGTACTTCGACGACGAGTTGACGTCGGCCCCCAGGGCCGAGACCTGCACCAGGCGCGCGGCGCCGGCCGCCCGGGCCTGCTCGGCGATCGTCCGAGCGCCCATCACGTGCAGGGTCTGGAACTTCTGCCGGCCGCTTTCCCACAGGACGCCCACCAGGTTGACCACGGCTTCGGCGCCGTCGACGGCCCGGGCCACCGACGGGACGTTGCGGACATTGGCCTGCACGACCTCGATCTGGCCGACATCGCCCAGCATCCGCATGCGATAGGCCAGGTTCGGATTGCGCACCGCCACCCGCACGCGATGGCCCGCCTTGGCGAGCGCCCGTACGACCTGGCCGCCGACGAAGCCGGAGCCGCCGAACACCGTGACCAGACCTTGCATAATCAACCTCGTCCTAAACCCGTGAGCCGGGGGATAGACGACCGCGAGCCCAATCGCAACGAAATGCGCAACTAAGCGATTGACGCGGTCAAAACCTTTGCATAAACGTCCCGGCCTCGCGGCGATCCACGGATCGCTTCGCAGGCCCAGGTGGCGGAATTGGTAGACGCGCTGGCTTCAGGTGCCAGTGACTGAAAGGTCGTGGAGGTTCGAGTCCTCTCCTGGGCACCACCCCCTACCAACCTTCGAAAGAAGGTCGGGGTGGCGCCGAAAGTATCCAGGCTTCGGCCAGGCATCTGAAATTTCCAGACATTGAAGGCTCCGCAAGCTCAACCAAGGGCTGGCGATGGTCGTGACCAGCGGATAGATATCCTGTTCATCCGGCCTATAGTGTCGGCGCCCCATATTTAAGGCGTGTCGGAATTCGCAACGTCCCGTGCGACGAGACCGAGGCGCGGAGACGTTAGACTTGGCCAACTTTCTGCATGAAGGCGATCTTCCGGACGGCGCGTTCGCCGGCGCGACCGCGGTCGCGATCGATTCCGAGACCATGGGCCTGCGCCTGGGCCGCGATCCGCTGTGCGTGGTCCAGCTGTCGTCGGGCGACGGCGACGCCCACGTGGTGCGCCTGGACCGCTCGACCTATGACGCGCCCAACCTCAAGCGCCTGCTGACCGATCCGGCCGTGGTGAAGCTTTTTCACTTCGGCCGCTTCGATATCGCCATGTTCCTGTTGCACCTAGGTGTCATGACGGCGCCTGTGTACTGCACCAAGATCGCCAGCAAGCTGGCCCGCACCTATACCGACCGCCACGGCCTGAAGGACGTGACGCGCGAGCTGGTCGGCGTCGAGCTGTCGAAGGTCCAGCAGAGCTCGGACTGGGGCGCGGCCGCGCTGTCGCCCGAACAGGTGGCCTATGCGGCGTCCGACGTGCTGCATCTGCACGCCCTGCGCGAGCGTTTGGACGCCATGCTGGTCCGCGAGGGCCGCATGGCCCTGGCGAAGGCGGCGTTCGACTATCTTCCCCACCGCGCCGCCCTCGACCTGGCCGGCTGGGAAGACGTCGACATCTTCGCGCACAGCTGAAGGCCAGGGCATGACCACGCTGGAGGCGGATCGGGCGGGATACAAGCGGGACTTGCGCCGCTGGCGCGCCCGCTCGCGCCGCGTCAAGCTGGCGCGCGTGGTCCTGCCGATCGCCATGGTCGCCGTCCTGGCGACGGTCGGCGGCCAGGTGGCGTGGCGATCGTTCACCGCCGGCGACCGGCGGCCGTCCGAAAGCAAGGCGCAGATCCGCATGGTCACGCCGCGCTTCTACGGCCAGTCCAGCGACGGGCGGCCGTTCATCATCACCGCCCGCTCGGCGGTGCGCGACGAGAACGACCTCAAGCGGGTGTTCCTGGACGCCCCGACCCTGACCCTGGGCGTGGGCAGCCCCGCCCCTACCCGCTCGACCGCCGACCGCGGCGTCTATCGCGAGGACACCCTGAAGCTGCAGCTTTACGGCAATGTGCGCATGGACGACGGCGCCGGCTATCGCTTCGCCTCGGACGAGGCCCTGGTCGACACCCGCAACGGCAACACCACCGGCGAAACCGAGCTACAAGGCGAAGGTCCCACTGGACAGGTGCAATCCAACGCCTACTCCGTATATGACAAGGGCGACCGCATCATCTTCCGGGGCGGCGTCAGGACACGAATCGACCGGAAGACGGGCCAACCGATCCCGGAACAAGGGACGGCTTCCGAATAGACATGAGGACCTGGTTGATGAATCGATGGATGGCGCCGACGGCGATCGCCCTCAGCCTGTTGAGCGGCCCGGCCCTCCTGGTCGGCTTCGGGAGCGCGGCGACGGCTCAGACGACCGCCGCCGGCGGCAACAATTCCAGCGCGCCGGTGGACATCTCCGCCGACGAGCAGGAGGTCATCAACAGCCAGTGCAAGACCATCTTCCGCGGCGCGGTCGAGGTGCTGCAGGACAAGGCCCGCATGCGGGCGGCGACCATGACCGTCTACAATCGCCGCAAGACGCCGGGCAAGACCTCCTCGCCCACCGGCAACAACGACTGCGGCGACGTCGACCGCGTCGAGGCCGACGGCAATGTCTTCTACGTGACGCCCGAGCAGACGGTGCGCGGCGACCACGCCGTCTACACCTATGACAACGACACCATCGTCGTGACCGGCGACGTCGTAGCCGTTCAGGGCCAGGACGTGGCGCGCGGCGATCGCATGACGATCAAGACCAAGACCAACGACGTGAAGATGGAATCCAACGCCACGGGTCGCGGCAAGACCCGTGTGCGGGCGGTGCTCTATCCCGACCAGAACAAAGACAAGAAGCCCGCCGGCAAGCCGTAGGAACCCATGGCGTTTTCGATGCAATCCCTGGGCGTCAATCGCGACGCGGCCTCCGAAGGCCTGTTCGTCGACGCCGTCGGCAAGTCGTTCGGCGACCGTCCCGTCGTGAAGAGCGTTTCGCTGCGCCTCAAGCGCGGCGAGGTCGCGGGCCTGCTGGGCCCCAACGGCGCCGGCAAGACCACCTGCTTCTACATGATCACCGGCCTGGTCGCCGCCGACTATGGCTCGATCTATCTGGACGGCGAGGACATCACCTCCCAGCCGATGTTCCAGCGCGCCCGCATGGGCGTGGGCTACCTGCCGCAGGAAGCCTCGATCTTCCGCGGCATGACGGTCGAGCAGAACGTCATGGCCGTGGTCGAGATGCGCCAGAAGAACCAGCGCAAGGCCCGCGAGCAGGTCACCCAGATCCTGGAAGAGCTGCGCATCACCCACATCCGAAAGTCGCCCGCCGTGGCGCTGTCGGGCGGCGAGCGGCGCCGGGTGGAAATCGCCCGGGCCCTGGCCAGCGAACCGTCGTTCATGCTGCTGGACGAGCCGTTCGCCGGCATCGACCCGCTGGCGATCTCCGACATCCGCGAAGTGGTCAGCTACCTGAAGAACCGCGGCATCGGCATCCTGATCACCGACCACAACGTCCGCGAGACGCTGCAGATGGTCGATCGGGCCTCGATCATCCACGCCGGCGAGGTGCTTTTCGAAGGCTCGCCCCAGGAGATCGTCGACAATCCCGAAGTCCGCCGCGTCTATCTGGGCGACAGCTTCGACGAGCGCTGAGGCCGCCCGGGCTGGTCCTCGCCCTTCGACAGGCCCGGGATGAGGACGCTTGGCGGGGCGACGACAATCGAAAACCTCATCCTGAGCCTGTCGAAGGACGAGGTTTTCGCGCGCCTGACGCTGGATGCCGGGCCTTCCTCGACGAACCTTTCGCCAGAACTTTAATCCGTGGACAGCTTGTCGCGGCAAATTTTGACGGGCGGAGCGTTCCGGATCCCTCGTCGCACCGCCATCGGCTGCGGCCGGCCCGGAATGGACATCCTGGTTTTTCAGCAGGTTAAGCCGCCCTTGCGGGAAAAACGCCCGTCTCTCCGGACGGAGTGTCGCACTGGCCCGCTTTTTGCTGGCGTTCGCGCCCCGTTAACCAACCTGCCCCTCTTATGGCGATCAACAGATGTCGTTGATTTGCCCAGGAGGGCGCATTGGCTCTCGGCCACAGATTGGAGCTTCGGCAAGGCCAGGGTCTTGTCATCACGCCGCAGCTTCAGCAGGCGATCAAGCTGCTGCAGCTGTCGAATCTCGAGCTCGACGCCTTCGTCGAGGCCGAGCTCGAGCGCAATCCCCTGCTCCAGCGCGACGATGGTCCGGCCGAGACCGAACGCACCGTTGAAGACATCGCCGAGCGCACGCCCGAAAACCTCGGCCTGGACGCGGTGTCCGACAGCGCCGCCAGCCAACAGATGGACGCCGCGCCCGACGACGTCTCGCCCGGCGAACGCGCCACCGGCGACGGCGCCGATCCCGCAGCCGAGCAGGCTGGCGGCCAGATCGATTGGTCGCGCACCGGCGGCGGCGGCAGTTTCGAGGGCGACGGCCACTACGAAGAGGCCCTGACCCGCGCCCCGACCCTGGTCGAACACCTGACCGAGCAGCTGGCCGTGGCCGGCCTCTCCCCCGCCCAGAACGTCGTGGCCGGGGTGCTGATCGACGCGGTCGACGACGCCGGCTACCTGCGCGCCGACCTCGAGGAGGTCGCCGACCGCCTGGGCTGCGACCTGGCCTTCGTCGAGGCTGTGCTGGGCGTCCTGCAAGGCTTCGAGCCCGCCGGCGTCATGGCCCGCGACGTGCGCGAGTGCCTGGCCCTGCAGCTGAAGGACGTCAACCGCTACGACCCGTGCATGGCCGCCCTGCTGGACAATCTGGACCTGCTGGCCCGCCGCGACATGAACGCCCTGCGCAAGGCCTGCGGCGTCGACGACGAGGATCTGCGCGAGATGGTCGCCGAGATCCGCGCCCTGACCCCTCGTCCCGGCGCGGCCTTCCACGCCGACCCGCCCCAGACCCTGACGCCAGACGTCCACGTGCGCGAGACGCCCGGCGGCCTGTGGCACGTGGAGCTGAACACCGACACCCTGCCCAAGGTGCTCGTCGACCAGCGCTACCACGCCCGGGTCAGCAAGGGCGCGCGGACGGACCAGGAAAAGACCTTCGTCTCCGACAGCTTCGCCACCGCCAACTGGCTGGTCAAAAGCCTCGACCAGCGGGCCAAGACCATCCTGAAGGTCTCCAGCGAGATCGTCCGCCAGCAGGACGGCTTCCTGGCCTATGGCGTCGAGCACCTGCGGCCGCTGAACCTGAAGACCGTCGCCGACGCCATCGGCATGCACGAATCGACGGTCAGCCGGGTGACCTCCAACAAGTACATCGCCACCCCGCGCGGGGTGTTCGAGCTGAAGTATTTCTTCACCTCGGCGATCCAGGCCACCGAGGGCGGCGAGGCCCACTCGGCCGCCAGCGTCCGCCACAAGATCAAGGCCCTGGTCGAGGCCGAGCGCAGCGAGGCGGACGTCCATTCCGACGACCGCATCGTCGAGATCCTCAAGGAAGCCGGCGTCGACATCGCCCGCCGCACCGTGGCCAAGTACCGCGAGGCCCTGCGGATCCCGTCGTCGGTCGAACGCCGACGCTTGATCAAGGAAACCGCCTGACCGATGGTCCGGACGCTCGCGGTCCGCGTTGATAGACACGCGACCCAAGGCTGAGCATGAGCATCCAGAGACTATCCGACGTGATCGAAGGATTCGGCGAGGACGAGCGTCCCGTCCTGACCGTCGGCCAGATGCTCGAGCAGTTCGACAGCCGCGCCTTCGGGGCCATGCTGCTGGTGTTCGGCCTGCTGAACTGCCTTCCCCTGCCCCCGGGCTCGTCGACGATCCTCAGCCTGCCGATCCTGCTGCTGGCCCCGCAGATCGCCTGGGGGTCGGACGTCCCCTGGCTGCCGCGCAAGCTGGTCGAGCATCCCCTGAAGCGCGACGACCTGCGCGGACTGTTCCGTAGGCTGACACCGATCGTCCGGCGGATGGAGCTTGTCACCCGCCCCCGGCTGAAGATCCTGTTCGGGCCGGTCGGCGAGCGGCTGATCGGCGTGGTCTGCACCCTGCTGGCCCTGGTGCTGGTGCTGCCGATCCCGCTGGGCAACCTGGCGCCGGGGGCCACGGTGGCCGTCCTCGCCCTGGCCCTGCTGCAGCGCGACGGCCTGCTGGCCCTGCTGGGCTACCTGATGGCGGCGGTCAGCGTGGGCCTGCTGGTGCTGAGCGCGGGCGTGGTGGCGGCGGCGGTCGAACGGTTGCTGCACATGATTCCGGGACTGTTTTAAGTCGCTTTTGCGACGCTTGACACCAGGCGCGGACGGGCGCGTTGATAGGCCATGCAAGTCCAAATCTCCGGCAAGCATGTCGACGTTGGCGAGGCTCTGCGAGCGCGAGTCTCCGACGAAATCACCCTGAGCATCGGCAAGTATTTCGACCGCGGCGGCGACGCCGATGTCGTGATCAGCAAGGAGGGCTTCGCCTTCCGGGTCGATTGTTCGGTCAAGCTGGCTTCGGGCCAGCAGCTGATCAGCCATGGGTCGGGCGGTGACGCCCACGCGGCCTTCGACGCCGCCCTGGCCAAGATCGAGACGCGCATCCGCCGCTACAAGCGGCGGCTGAAGAGCCACTCGATCGCCGCCAACGCCAAGCAGGCCGAGAACGCGGCGATGTACGTGTTGCGGGCCCCCGACAGCGACGAGATCGACGACGACGACTGGACGTCGGAGGACGACCATCCGACCGGCGCCCCGTCGGCCATGATCATCGCCGAGAGCCAGGCCTCGCTGAAGACGATGACTGTTTCCATGGCGGTCATGGAACTGGACTTGACCGAGTCCCAGGCAATCGTGTTTAGGAACGCCGCCCACGACGGTTTGTCGGTGGTCTACAGGCGGCCTGACGGAAATATCGGCTGGATCGACCCCGAACGCACCAAGTCGCTGAACGGGCACGCTCCGGCCGCAAGCTGATCGAACCTCGGATCGGTCGGCGCGTTTCGGTAGGCCCCCGTCTCGACGAGAGGCGGCGACGAAGCGCGACGACCGACTGCGAGCGAGTTTCCACACCATGACCCTTGGCGATCTCCTCGAGCCCGGCGCCGTCACCCTCAGAGTCAGCGCCGCCAACAAGCGTCAGGTCCTCGGCGTGATCGCCGACGTCGCCGCCCGGGTGTTCGGCGTCGACGCCGACGAGGCGCTGGAGGGCCTGATCGAGCGCGAGAACGCCGGCTCCACCGGCGTCGGCCAGGGCGTGGCCATCCCGCACGCGCGGCTGTCCGACATCGACCGGGTCCGCGCGGTGTTCGTGCGCCTGGAGACCCCCGTGGCGTTCGGCGCGGTCGACGACAAGCCGGTCGACTTGCTGGTCGCCCTGTTCGCCCCCAAGGAGGCCGATTCCAGCCACTTGCGGGCCCTGGCCCGGGTGTCGCGGATGATGCGCCAGCCTGAGCTGCGCGAGCAACTGCGCCAGGCCCGCTCGGCCGATGCGGTGCACGTGATGCTGACCCACGCCCAGGAGAGCAAGCCGACGGCCGCCTGATCGCGTCGAGCGGCCAGCCGCCCGTCAGAACCCCGCCATGTCGTCGGCCAGCCAGGCCGCGGCGGCGGGATTTCCATACTCGCAGCCAACCAGGACCTTGCCATTCAGGACCCCTTGGCTGAGCTGGTAGGCGACGATCTTGCGCGTATCGTCTATCCGCCGCTCGGCGGGTCCATAGGGCTCGGCCTCGAGCTGGAGCCGGGCGGAGACCGCCGCCAGGGTCTGGCCTTCAACCACCATGACGATCCGGCCCGGCGAGACATAGATCGCGTCCGCGGAATGGCCCAGCGCGCTGACCGGCCTGGCCAGGCGATAGAGATTGCCCGACGGCGCGGCGAAGGCCTGGGCCGCCGATTTCATGCCGGCGTCCTCGGCGGCCAGCGCGCCCATCAGCGTGGCGACGTCGCCGTCGTCGACCTGGCAGGACACCGCGCGCGCCAGCAGGCCTTCGCGGGCCAGCGCCGTCGACGGGAGGGCGGCGGCCAGCGACACCAGGGCCGCGCACCCGACTGTTCCCAAGAAGTGCTTCATCGCCGTCAGACCCGCTTCATGCCGATGATCTTCACCGGCGGGTTCAGCATCTGGCCCTTCATGGCCGGATAGAGCGCCGGCCCGTCGGCCTTCAGGGCCAGGATCGTCTTGACCACGTCGAGGCCCCGGACCACGCCGCCGAACGCCGCGAAGCCCTGGTTGTCCCCCGCTGCGCCGGGATGGGCGTCGAGGTAGGGCTGCGGGCTGGCGCAGATGAAGAAGTCGCAGGTGGCCGTGCCGGGGGCGTTGCGGGCCATGGAGATCGTTCCGGCCCGATGCTTGATCCCGGTCAGACGGGTGCTTTCGTGGGCGATGGGGGCGAAGCGGCGCACCCGGTCGGGCGGCCCGCCCTGGATCGAGCCGGCGCCCTTGACGCCCTTGGTCTTGGAGGCGCGATAGAAGGTCCCGCCGTCGTACTTGCGGGCGTCGACATAGCGCAGGAAGTTGGCCGAGGTGATCGGGGCCTTGCCGGCCTCCAGCTCCACCACGATCGTGCCATGGTCGGTCTGGATCGCCACGCGGGGCTTGGGCGCGGCGGCCCAGGCGGGGCCCGCGATCAACAGTCCCGCCAAGCCCAGCAGGTTTCGGCGTCCGATCCCCGTCTCGCTCATTCCGTCGTCCTCGCCTTGTTGTCGGTCGAGATTCCTTACCTCGCCTCGACGGGGTGCGTCGACAAGACCGAGCGGCGCGGCCGTCCTCGTTCTTCGACACGCTCAGATGAGGACGAATTCGACGGCGGTTCAGTGGAAATCCTCATCCTGAGCCTGTCGAAGGACGAGGATTTCCACCCGCACAAGGGCGGGAACAACGGCCGCAGTTAAAATGCGGCCGACGATTAGGGTCTTAGTGCACCGACACCGGCGCCAGTTCGTGGGCGAGGGCGGCGGCGACGGCCGCGTCCTTGTCGGTCAGCACGGCCAGGCGGGCGCCGTCGGCGCGGAACACCGCGTACAGGGTCTGGTCGGGAGACAGCTCGACCTCGTCGGTCACGCCGACCGGCACGTCGGCCAGAATCTCCGCCGCCTTGATCGGGCGCACATAGACCAGGTCCGGGGCGCCCAGCGCCGCGAAGGCCTCGACGGAGAAGAACGGGGTAGCGGGGTTGGGTGTCATAAGACCACCTCCTTCGGAAGGGGAACGCTCCGTGTCGCGTCTGGGTTCAGACCGCGATCATGGGCTATCAAGCGAGGGGTTGTCGGCGGGCGATCGGGCGATCAGCCCACCGAGCGGATCGGGATGCGGCGGACCAGCCGCTCGGGCTCCGGACGGGCCAGGTCCACGTGCAGCAGGCCGTGCTCGAGCGTGGCGGCCGTGACCTCCATGCCGTCGGCCAGCACGAAGGTCCGCAGGAAGCCGCGGGCGGCGATGCCGCGATGCAGATAGGCCTTGTCGGCTTCGGGCCTGCCCTCGGTCTCGCGCCGCCCGGCCACCACCAGCTGGCCGCCTTCGACGGTGACCTGCAACTGGTCGGGCGAGAAGCCAGCCACCGCCAGGGTGATGCGCACCCCGCCGTCCTCGGCCTGCTCGACATTGTAGGGCGGATAGCTTTCGGCGGCGGCCTTGGCCGCGCGCTCGATCAGGTCTCTGGTGTGCTCGAAGCCCAGCAGGAAGGGGCTGTCGAACAGGATCGTCCGGGTCATCGCGAAGTCCTCGCTGAAGCGACTTCGTTCGCGAGGACCAGGCCCGAAGTCGGCGCCTGGGCCTCGCAACGTGACACCTAGGTGGCGACTCGCGAGGACGGGTTCAAGAGGAACCTAAGGTCCTCCCCCTGTGGGGGAGGTGTCGCCCGACGGGCGACGGAGGGGGGAGTGGTGCGGCGTAGACCGTGATCGCGACCGCCGGCGCAAACTCCCCCCACCGACCTTCGGCCGCCTCCCCCACAGGGGGAGGAACAGCCTTGGCCGTTCGCCTACTTCTTCGTCCAGCCGCCGTTCAGCGGCTTCCAGTATTGGCCAGGGGCCAGGCGGCCGTAGAGCTGCTTGGCGGTGGCCTGACCGGCAGCCTCGGCGGTGACGCCGGTCTTGGCGGCGGTGTCCTTGTAGACGGCCGCGCGGCCGGCGTTGATTTCGGCCACGGCGGCCCGGAGGGCGGCGTCGCCGCCCGAGACCACGCCCAGGAAGCCGTCGGCCTGTTCGCCCACGACGCCCGCGGCCTTGCCGGCGTCGACGGCGGCCTTGGCGGCGGCCGACTGGGCCAGGGCGGGAAGGGCCACGAAGCTCACGGCCGCGCCCAGCGAGGCGGCCAGGGCCAGGACCGTCATAGTCTTGCGGATCATGTCGGTTCCTCTCTTAGAACAGGTTGGGGTTTTGCTGGATCGCGGACTGGACTTCCTTGTCCAGTTGCACGCGCACATTGGCGTCCAGCTTGGCGTAGATGTTGATCGGGTCGACCTTCACCCGCACCGTCGGTGTGCACGCCGCAAGGGCGCCCACCGCGAGGAGGGGAAGGATCAGGGCGCGCTTCATGGCGGGTCTCTCCAGTTCTCGGGGAATGTGCGGCTTCAAGGCTGAACCGTGCCTGAACGCGGCGGCGGGGTTGGCGTAAGCTGAGGCGTAGGCGGCGTAGGCGGCGTAGGCGGCGTAGGCGGTATAGGCGGTGTAGGCGCGGACGGAGTCGCCGCCGAGGCCGCGGCCGCACGGGCCTGGGCTTCCTCCCAGGCGCGCTTGGCCGCGGCGATCAGCTCGTCGAAGTTCAGCGACGTATCCAGGGTCAGGTCGACGGGCGTCTTGGCGGGCAGGGGGATGCGGCGCTGGAAGGCGCTGCCGTTCAAGAGCTCCATCAGCCCGATCCGGGCCTTTTCGGCCACCTTGGGATCGTGCTCGCCCTTGATGTGGAACAGCACGCCCAGCCGACCCTTGTCGGTGCTGTTGACCCCGGCCTCCAGCGTCTCGAAATGCAGGTTCTCCATCGCCTGGTAGGCGAAGTCCTGGATGGCGTTGACCGGCACGGCCTTGGGCGCGGTCAGCGGGTCGGCCGGATCGACCGTTCCCTGGCCCGCCTCCACCCCGGTCAGGGCCTCGCGGGCGATCGACAGGCGGCCGGGGCCGGTGGCGTAGACCTTGCCGTCGACGAAGCGGAAGCCGGCCGGACCCGCCTCGAACGGCAGCCGGCCGTCGACGATCGCCTCGATCTTGACCTTGTCGGACAGGGACGAGCCGGCGACCAGCTGGCCCAGGTCCAGGCCGGCGATATTGACCACGCCCTTCATCGCGCCCTTGCCGTCCAGCGGCACGTCGAACGGCTCGATGCTGATCTTGCCCTGCGACGCCTCGAAGGTGGTGGTCTCCAGGTGCAGGGCCTCGGCGCCGAGGCCGAAGCTGGCCCGGATCGACTGGATCGGCACCACCGCGTCGATGGTGTCGATGGTCACGACCTGGCCGGGCGGGGCGGTCAGCGGGGCCAGGCTGTCGAAGACGATCTCGCCCTTCAGCCGGTGGGCCGGGCCCAGCGGGCTCTTGAAATCCAGGCCTGGGGTCGAGGCCCGGCCCTGGCTGGTCATGATCTCGTCATGCCACGCGAACTGGCCGGTGAAGGCGACCGGGCCCTCGGCGTCGCGGGCGACCACGGCCAGGGGCGTCAGGTCCAGCGGCTGCAGCCCGCCCTTGGCGAAGGCCAGGGTCGAGGCGTCGATATCGGCCTGGCCCCGGCCGCTGGCCACGTCGTGGCGGATCGTCACCCGGCCCAGCGGGCGGCCGGACAGGGTCTTGCCGTCCAGGGCGCCGGTCCACTGGCCGCGGGCCAGGTCGACCTCGCCGGTCGCGGCGATCGTCTCGAAGCGCTTGCCCTCGGTCGAGGCCTCGACCACACGGCCGCCGGTGACCTTGACCTGGGCGGCGTCGAAGCCGCGCCCGCCGCCGACGAAGCTGGCCTCGACCCCCTCCAGCCGGGCCTGGGCGACATTGACCATGGCCGCCCCGTCGCGGATCAGGGCCGAGGCGCGCCACAGCCCGCCGCTGGCCGTGACCAGGGGCTGGGCGGTCGGACACAGCTTGAACGTCACGTCGCTGATCGGCGGCTCGCCCATGGCGATGGCCTTGGCGGTCATCGGCGTGCAGCCGTTCAGCCGGATGCTCAGCCCGCCGCCGGCCAGCTGGGCGCGGCCGGCCAGGGTTCCGCCGACGCCGATGAACGGCGGCACGTCCACGGCCCCGGCCACGATCACGTCGCTGGTCAGGCCCGCGGCGTTCGCGCGCCAGGTCGGAACCTTCAGGGTCAGGTCAGGCAGGCCGCCGCCGCCCAGGGCGACCGCCGCCCGGCCGTCGGCCGTTCCGGCCCGCGCCGCCACCAGCGGACCGCCCGGCGCGTCCAGCGTGACCTTGGCGCCGCTGGCGGCGGTCAGGGCGATGGGACGGGGCAGGGACAGGATCGTCTGGCCGCCGGTCATCCCCAGCTTCAGGGCCGGCGCGCTCAGCGTGAACCGCGACAGGGCCCGGGCGGCGGCCTTGGCGTAGTCGGGATTGGGCAGGGCCAGGGCCACGCGCTGGGCGTCCGGCCCGGTCATGGCCCCGTCGGCGTCGGCCTGGGCGTCCAGGGCCAGGGCGATCCCGTCGGTCCCGGCCGAGAACCGGCCCTTGCCGTCGGCGGCCAGGCCGGACAGCACGACCCCGCCCATCGCCGCCCGGCCGCTGCCCAGCGCCGCCGACAGCGGTCCGCTGACCGAGCTTCTGGTCTTGTCGGCGACCATCGTCAGGCTGGAGGACTGGAGCTCGAGCACGGTGTGCGACAGGGCCGCCCCGCCCGCCACGGCCCGGTCGGCGTTGGCGGTCAGGCGGGTGCGGGCCGAGCCGCGCAGGCCGGTCGGGTCGTAGGTCAGGGCCAGTTTGGCCAGGTCGAGGTCGGCGACCACGTCGCGGCTGTCCAGACCCTGAGCCGTCAGCCGCTCGCCGCGCGCGTGCAGGGTGGTCTTGCCGGTCAGGCCGCCGCGCCGCGCGTCGCCGCTCAGCAGGCCCGACACCGCCAGGTTGGCCTCCAGCCCGCCCAGGCTGGCGCCCTCGACCTCGGCCCCGCGGGCGGTCAGGGCCAGGCGCGCCTCGGCCGGACCGACCATCGACAGCGACTTGAGGTCCGGATAGGTCAGGTCGGCCTGCAGGGTCCCCTGCGCCTCGGTCAGGTCCAGCTGGCCGGCGCTGAAGGTTTTCAGGCCCAGCTGGACGTCGACCGTCAGCCGGTCGCCGCGCTTGCGGGCCTTGACCAGGGCGCCGTCGGCCTCGAACGACAGGGCCGGCGTCGCATAGCGCATGGCCGCCAGCCGGCCGTCGAAACGCACCAGCTTGCCGTCGTCCAGGCTGGCGTCGCCGGTCAGGCGGGCCGGGCCGCCGGGGGTGCGCAGCAGCACCCGGGCGTCCTCGATCAGCACCGCCGGACCCGGGGCGGCCGGTTCGGCCGGCGACCGCAGCGCCCGGTCGATCAGCGGCTGCAGGGTCCCGAAGTTCAGGCCGTTCTGGTCCAGCCGGGCGTTGACCCGCGGCCGCACCAGCCGCACGGCCCGGGTGTTGAGCGCGAACTTGCCGCCGGTCCATGGGGAAGCCAGGTCATAGGCCACCTCGATCCGCTCGGCCGAGAACACCGGAGCGTTCTTGGGTCCCAGGCGAATGGCGCCGGCGAAGCCGGTGGCGTCCAGGTCGTCCAGGTCGACGCTGGCCTCGATGCCCTGGTCGTTCAGCCAGGCCAGGGCCAGCTCGCGGCTGATCTCGCGGCGGCCGGCATAGGCGCAGAAGCCCACGGCGATGAACGCCAGGGCCGCCAGGCTCATGGCCTCCAGGCCGACGTCGACCAGCGCCGCGCGGCGGAACCGCGACGGGGAGGACGGCTTGGCGTCGGTTTGGGGCTCTGGCGGTGCGGTCTCGGCCATCGGGGGGCACAATGCCGCAAGCTGCGGCGATTGTTAGGCCTTAGTTTTCGAAACCCAGCACATCCTGCATGTCGTAGAGCCCGGGCGGCCTTCCCTTGACCCACAGGGCGGCGGCGACCGCCCCCCGCGCGAACAGCCCCCGGTCGGTGGCCGAGTGCGACAGGGTCAGCACCTCCTCCTCGCCGGCGAAGATCACGCTGTGCTCGCCGATGATCCCGCCGCCGCGCACCACCGAGAAGCCGATGGCCCCCGCCTTGCGCGGGCCGGTCATGCCGTCGCGGCCGCGGTCGGCGACCTGGCCCAGGCCCACGCCGCGCCCGTCGGCGGCCGCCTGGCCCAGCATCAGGGCCGTGCCGGACGGGGCGTCGATCTTGCGCCTGTGGTGGGCCTCGTACACCTCGACGTCCCAGTCGGCGGCGGGCAGGGCGGCCGCGGCCTGGCGGACCAGGCCCATCAGCATGTTGACCCCCAGCGAATAGTTGCCGGATTTGACGATGGCGAGCCTGGTCGCCGCCGCGGCGATGCGGGCGTTCTGCTCGTCGGAAAAGCCGGTTGAGCCGATGACCAGGGCCGGGCCGCCGCCGTCCTTGTCGGCCAGGGCCGCCGCCGCCTCCACCAGGGCCACCGAGGCCTCGGGAACGGTGAAGTCGATGACCACCTCGGCGGCCGCCAGGGCCGCGTCGCGGTCGACCAGGCCCTCGACGACACCGCCCGGACGATCAAACCGCGCCACGACCACCGCGTCGGTCCGCCCGTCCAGCGTCCGGGCCAGGGCCTGGCCCATCCGCCCCAGCGCGCCGGCCAGGGCGATGGTAACGGTACCTTCCGAAGCGCCGGGCGCGGCGGCTAAGTCGTTCTGGCTCAAGGCGATCTCCCGGGCGTCGTGCGGCCGGTAGTCTCCCGACCCGCCCCCTCAGGTCAAGGAAAACAGCGGCCCGATGACAACGCTGGACAGGCCTAATCCCAAGCGGAACAAGCGTTTGCGGCCGGAAACTTCCCCAGCGCGAGGTTGTGACGACCCCGCCCGGCCGCTACGGTGCCCGCCCATAAGGGCGCGCCGCATCGATCGGCGCCTCCACATCGTGTGACTGGCAGGACAGCAGACAGGGGAAACGCGCCATGAGCGACGCGGAAAAGAAGACCTTCACGGACGAGGAAGCGTTGAACTTCCACCGCTATCCCACGCCCGGGAAGATCGGCGTCGTCGCCACCAAGCCGATGGCCACCCAGCGCGACCTGTCCCTGGCCTATTCCCCCGGCGTCGCCGTGCCGGTCCACGCCATCGCCAAGGACCCGGACGCCGCCTACGACTACACCTCCAAGGGCAACCTGGTGGCGGTGATCTCCAACGGCACCGCGATCCTGGGCCTCGGCGACCTGGGGGCCCTGGCCTCCAAGCCGGTGATGGAGGGCAAGTCGGTGCTGTTCAAGCGCTTCGGCGACGTCGACTCCATCGACATCGAGATCAGCTCCAAGGACGCCGACGAGATCATCACCGTCGTCAAGAACATCGGCGTCACCTTCGGCGGCATCAATCTGGAGGACATCAAGAGCCCCGAATGCTTCCGCATCGAGACCGAGCTGCAGGAGCTGCTCGACATCCCGGTGTTCCACGACGACCAGCACGGCACGGCGATCATCTGCGCCGCCGGCCTGATCAACGCCTGCCACATCACCGGCAAGCAGATCCAGGACGTCAAGGTGGTGCTGAACGGCCCCGGCGCGGCCGGCATCGCCTCGATGGAGCTGATCAAGGCCATGGGCGTGCGGCCGGAGAACGTGATCGCCGTCGACAGCAAGGGCGTGCTCTACCAGGGCCGCACCGAGGGCATGAACCAGTGGAAGAGCGCCCACGCGGTCGACACCCCGCTGCGCACCCTGGCTGAAGCCGTCAAGGGCGCCGACGTGCTGCTGGGCCTCTCCGCCAAGGGCGCCTTCACGCCCGAAATGATCGCCAGCATGGCCCCCAATCCGGTGATCTTCGCCATGGCCAACCCCGATCCGGAGATCACCCCGGAAGAGGTGCACAAGGTCCGCAAGGACGCCATCATGGGCACCGGCCGCAGCGACTATCCCAACCAGGTCAACAACGTCCTGGGCTTTCCCTACATCTTCCGCGGCGCCCTGGACGTGCGGGCCCGGCGGGTCAATCACGAGATGAAGATCGCCTGCGCCAACGCCCTGGCCATGCTGGCCCGCGAGGACGTGCCCGACGAGGTCGCCGCCGCCTATCACGGCCGCCAGCTGAAGTTCGGCCCGCAATACATCATCCCCTCGGCCTTCGACCCGCGGCTGATCTGGTACGTGCCGCCGTTCGTGGCCCAGGCGGCCATGGACACCGGCGTCGCCCGCCGGCCGATCGCCGACATGGACGCCTATCGCGCCAGCCTGGCCCAGCGCCTGGACCCCACCGCCGGCTTCCTGCAGAAGATCAGCGGCGCCGTCCTGGCCAACCCCAAGACCATCGTCTTCGCCGAGGGCGAGGACCCGTCGGTGATCCGCGCCGCCTACGCCTACCAGACCGGCGGCTTCGGCAAGGCCATCCTCTGCGGCCGCGAGAACCTGGTGCACGAGAACATGCGCGTCGTCGGCCTGGACCCCGCCACCGCGGGCCTGGAGATCCACAACGCCCGGCTCAGCGACCGCAACCCCGACTATGTCGACTATCTGTACAAGCGCCTGCAGCGCCAGGGCTACCTGAAGCGCGACGTCCAGCGGCTGATCAACCAGGACCGCAACAGCTTCGCCGCCTCGATGGTCACCCTGGGCGAGGCCGACGGCATGGTCACCGGCGTCACCCGCAGCTTCGACCAGGCCCTGGAGGAGGTGCTGCGCGTCGTCGACCCGGCCCCGGGCGGGCGGATCATGGGCATGTCCGTCGTCCTGGCCAAGGGCCGCACCGTGTTCGTGGCCGACACCAACGTCACCGAGCTGCCCGACGCCGACGAGCTGGTCGAGATCGCCTGCGAGGCCGCCCGCGCCGTCAAGCGCCTGGGCTTCAAGCCGCGCGTGGCCTTCATGAGCTATTCCACCTTCGGCAACCCGATGGGCGAGCGCTCCGACAAGGTGCGCGAGGCCGTGGCCATGCTCGACGAGATGGACGTCGACTTCGAATACGAGGGCGAGATGCCGCCCGAACTGGCCCTGGACCCGGAAAAGCGCGCCAACTACCCGTTCATGCGCCTGACCGACAGCGCCAACATCCTGGTCATGCCGGCCATCCACTCGGCCTCGATCGCCACCAAGCTGGTGCAGTCGCTGGGCGGGGCGACGGTGATCGGACCGGTGCTGCTGGGCTTGGGCAAGCCGGTGCAGATCGCGCCGTTGAGCGCGTCGGTGTCGAAGATTCTGAACATGGCGATGATGGCGGCGTACGAGGGGGCGGGGGATCTGTCGGCGGCGGAGTAGGGGGCTTGACCGATTAGCGTTGCCTTTGAGGCACGGTCGATGACGCCAGGAGCTCGAGCATTTGGCCCATTTGCGTTGCAGTTCTAACGAACTCCGAGGCGTCTGTCGCCCCTATAGATAGATTTGCGTTATGTGCGACTTCGTTTCTCAATGAATTTAGCTGCTTAATAGAGTCAAACATAGTAAGTGGAATTATCCCTCTATCTGCGAGTCTTGCCAATCTATTTTCGACACCTGTTGACAGATTTGTTGGAAACTTTACCACGAATAGTTTATTTAAAGAAACTTCCAACTTACTCCACGCGGAAATAATCCTTTCGCGTGGATTCATTTTATATATGTTTCCTGAATACTCGATTTGCTCGCTTATATTTTCAACTATCCGGCGAAGTTCGTCGATTTCTCTTTTCGAAGGTAAGCCAGTTTCGCTTTCCACATCCACCGTTCCATTGACCGTGACTTCATCAACGTAGCCTTCAGTGACTACGTCATCAGGACGTTCTTCAACGTCACTTCCAGTGTATGCTTCATTATCTTGGATCTTATCCAGCACTTTTTCTGCAATATTCGGAATTTGACGCTGCAACGTGTCTATTTTGTCGCCGAATTCTACCTTCGTACCTGCCACATCAGCAGACTGCAGTCGCCCAAGTAACGCACTTATTTCCTTTTTGAACGCTAAAGCTATGACGATCAAAGCTATTGGCCAGGCAAAGGCGATCAGAACATCGCTTATAGATTTTGCTATCTTCACCCAATTTTCAAAATTGGTTGGCCCTTCTGGCGACCCAAGCTTCAATTCCATTGCCATTTCCGTCGCCCCCTGTGGGTCTCAACAATGAGTCGCCCTGAAACCCTTGGTGGAATGGAGCTCTGGGGTCTGACCGTGTCAAGGATCGCCCCAAGGGGCGCTCTAGGGCGACCGCGTCGCGGGGGCTCGGAGAGCCCTCCTTGACACGGTCAGACCCCAGAGCAGGCTCGCCACCATGGATTTCAGGGCGCGGCCTGGCCGCCGGGGCGGTCCGGCCGGGCGAGGGGTTCCCTTTCAACCGTCTTTCCGGGCCTTGTGCCCGGGACCCCTGGTTCAGCTGACGGTGAAGCGCCTTGGCGCGCCGGCGCGCCACACCCCCGCACCTGCGGCGGACGGAGAGGTCCCGGGCCTTGTGCCCGGGATGACGGGGTTAGGGGGATCAAGCGGCGTAGATCCCCGTCGGCGGCGAGAAAAACACTAACGACCCCAACGCCTTGCGAAAAAGCGAGCGTCACAAGTCCTCGGCGCTCAAACCGCCGGTATCCTGATCTCACCTCGTCGCGTGGAAAGGGCGCATGGCCAGCGACCGATGCGGCGGCGGGGGGCGATCGAGCGGGAAGCTCCGTCGGCGGTCCTTTTGGACCAAACCTCGCGTCTCTGGAGCCGGTCGNNCTGATTGAGCAACAGGCGGGCGGTGACGCGCTCGCGGTCCGGGACCGGGGTTCGTTGACCTGGCCCGCCCGCCGGAGGCTTCAAGGCGGCGAGGCCCCAACAGGGTTCAGCGCCGCGGGCTTCCGGATAACGACCGCGCGGAGCGATCGGGCTTCGTCGAAACGGTATTCATTTTCAAACTCCGGACGATGTCCGGCGCTCCGCGTAACGACCGCGCGGAGCGATCGGGCTTCGTCGAAACGGTATTCATTTTCAAACTCCGGACGATGTCCGGCGCTCCGCGTCCCTTTCCATCAGCTCAGCGGCCAGCCGCGTGAGGCGGCAAAGCCGTGCGTCCAAGATCCTCCCCCTGTGGGGGAGGTGTCGGCGAAGCCGACGGTGGGGGGAGTGATCGGCCGATGGCCCGTTCTACGATCGACGACCCCAAAACGCCCCCCACCGATCGCTGCGCGATCGCCTCCCCCACAGGGGGAGGGGCGTGGATCCACCGCGAAATCAATCGACTGCGCGGGATTGCCCCATCGACAGGCGCTGCAACCTGAGCAAGATGGCGCGCCCGCACGAACGAGCCGAGCAAAGGAGCGCGATGGCCGCGCGATCGCCGACCGAGATTGAGGACGCCGCCAAGAACGCCCCGGAGGACGCGCTGTCCCTGGCGGCGGCGCCCCCGGCTTCGCCCAGCGTGACCACGGCCCTGAAACACGCGCCGATGGGCATCGCCATCTTCGACGACCAGATGCGCTACCTGGCCGCCTCGCGCCAGTACCTGACCGACCAGGGCATGTCGCCCGACACCCCGCTGCTGGGCCGCCGCCACTACGACGTCTTCCCCGAGATCCCGCAGTTCTGGCGCGACAAGCACGCCCTGGTCCTGGCCGAAGGGGTCGAGCTGCGCGAGGACGAGGGCGACCGCTATGTCGACGGCGAGGGCCGCGTGCACTGGGTGCGCTGGTCGATGGCCCCCTGGCGCACCGACGACGGCCGGATCGGCGGGCTAGTGCTCTATACCGAAATGGTCACCGCCGCCGTGGAGGCCCGCCGCCGGCTGCAGGCGGCCGAGGCCCGCTACCGGGCGCTGTTCGACCAGGCGGCCATGGGGGTGGCCCGGGTGTCGGGCAGCGGCCGGTTCCTGGAGGTCAACGACCGGTTCTGCGCCATCACCCGCCGCGACCGCGAGACCCTGCTGGCCTCGACCTTCATGGACATCGCGCCGGGCGAGGACAATGTCGCCACCGTGGTCACCCAGGGCCTGGCCCTGCTGACCGGCGAGATCGACACCTATGCGCTGGAGCGGCGGGTCGAGGGCCGCGACGGGCCGGTCTGGGTGCACGTCACCGCCTCGCGGGTCGATCCCGGCGACGGGCGGCCCTACCTGGTGGTGATCATCTCCGACATCACCGCCCGCAAGCAGGTCGAGGCCGAGCAGCAGCACTACCAGGGCCAGCTGCGGCTGCTGATCAACGAGCTGAACCACCGGGTGAAGAACACCCTGGCCACCGTGCAGTCGATGGCCAGCCAGACCCTGAAGACCGAGGCCGACCCGCTGACGGCGTTCGAGAAGTTCGAGTCGCGGCTGCTGGGCCTGTCGCAGGTGCATGACGTGCTGACCCGCGAGAGCTGGCACGGGGCCGGGCTGCGCGACGTGGCCGAGCGGGCTCTGGCGCCGTTCGTGCCGCCCGAGGCGCCCGAGCGGCTGGCGGTCGAGGGGCCGCCGGTCTGGCTGGCGCCGGGCGGGGCCCTGACCATGGCCCTGATCTTCCACGAACTGGCGACCAACGCGCTGAAGTACGGCGCCTTGTCCAGCCGCGAGCGGGGCGGCGGCGAAGGCCGGGTGGTGCTGGCCTGGACCTACGACGCGGCGACCCGCGACCTGGCCCTGACCTGGACCGAGACCGGCGGCCCGCCCGTCGTCCCGCCCCGCCGCCGCGGCTTCGGCTCGCGCCTGATCGAACGCAGCCTGCGCGGCGAGCTGAAGGGCGCGGCGACCATGGACTACCGCCCCGAAGGCCTGGTCTGCACCATGCGCGCCACCCTGTCGGACCCGGTGGAGGCGGCGGGACCGCTGGGCGCGGGCTGACCCAAAGATCCTCCCCCCGTGGGGGAGGTGTCGGCGCAGCCGACGGAGGGGGGCGTGGTCGGAAGACGGCCGGATCCAGGATCGACGGCTCCAACACTCCCCCCACCGGCCTTCGGCCGCCTCCCCCACGGGGGAGGACCTTGCATGGGCGGCCGCGACGCCGTACCTCCCCCCCATGACCACCCAGGCCAAGATCTGCGGGCTGTCCACGGCCGAGAGCGTCGCCGCCGCCGTCGCCGGCGGAGCGGCCTATGTCGGCTTCGTCTTCTTCGCCAAAAGCCCGCGCAACCTCGAGCCCGAGGCCGCCGCCCGGCTGGCCGCGCCGCTGCGCCAGGGCCCGGTCAGGACCGTGGCCGTCACCGTCGATCCCGACGACGCCCTGGTCAACCGGCTGATGGCCACGTTGAAGCCCGACCTGATCCAGGTGCACGGCAAGGAGACCCCGTCCCGGGTCCGCGAGATCGCCGCCCGCTCCGGCGCCGGGGTGATCAAGGCCTTCTCGATCTCGTCGGCCGCCGACGTCGACCAGGCCCGGGCCTTCGACGGCGTCGCCGAGCACCTGATGTTCGACGCCAGACCCGTGGAAGGATCGGCCCTGCCCGGCGGCACCGGCGCAAGGTTCGACTGGAGCCTGCTGGAAGGCCGGCGCTTTTCTCGCCCGCATTTCCTGGCCGGAGGGCTGGATCCGTGGAACGTCGCCGAGGCCGTCCGGGCCTCCGGCGCCCCGCTGGTGGACGTTTCCTCTGGCGTCGAGCGGGGTCCCGGCCTAAAGGACCCGGCTCTGATCACGGCGTTCCTGGACGCCGTCAAACGCGCCTGACGTCTGGAAGAGTCCCGTGAACGCTTCGGTGAAACCTAACGACTGGTCCGCCTATCCGGACGCCAAGGGCCGCTTCGGCGACTATGGCGGCCTCTACGTGGCCGAGACCCTGATGCCGCTCGTGCTCGAGCTGGACCGCGCCTACACCGAGGCCAAGAACGATCCCAGCTTCCAGAAAGAGCTGGCCGGCTACCTGACCCACTATGTGGGCCGCCCCTCGCCGCTCTATTTCGCCGAGCGCCTGAGCCGCCATCTCGGCGGGGCCAAGATCTACTTCAAGCGCGAGGAGCTGAACCACACCGGCGCGCACAAGATCAACAACTGCATGGGCCAGATCCTGCTGGCCCAGCGCATGGGCAAGACCCGGATCATCGCCGAGACCGGCGCGGGCCAGCACGGCGTGGCCTCGGCCACCGTCACCGCCCGCTTCGGCCTGCCCTGCGTCGTCTACATGGGCGCCGTCGACGTGGCCCGGCAGAAGCCCAACGTCTTCCGCATGAACCTGCTGGGCGCGGAAGTCCGCCCGGTGACCTCGGGGGCGGCGACCCTGAAGGACGCCATGAACGAGGCCATGCGCGACTGGGTCACCAACGTGGCCGACACCTATTACATGATCGGCACCGCCGCCGGCCCGCATCCCTATCCGGCCATGGTCCGCGACTTCCAGGCGGTGATCGGCAATGAGACCCGCGAGCAGATCCAGGACCTGGAAGGCCGGCTGCCCGACGCGGTCGTGGCCTGCGTGGGCGGCGGCTCGAACGCCATCGGCATGTTCCACCCCTTCCTGGCCGACGAGAGCGTCAAGATCTACGGCGTCGAGGCCTCGGGCCACGGCCTGGAGACCGACAAGCACGCCGCCTCCCTGACCGGCGGCCGCCCGGGCGTTCTGCACGGCAACAAGACCTACCTGCTGCAGGACGACGACGGCCAGATCCTGGACGCCCACTCGATCTCGGCGGGCCTGGACTATCCGGGCATCGGGCCGGAGCACTCGTTCCTGCACGACGTCGGCCGGGCCCAATACCTGACCTGCACCGACGACGAGGCGCTGAAGGCCTTCCAGCTGTGCGCCGAACTCGAGGGCATCATCCCGGCCCTGGAAAGCGCCCACGCCCTGGCCAAGCTGCCGCAGCTGGCCAGGGAGATCGGCGAGGGCGGGGTGATCGTGCTGTGCCTGTCGGGCCGGGGCGACAAGGACATCTTCACCGTGGCCGACGCCCTCGGGCGGACGATCTAGGGCTAGAGCGACTTTGACCAAAGACCGTATCGACCGCCGGTTCGCGGCGCTGAAGGCCGAGAACCGGGCCGGCTTCGTCTCCTACGTGATGGCCGGGGATCCCGACGCCGCCACGGCGCTGGCGATCCTGGAGGGCCTGCCGGCCGCCGGGGCCGACATCATCGAGTTGGGCTTCCCGTTCTCGGACCCGATGGCCGAGGGCCCGACCATCCAGCGCGCCAGCCAGCGCGCCCTGGCCCAGAAGATGACCCTGAACGGCACGCTAGACCTGGTCCGCGCCTTCCGCCAGGGCGACGACGACACCCCGCTGATCCTGATGGGCTACCTGAACCCGCTGGTGAACAAGGGCTTCGAGACCTTCGCCCGCGAGGCCGCCCAGGCCGGGGTGGACGGCCTGATCGTCGTCGACTGCCCGCCGGAGGAAGCCGACCCGCTGGCCGACGCCCTGGAAGCCCACGGCGTCTCGCTGATCCGCCTGGCCGCCCCCACCACCGACGACGCGCGCCTGCCGGCCGTGGTCCGCCGCACCTCGGGCTTCCTCTATTACGTGTCGGTGGCCGGGGTGACCGGCGTCAAGTCGGCCGACGCCGGCGACGTGGCCCCGGCCGTGGCCCGGCTGCGGGCGGCCTCGGGCCTGCCGGTGGCCGTCGGCTTCGGCATCCGCACCCCCGAGCAGGCGGCCGCCGTCGCCCGGATCGCCGACGCCGCTGTGGTCGGCTCGGCCCTGGTGGATGAAATCGAATCCGCGGCCAAGGTGAACGAAAACGTGACCGAGAAGGTTCTTCTCAAGGCGTCGGAGCTGGCTAAGGCTGTGCGGTCGGCGCGACTCGAAATGGCGTGAGGCTGAAGGCTATGGCGATGGCTGAACCCCAGGGGCCCAAAAAGGGCGACAAGACCAAGATCGCGACCGAGCGGCGCGGCGGCTGGCTGTCGCGGATCGCGCCCGGCGTGCGCGGCGCGTTCGCCAAGCGCGAGACGCCCGAGAACCTGTGGGTCAAGTGCCCCGACACCGGCGAGATGATCTACCGCTCCGACCTGGACGCGGCCCTGTGGGTCACCCCGGCCGGACGCCACATGCGCATCGGCCCCGAGGCGCGGTTCAAATACACCTTCGACGACGGCGTCCACGAGGTCCTGCCGACCCCGGCCGTGGTCGAGGATCCGCTGAAGTTCTCAGACGGCAAGTCCTACAAGGACCGCCTGGCCGCCGCTCGCAAGGCGACCGGCGAGCAGGACGCCATGGCCATCGCCTTCGGCAAGGTCGGCGGCGTCGACACCGTGGTGCTGGTCCAGGACTTCGCCTTCATGGGCGGTTCGCTGGGCATGGCCGCGGGCGAGGGCTTCATCGCCGCCGCCGAGGCCGCGATCACCCGCCAGGTTCCGCTGGTGGCCTTCACCGCCGCAGGCGGCGCGCGGATGCAGGAAGGGGCGCTATCCCTGATGCAGATGGCCCGCACCACCCTGGCCATCAACGCCATGAAGGACGCCGGCCTGCCCTATGCGGTGGTGCTGACCGACCCGACCACCGGCGGCGTCACCGCCTCCTACGCCATGCTGGGCGACGTGCACTTGGCCGAGCCGGGCGCCCTGATCGGCTTCGCCGGCCCGCGGGTGATCGAGCAGACCATCCGCGAGACCTTGCCGCCGGGCTTCCAGCGCTCGGAATACCTGGTCGAGAAGGGCATGGTCGACCGCGTGACGCACCGCAAGGACCTGCCGGCCGTGCTGGGCTCGATCCTGGGCACGCTGATGATGGGCCGGGCGCTGAAAGCGGCTTGATCCACGTTCGTGAGCGATCCTCGTCCTTCGACAAGCTCAGGATGAGGATCGAATTTGGCGCAGAGTGAGCAATAGCCCTCATCCTGAGCTTGTCGAAGGACGAGGGCGGACCCTCCATGACCGACCACCTCCGCGCCCATGACGCCGCGCTGGCCCGGCTGCAGGCCCTGCATCCCAAGCTGATCGACCTGTCGCTGGACCGCATGGTGCGGCTGTGCGCCGCCCTGGGCGATCCGCAGAAGAGGCTGCCGCCGGTGATCCATGTGGCCGGCACCAACGGCAAGGGCTCGACCGTCGCCTATCTGCGGGCCATGGCCGAGGCGGCCGGGCTGAGGGTCCACGTCTTCACCTCACCGCACTTGGTGCGGTTCGCCGAACGCATCCGGCTGGCGGGGACGCTGATCACCGACGAGCACCTGGCCCAGGTGCTCGAGCGCGTCGAGGCGGCCAACGCCGGCCTGCCGATCACCTTCTTCGAGATCACCACCGCCGCGGCCTTCCAGGCCTTCTCCGAGGTTCCGGCCGACCTTTGCCTGGTCGAGGTGGGGCTGGGCGGGATCCTGGACGCCACCAATGTCGTCCTGCCCGCGGTCAGCGTGATCGCCCCGATCGACATCGACCACCGCGAGTTCCTGGGCGACACCCTGGCGGCCATCGCCCAGGAAAAGGCCGGGATCATCAAGCCCAACACCCCCGTCGTCTCGGCCCGCCAGCAGGAGGAGGCCGAGCGGGTGGTCGAACGCGAGGCCGACCTGTTCGAGGCGCCCCTGACCCTGATGGGCCGCGACTTCGACGCCTGGAACGAACGCGGCCGGCTGCTGGTCCAGATGCAGGATCGCCTGCTGGACCTGCCGGCCCCGGCCCTGCCGGGCGAGCATCAGTTCGCCAACGCCGGCCTGGCCGTGGCGGCCTTGCTGACCCTGAACGATTCGCGCGTCGACGAGGCCGCCATGGCCCGGGGGATCGCAGCCGCCACCTGGCCGGCCCGATTCCAGCGATTGACGGCCGGTCCCCTGGCGGAGCGGACCCGGGCGGACGGGGCGGACCTCTGGCTGGACGGCGGCCACAATCCCCATGCGGGCCAGGCGGTGGCCCGGGCCCTGGGCGACTTGGCGGCGCGCGACGGGCGGCCCGTGGCCCTGATCTCCGGCCTGCTGGCCAACAAGGACGCCACGGGGTTCTTCGCGCCGTTCGCACCGCTGAAGGCCAAGGTCTTTTCCGTGACGTTCGAGGGCCATGCCGCGGCCAGCGCGGCCCAGACGGCGGCGGCGGCGGAACTGGCCGGCCTGCGGGCCCATGCCTGCGACAGCGTCGAGGCGGCGCTCGACAAGGCGCTGGCGCTCGAGCCGACGCCGCACGTGCTGATCTGCGGCTCGCTCTACCTGGCGGGCGAGGTGCTGGCGATGAGTCCGGACACCTGGCCGGTCTAGACGTCTAGACCAGGATATTCAGCAGCGAGCCCGGGCGCAGGATCTTCTGTGGCTGCTCGGCCGGCTGGACGAACGGCCGGGCCGGCGGCGGACGCTGCGGTTGGGCCTGGGTCTGCAGCTGGACGGCGATCGGCGGGGCGGTGGGTCGGGCCGCGGCGGCGTCGCTGACGGCCGCCTGGAAGAACGCCGCCGCGCGCGAGCCGCCAGCCGCCGACGAGCCTTGCGCTGAGGCGGGTCTCGGTGGGACGGACGGCAGGCCGGTCGGACGGATCGTGCTCATGGACGCGACTCTATCATGGTTAATGCAAGGTCGGCGAGCATGGTCAACGCGCGGTTAATGGTCGCGGCTCCGTTCAACGAAACACGGCCAAAACCGGACGCCAACCTGAACGCCAGATGAAAGTCGGGTTGCCGACGCCGTTCAGGCGGCGGGGCGTAGGGTGTCCTCAAGATCGATCGGATCGGGGCCGGTCGGACATGAATTTGAATGGAAAGGGACACCCGATGCGTACCGCCACCAAGACCACCCTCTCGATGATCGCCGCGGCCACGGCCGCCCTGAGCCTGGTTTCGGCCCCGAGCTTCGCCTCGGCCCATGACGGCCGCTACTACCGCGACCACCACCGCTACGAGTCGCGCTACGACAGCCGTTACGATCGTCGCTATGACAGCCGCTACAGCCGCTACGACAGCTGCCGCTCGCACCGCAAGAACGGCAAGGCGACCGGCGCGGTGATCGGCGCCCTGGCCGGCGGCCTGCTGGGCAACTCGGTCTCGAACGGCAACCGCACTCCCGGCACCCTGCTGGGCGCGGGCGTCGGGGCCTATGCCGGCAGCCAGATCGGCAAGGGCCATCGCTGCTAAGCCGCAGCCGTTCTAGACAGACCAGAGGCCCGGACCGCGAAAGCCGTCCGGGCCTTTTGGCGTCCGGCTAGCGCAGCTTGGCCAGCATCTCCTCGACGTCGGCGTCGGTCAGGGGGCCACTGTGCTTGGCCAGGATCACGCCGTCGGCCCCGACCAGGAAGGTCTCGGGCACGCCGGTGACGCCGAACTCGATGCCGGCCCGGCCGTTGCGATCCATCAGCTTGACGGCGAACGGGTCGCCCAGTTCGCCCAGGAACGCCTGGGTGCGAGCGGGCTCGTCCTTGTAGGCTACCCCGACCAGGGTGACGCCCCGGGCCTTCAGCGCCATCAGCTGCGGAGCCTCGACCCGGCAGGGGGCGCACCAGGAGGCGAAGAAGTTGATCAGGCGCGGTCCCTTCGGCGCGTCGCGCACGGCGACCATCGCCCCGGTGTCCAGGTCGGGCAGGGTCACCGCAGGGACGGGCTTGCCGACCAGGGCGTGGGGCTGGACATGCGGATCGTGCTTGAGAGCGTAGCCGGCGAACAGCACGCCCAGGCCGACCAGCACGACCAGCGGCGCGAAGCCGATCCAGCGCCTCACGGCTTCCTCGCGTCCCGCTGGGCCTGGAGCCGTTCGGCCTCGCGCCGCCAGCGACGGGCCGAGGCCAGGCTGTCGGCGATCATCCAGACGAAGGCGCCGGCCGTCAGGGCGAAGGCCGGCCAGACATAGACCGCGTACTTGCCGGCGTCGAAATCGAAGTGCATCGGCTAGCCTTCCGCCTGCTGCAGGGCCAGGGCGCGGGCCTTGCGCCGCCAGACCAGGGCGCGTATCCGAACCAGCCACAGCGCGCCGAAGGCCGACAGATAGGCCAGGCTCATCACCAGCATCGGCCAGGCATAGACCGCCGGCAGGCCGTTGCCCGGCTTGGCGAACAGGGTGGAGCTGCCCTGGTGCAGGCTGTTCCACCATTCGACCGAGAACTTGACGATCGGCAGGTTGATCAGGCCGACCAGGGCCAGGATGGCGGCGGCCCGGGCCGCCTTCTGCTCGTCCTCGAGCGCCGAGCGCAGGGCCAGGTAGCCCAGGTAGAACAGCAGCAGCACCAGCACCGAGGTCAGGCGGGCGTCCCACACCCACCAGGTTCCCCACATCGGCTTGCCCCACAGCGATCCGGTGGCTAGGGCCAGGGCGGTGAAGGCCGCGCCCAGCGGGGCGCAGGCCACGGCGGCGGCGTCGGCCAGGGCGTGGCGAAACACCAGGGCCAGGAAGCTGGCGATCCCCAGGCACAGATAGACGAACAGCGACAGCGAGGCGGCCGGCACGTGGATGAACATCATCCGCACGGTGTCGCCCTGCTGGTAATCCTCCGGCGCGGCGAAGGTCAGCACCAGGCCCACGGCGGCCAGCACCGCGGCGACTACGCCGAACATCGGCGCGGCCCAGCGCGAAAAGGCCATGAACCGCTCGGGGTTGGTCAGGAAGTCCAGCGGATGGTGTGGATCACGGGCGCCCATGTCCCGAGCCTTAGAAGACCTGGAGGGCGCCCGCAATCGTGGAGGCTACCTAGTCCGCCTTCGGCCGGGGCGGCATTCCGCCCGGACCGCCCTTGAAGTGGCGGAATTCGGCGCGGCGCATCATCGGGCCGTGGCCGCCGGCCATCGGGCCCAGGGCGTCGAAGGCCTTTTTCTGGCTAGGCGACAGGGCGGCGTAGAAGGCGCGGGTGGCGTCGATCCGCGCCCTGGCGCGGCCCAGGCGCTCGGCCTCGCGATCCAGGCGTTCGGGCGTGGTCGGCGGCCGGCGCGGTGTGTCGACCGCTTCCCGCTTCGGATGGTCCTTGGTCCAATCCTTGGGCGCGACGGCGTCCAGATAGGCCTTCAGGGCGCCGTCCTGGTCGGCGCGCAGCTGCAGCACGTCGCGCAGATGCTGGGCGTGGGCTTCGGGGTCGAGGCGGTGGTGGCGCATCATCGCCGGCGGTCCGCCGGGACCGGCCGGGCCGTCGTCGGTCATGGGCGGGGGACCGGGCGGCGGGGGACCGTCCTGGGCGACGGCGACCGCCGCGCCGGAAAACGTGAAGACGGCCGCGGCTATCAGGGCGAGGCGGCTGGGCTGCAGGCGCATGGGTTGCTCCAAGGGATTGTTCCTGGAGCGGAACCTCGAGTCCGCGTGTAACCCGGGAATGTCAGGATCACCGGCGAATATTGCAGAACTGACGGACGCCGCGATGCATAAACACCTCGCCGCCGTCCAGGGAGACCCGCGCGATGCTGCACCTGCTGGCCAAGGCCGCGATTTCGGGCGTGATCATCGCCCTGGTGTCCGAGATCGCCAAGCGCCAGCCGGGCTTCGGCGCCCTGGTCGCCTCGCTGCCGCTGATCTCGATCCTGGGCATGCTGTGGCTGTGGCGCGACACCCATGACGTCAAGCGGATGGCGACCCATGTCGAGGCCACCTTCTGGTACGTGCTGCCGTCCCTGCCGATGTTCCTGATCGTGCCGGCCCTGCTGCGGCGGGGCGTGAACTTCTGGATGGCGCTGGGGGCCGGTTGCGCGGTCACCATCGGCCTCTATCTGACGATGACGGCGATCGGACCGCGGTTCGGGCTGAAACTCTAGCGGTTCATGAGCCGCCCTCGTCCTTCGACAGGCTCAGGATGAGGGCTACTTTTGCAGCGGTGGCATTCGAATTCCTCATCCTGAGCTTGTCGAAGGACGGGGAATTCGCCCCCTAGCGCTCGGTGTTGACACAACTCGGCACGAACACGGTTAGAAGCCCGGTCATGAACCGCTCCAACAAACGCATCGCCTTTCTCGCCCTGATCGTCTCCGGCCTGTGCTGGGGCCTCGGCTTTCCGCTGGGCAAGCTGGTGCTGCGCGAGACCGACTCCGCCCACATGGTGCTGCTGCGCTTCGTGGTGGCGGCGGTGGTGGCCGCGCCGTTCGCCCTGCGCAGCGCCGAGACCCGGGCCCTGTTCCGCTCGCCGGTCGTCCTTCTGGCCGGCGCGCTCTATGGCATCGCCTTCATGGTGCAGTTCGAGGGCCTGGCCCATGTCAGCGTCACCCTGGCGGCCCTGCTGGTCGGGGCCATGCCGGCCCTGATCGCCATCGCGGCCAAGCTGCTGGGCGAAAAGGTCAGCCGCGCCTCGTGGGCCGGGGTCGCCGCCGCGACCCTGGGGGCCGCCCTGATCGCCGGCAAGCCCGACGGGGCCGGCTCGCCGCTGGGCGTGGCCCTGTCGCTGGGCTCGCTGTTCATCTTCCTGGCCTGGCTGACGGTGCTGCGCCGCGCGCCCAAGGCACCCAACGAGATGGCCATTCCTGCGGTGACGGTGATCGTCGCCGCCGTCACCGTGGCCCCGATCGCCTTCCTGATGCACGGCCCGCCGAGGCTGGACCTCAGCCCGGTCGCCTGGGGCGGCATCCTGGGTCTGGGCGTCCTGAGCACCCTGGTGGCCACCGCCGCCTGGCAGTTCGGCTCGGCCCGGGTCGACAGCGCCAGCGCCGGGGTGTTCATCAACATCGAGCCGCTGATGGGCGCCTGCGTCGGGGTGATGCTGTTCGGCGACCGCCTGACCTGGGCCCTGGCGGCCGGCGGGCTGATGATCATCGCCGGCAGCTTCGCGGTGGTGCTGGGCGAGCGACGGAGCCAGTCCGTCTGCGCCAGCGCGGGGCCGATTTAGGAGCGGCGGGAGACCTGGGAGCGTCCTCGTCCTTCGACAAGCTCAGGATGAGGACGAATTCGACGACGGTTCAAAAGAAACCCTCATCCTGAGCTTGTCGAAGGACGAGGGTTTCCGCCACTGAGCTTGGGCCGAGCCCTGGAGTTCAGCCTAATCCAGCGCATTCCGACAAGCCGCCGCCATGGCGATCGGTCCCAGCGCCACGGCCGCCGCCGAATAGGCCAGCAGCAGGAACAGGCCGCCGGTCCAGGGCAGGCCGCCGGCCAGGGCGTCCAGGGCGCCGGCCCCGAAGATCACCGGCGGCACGTAGAGCGGCAGGACGATCACCGCCACCAGCAGGCCGCCGCGCTTGCTGCCCAGGGCCAGGCTGGCCCCCAGCCCGCCCAGGAACGAGAAGGCCAGGCCCCCGGCCAGGGCGCAGGGGATCAGCAGCGGGATGATGGCCGGCGAGGCCCCCAGAGCCAGGGCGGCGATCGGAGCGGCGAAGGCCAGGGGCGCGCCCGCCGCCAGCCAATGGGCCAGGCACTTGGCCACGGCCACGATCTCGAGCGGCGCGGGACCCAGCGCCAGCAGGTCCAACGCCCCGTCCTCGAAGTCGCGTTCGAACAGCCGCTCCAGGGACAGCAGGGCGGCCAGGGCCAGGGCCAGCCAGGCGATGCCGGGGGCCAGGCTGGCCAGCCGTTCGGGCGCGCGGCCGGCGGCCAGGGGCAGTAGGGTGACCACGCAGGCGTAGAAGGCCAGGGCCAGCAGAGGACCACCGCCCTTGCCCCAGGCCAGAGCCAACTCGCGGCGCAGCAAGATCAGGAAGGCGTTCATCCCCCCACCTCCACCACCCGGCAGGGCACGGGCAGGGGGTCGTGCACGGCGGCCAGCACCATGCCGCCGCCGGCCAGGTGCTCGGCCATCAGGACGCCGAAGCCCTCGCGATGGCCGGCGTCCAGCGGGGCCATCGGCTCGTCCAGCAGCCACAGCGACCGAGGACTGGCCAGCAGCCGCGCCAGGGCCACGCGCCGCCGCTGGCCGGCCGACAGGCGGCGGACCTCCAGGTCGAGCAGGCGGTCCAGGTCCAGGCGGGTCGCCGCGTCGCGGGCCGAGGCCTCCGAGCCGCCCGTCCAGCGGGCCTGGAACAGCAGCTCCTCCCAGGCCGAGCGCGTCGATTTCAGGCCGTCGTGATGGCCGACCAGGTGCAGGCCGTCGGACCGCGCGACCTCGGCCTCCAGCGGGCCGGCCTCGCCGTCGAAGCCGATGACGCCCTGCGACGGCCGCAACAGTCCCGCCACCGCCCGCAAGAGACTGGTCTTGCCCGCGCCGTTGCGCCCGGTCAGCGCCACCGCCTGGCCGGCCGAAACCTCCAGGTCCAGCCCCGAGAACAGCCGCCGTTCGCCGCGAACAAGACTTAAGTCCTTGATGCGAATAGTTCTCAACATAGGCCGCAAGCCCTCAAGACCCTGCCCTGCGCATGGACGTTGCCCACGACGACGGCTAAGAAGCCCTCGGCCGTCACCCTCCGCATTGGATGGGGCGTACGCGGCGCGAGGATGGACGCTGTGGGTCCGCCTCGATCGCGCGATCCCTGGAGAGGTTTTCCGGCGGCCGTGGACAGAGAAGGGATCCTTCGAAATGGCGTCTGTAGACAGCCTCAAAACCCGCCGCGAACTCGTCGTCGGCGGCAAGACCTACGTCTATTACAGCCTTCGCGCCGCTGAGGAAGCCGGTCTGGCCGACGCCGGCAAGCTGCCGGTGTCGATGAAGGTGCTGCTGGAGAACCTGCTGCGCTACGAAGACGGCGTTTCGGTCAACGAAGCCGACCTCAAGGCCGTGGCCAACTGGCTGGACAACAAGGGCAGCGTCGAGCACGAGATCAGCTTCCGCCCGGCCCGCGTGCTGATGCAGGACTTCACCGGCGTTCCGGCGGTCGTCGACCTGGCCGCCATGCGCGACGCCATGGTGTCGCTGGGCGCCGACCCCGCCAAGATCAACCCGCTGAACCCGGTCGACCTGGTCATCGACCACTCGGTGATGGTCGACAACTTCGGTTCGTCCAAGGCCTATGACGAGAACGTCGCCAAGGAATACGAGCGCAACATCGAGCGCTACCGCTTCCTGCGCTGGGGTTCGTCGGCGTTCAACAATTTCCGCGTCGTGCCTCCGGGCACGGGCATCTGCCACCAGGTGAACCTGGAATACCTGGCCCAGACCGTCTGGACCGCCGCCGTCGACGGCGCCGAAGTCGCCTATCCCGACACCGTGGTCGGCACCGACAGCCACACCACCATGGTCAACGGCCTGTCGGTCTTGGGCTGGGGCGTGGGCGGCATCGAGGCCGAGGCGGCCATGCTGGGCCAGCCGATCCCGATGCTGATTCCGGAAGTCATCGGCTTCAAGCTGACCGGCGCCATGCCGGAAGGCGCGACGGCCACCGACCTGGTGCTGACCGTCACCCAGATGCTGCGCAAGAAGGGCGTGGTCGGCAAGTTCGTCGAATTCTACGGCGACGCCCTGGCCAACCTGACCCTGGAAGACCAGGCGACCATCGCCAACATGGCTCCGGAATACGGCGCGACCTGCGGCTTCTTCCCGATCAGCGCCTCGACCGTGGCCTATCTGAAGGGCACCGGCCGCGACGCCGCCCGCGTCGCCCTGGTGGAAGCCTACGCCAAGGAGCAGGGCCTGTGGTGGGAGCCCGGCGTCGCCGAGCCGACCTTCACCGACACCCTGGAGCTGGACCTGTCGACCGTGCTGCCGTCGCTGGCCGGCCCCAAGCGCCCGCAGGACCGCGTGCTGCTGACCGAGGCCGCCGGCAAGTTCGCCGAAAGCCTGGCCGGTGAGTTCGGCAAGGCCGAGGCCCCCGCCGCCCGCGTGCCGGTCGAGGGCGAAAACTTCGACGTCGGCCACGGCGACGTGGTCATCGCGGCCATCACCAGCTGCACCAACACCTCCAACCCCTCGGTGCTGATCGCCGCCGGCCTGCTGGCCAAGAACGCGGTCGCCAAGGGCCTGAAGGTCAAGCCGTGGGTGAAGACCTCGCTGGCCCCCGGCTCGCAGGTGGTCACCGACTACCTGCAGAAGGCCGGCCTGACCAAGCATCTGGACGCGCTGGGCTTCAACCTGGTCGGCTACGGCTGCACCACCTGCATCGGCAACTCGGGTCCGCTGCCCGAGAACATCAGCAAGGCCGTCAACGACGCCGACCTGGTGGCCTGCTCGGTGCTGTCGGGCAACCGCAACTTCGAAGGCCGGGTCAATCCGGACGTCCGCGCCAACTACCTGGCCTCGCCGCCGCTGGTGGTGGCCTACGCCCTGGCCGGCTCGATGAAGATCGACCTGACCACCCAGCCGCTGGGCCAGGACAAGAAGGGCGCCGACGTCTTCCTGAAGGACATCTGGCCCTCGAACGAGGACATCGCCGCCCTGCAGCGCAAGTCGGTCACCGAGAAGATGTTCGCCACCCGCTATGGCGACGTCTTCAAGGGCGACAAGAACTGGCAGGGGATCAAGATCACCGGCGGCCAGACCTACGCCTGGGAAGGCGACTCGACCTACGTCCAGAACCCGCCCTATTTCCCCAACATGTCGATGACCCCGACCCCGGTCACCGACATCGTGGAAGCCCGCGTCCTGGCCGTGTTCGGCGACTCGATCACCACCGACCACATCAGCCCGGCCGGCTCGATCAAGAAGACCAGCCCCGCTGGCCAGTACCTGATCGACCACGGCGTCGACCCGCTGGACTTCAACGGCTACGGCGCCCGTCGCGGCAACCACCAGGTGATGATGCGCGGCACGTTCGCCAACATCCGCATCCGCAACAAGATCACCCCGGACATCGAAGGCGGCGTGACCAAGCACTTCCCCTCGGGCGAGGTGATGTCGATCTACGACGCGGCCATGAAGTACCAGGCCGAGGGCCGTCCGGCCGTGGTGTTCGGCGGCAAGGAATACGGCACCGGCAGCTCGCGCGACTGGGCCGCCAAGGGCACCAAGCTGCTGGGCGTCCGGGCGGTGATCTGCGAGAGCTTCGAGCGCATCCACCGCAGCAACCTGGTCGGCATGGGCGTGCTGCCGCTGCAGTTCGTCCAGGAAGGCTGGCAGAAGCTGGAACTGACGGGCGAGGAGATCGTGTCGATCCGCGGCCTGCAGGACCTGGCGCCGCGTAAGCAGCTGATCGTCGAGCTCTACCGCCCGACCGACGGCCGCATCGCCCGCTTCCCGGTCCGCTGCCGCATCGACACGCCCACCGAGCTTGAATACTTCAAGAACGGCGGCGTGCTGAACTACGTGCTGCGCAACCTGGCCAAGGCCGACTAAGGGCCCCGGTCAGGGCGCCTTCAGCGCCGGACAAAATCAAGCCGGGTCCGAAAGGGCCCGGCTTTTTCCTTGCCGCACGGCCGGCGCACCCTGCAGTTGACGGTTTTTGTGCGGAAAGCCCGCCTTCACGGCCTCGTGAACGGCCATCTTCCGCGATCTTGGCTTAAGTGCCCCGCACATGCGTCAGGCCCTGCTCTCCGTTGTTCTCGCCACCCTCGCGGGTTTTTCAGCCGCGCCCGCCTTCGCCGCGAAACCGCCGGTGGTCGTCGAGCTGTTCACCGCCCAAGGTTGCTCGTCCTGCGGCAAGGCCAACCAGGTCGTCGCCGACATGGCCGACGACAAGGGCGTGCTGGCCCTGACCTATTCGGTCGACTACTGGGACTATCTGGGCTGGACCGACACCTTCGCCAAGCCCGCCTTCGCCGCTCGCCAGCGCGCCTACGCCACGAAGTTCTCGCTGCGCGACGTGCCGACCCCGCAGGTGGTAGTCGCCGGCCGCCAGCAGGCGTCCGGCGCCAAGGCCGAAGCCGTCGAGACCCTGGTCAAGGAGGCCGCCAAGGCGCCCTCCAACCCGCCGGACATGGAATTCGTCGGCGACGGCGCCCGCGTCGCCGTCGGCTCGGGGCCCGCGCCGCGCGGCGGGGGCGAGGTCTGGCTGGTGCGCTACGATCCGCGCGAGCAGGACATCGCCGTCAAGCGCGGCGACAACCGCGGCCAGACCCTGGTCCACCGTAACATCGTGCGCGAGCTGGTCCGCCTGGGCCCCTGGAACGGCCGGCCCAGGCTGTACCGTCTGCCGGCGGCGGGCGACGAGGCGCTGAAGACCGTAATCCTGGTGCAGGGCGCCAAGGGCGGCCGGGTGATCGGCGTGCTGCAGGAAGCGGCGGAGAAATAGAAAACCCTCTCCCTTTGGGGGAGGTGTCGGCGCAGCCGACGGAGGGGGGGAGTTGTCGAATCGTCGATTCCTGAGCCGCCCTCGCAACACTCCCCCCACCGATCGCTTCGCGATCGCCTCCCCCATAAAGAAAGGCCCGCGCGGGGAGGGGACACCGCGCGGGCCTCTTAGGGGGAGGGGAATATCTAGACCGTCGGCCGACCGGAGCCCGGGTCGGGGGCTGGGGGGCAATCAGGGTCCGAGCCGGGACGTCCGATCAGCCGACAATGATCTTATGGCGGGCCAAGCCGGCGCTCGAAGGGCGTGATCAAGGTCGTTTCGCGGCGGTTCGTGTCCGCCATGTGTCGCCCGCCTGCATCGGCGGCCAAGCCGTGTGACGCGCACGCGAAAACCCCGCGTGGAGAGGGGCGCCACGCGGGGTTCTGAGCGGGTAGTGCAGAGAGTTGTCTGTCGGCCGATCGGCCCACGATCAAGGGGGCTGGGGGGGCTGTTCAGGATCCTGAACCGCAGGATGTCCGATCAGCCGACAGCCTCAAGATGGAGAGCCAAGCGGGCGGCGGCGGGTCCAAATTAAGGTCATTTCGTGTCCGCCGGAGCCGGGCCGGACATTATCAAGCGCGACTGTAGCGTGGCCGCAACGCTGGCGAGGGGCGTGCACGGCGCCGCTCGCATCCGGGCCCGATTTGGGTTTAGGATTCGGCCGATGGCCCTGGATTCCCGCCCCGCCGCCGGCGTCGTTTTCTTCGAGCGCCGCGAGATCGACCAGCTCCTGCGGCTGTATGGCCGGATGGTCGCCGCCGGCGAGTGGCGCGACTACGGCATGGCCGGGACGATCGACCACGCGGTGTTCTCGGTGTTCCGCCACGCGGCCGAGGCCCCGCTCTACCGCATCGAGAAGCGCCCGGCCCTGGCCCGCAAGCAGGGCCAATGGGCGGTGATCGGCCAGGGCGGCCTGACCCTGAAGCGCGGCCACGACCTCGGCCAGGTGCTGCGGATGTTCGACAAGGGCCGGTTCAAGGTGGTGGATTAGAGCCGCCCTGCGTCCTCGGAGCCTCTCAAGCAAAAAGCCCCGGCGGTTTCCCGCCGGGGCTTTCGCGTTTCAGGTCCGAACCCGGATCTAGCGGCGCGAGCCGAAGATGCTGAGCAGGAATTGGAACAGGTTGATGAAGTTCAGATAGAGGTTCAGCGCGCCGTAGTTGGTGGCCACCGCCATCGAGTCGCGATCGACGCCCACCATCTGGTAGTAGTTCATCTTCAGGTTCTGGGTGTCGTAGGCGATCAGGCCCGCGAAGATGAACACGCCCAGGATGCTGATGATGAAGCTCAGGCCCGGCAGGTGCAGGAACATCTGGGCCAGCGAGGCCAGCACCAGGCCGATCAGGCCCATGATCAGGAAGCTGCCGAAACCGGTCAGGTCTTTCTTGGTGGTGTAGCCGAACAGGCTGAGGCCGCCGAAGGCGATGGCGGTGATCAGGAACGTCGTGAACACCGACTGGATCTGGTAGACCAGCAGCCACAGGCCCAGGCCCGCGCCGATCGAGGCCACCAGCGCCCAGTACAGCGCGCCCGAAGAGCGGGCGGTCGGGTTGCGCATGGCGAAGATCGACACCAGGATCATGGCCAGCGGCGCGAAGCGCAGCACCATGCCCAGCACCGTGAAGCCGACAAGACGGCCCTCCGGGGTCTGGATGTAGAGCAGGTTGGCGACCGGCGCATAGGCGGTCGTCAGGTAGGCCAGGGCGGCGGAAAGCAGAAGACCCAGCGCCACCTTGTTGTAGACGCCAAGCATGAAACTACGCAGGCCGGCGTCAACCGACATGTCGGCGCGATCCGCGGGGATCGAGCGCGCGTAGCCGCGGTTGAAGTCGTTCATCGGGTTAAGGCCCTTCGAAAAAACAGCGCGCCCATCTTGGACGCTTCCCGAATATCGGGGCCCCGCGAGTATCATGCAAGATGTTGCGCTTTCCGTGGCGCGCGCCGCCCTTAAGATGAATCCGCAACATCCTTGAAAGGGGCGCCATGGACTACGTCGAACTCGGCCGGACCGGCATCCAGGTCTCGCGCTGCTGCCTGGGCACCATGACCTGGGGCTCGCAGAACAGCGAGGCGGAGGCCCACCAGCAGATGGACTACGCGCTCGCCCAGGGCGTGACCTTCTGGGACACCGCCGAGATGTACGCCAGCCCGCCCAGCCCAGAGACGCAGGGGTCGACGGAGCGCCACATCGGGTCGTGGCTGAAGAAGAGCGGCAAGCGCCAGGAGATCGTCCTGGCCTCCAAGGTGGCCGGTCGGGGCACGGCGTTCGGCGGCCTGTCGTGGATGCGGCCCGACGGCGGTCCCACCCGCCAGACCAAGGCCCAGATCGACTACGCGGTCGAGCAGTCGCTGAAGCGCCTGCAGACCGACTATCTGGACCTCTACCAGCTGCACTGGCCCGACCGCCCGGTGCGGGTGTTCGGCGGCCAGACCTTCAAGGACTACGAGCAGGACTTCGAGGCGTTCGGCGACATCCTCGAGGCGCTGGACGCCCATGTGAGGAAGGGAACGATCCGGGCGATCGGCGTCTCCAACGAGTTCCCGTGGGGCGTGATGCGTTTCCTGGCCGAGGCGGAAACGCACGGCCTGCCGCGCATCGCCTCGATCCAGAACGCCTACCACCTGGCCAACCGCACGTTCGAATACGGCCTCGCCGAGATCGCCATGCGCGAGCAGGTGGGCCTGCTGGCCTATTCGCCCCTGGCCCAGGGCGCCCTGACCGGCAAGTACCTGGACGGCAAGCTGCCCGAGGGCTCGCGCAAGGCGCTCTACAACCGCATGCAGCGCTACGAGGGTCCCGGCGCCGAACCGGCGATCCGCGGCTATGTCGAGCTCGCCGCCCATTTCGGCGTCGACCCGGCCCAGCTGGCCCTGAAGTTCTGCGACACCCGCGCGTTCGTCACCGCCACCATCATCGGCGCCACCACGATGGACCAGCTGAAGACCAACATCGCCGCGTTCGACCTCACCTGGACCGAGGAGATGGAAAAGGCGGTCAACGCCCTGCACGCCCTGCAGCCGAATCCGTGTCCCTAAATCCTCCCCCTGTGGGGGAGGCGATCGCGAAGCGATCGGTGGGGGGAGTTTTAGGATCGAATGGCCGGGATATTGCGCCCTGCCGATAACCCCCCTCCGTCGGCTTCGCCGACACCTCCCCCAYAGGGGCAGGGCTATCGCATATGACCCAGGAGTGAGAGCAGGAAGGTTTCATCCCAGCCGGCGCGCTTGATCTTGGTCTTGATGGAACCCTTGCCGGGGTGCGGGGTGCTGTCGCAGGGTGTTGAGGGCGAGCTTTCGGATCAGGGCGAGGTTTTGCGGTGCGTTGTCCTTGCGGCTGCGCGAGGCGTCCTCCAGCAGGGCCACGTCGAGCACCCAGTGCAGCTGGTTCTCGATGGTCCAGTGGGTCTGGGCGACCTGGAGCATCCTTTCGGGGGACAGGAGCGTGGACAGCAGGAAGAAGCGGACGATGACCGGCTCGGGGGCGCCGGCCCGCTTGCAGTGGGTCTCCACGCGGGCGACGGCGGCCAGGCCGGGAAAGTCCATGTCCTTGGCGGGGACGACCAGGGCGGCGCGGCCCTCGATCCGGTCGTGGCCCTTGGCGGGGCCYTGGAGGGCCTCGTTGGTGGGATCGGCGGCGGCGAGCAGGGCCTGGGCCTTGGCCAGCAGGGTSGGTTGGTTGGCCTTCAGGGCCAGGGCGTAGTCGGCTCCGGTGTCCAGGATGGTCTGGGCGGTGTCGGCCCGGCAGTGCAGGGCGTCGGCGGTGACGATGCAGCCTTCCAGGCCCAGCAGGGCCAGGGCCTGCTGGGCGCCCAGCACTTCGTTGCGGCCCGGCGCCAGGCGCTGGCCGATCACCAGCCGGGCCTCGGCGGCCCAGACATTGACCAGATGCAGCGGCGAGGCCCGGCATCCGCGCTCATAGGCTCCGCGCAGAGCCTTGCCGTCGATCGCCACCACGCCCTTCAAGGCCCCGGCGAAGGCGGCGGTGAACTGGGCGAAGGCCGCTTCGAACGGCTCGGGCGCCAATCGGCGAAACACGCGGCTGAAGGTGTCGTGGCTGGGCGGACCGTGCTCCAGCTTCACCACCTGGCGCAGGAAATCCAGCTTGGCCCGCGCGAAGGCGGCCATGTCAGTGCAGTCCTCCGCCCCGCACAGCACCGCCGCCAGGGCCACGAACACCAACTCCAGAAGATCATGCCGAGCGTTCCTCGCCCGCGGATCCTCCATCGCCGAAAAACAAGCCGCGAACGTCTCCATCCGACCGTCTCCCTCTCACAAGGAGACACCCTCAGAATCCCGTTCGGACCAAAAATCCATATGCGATTCCCCTGCCC